>NZ_JACVQL010000252.1 GCF_019733465.1 Actinotalea ferrariae | reverse complement strand
GTGCTGGCCCACGCCGGCGTGCGCGGCCGGTCGGCCGCCGGGCTCGCGCTGCTCGGGTCGGGCCGGTGGGACGACACGGACGAGACGGCGGCCGGGGGGCTCAGGGGCCTCGTCGAGGGCTACCGCCGTCCGGTCTCGCCGCTCGCGGCCGGTCCGGCCGCGGCACGTGCGGGCGCGACGGCGATGCTCGACGTCTCCGACGGGCTGCTGCGCGACGCGGGGCGGCTCGCCCGGGCGAGCGGCGTCGCGATCGACGTCGACGAGCCGCGCGACGCGTTCGCCGACGACCTGGCGGCGCTCGAGCCCGCGGCGCGCTGGCTCGGTTCCGGCACCGCGCGCGCGGACGCCGAGCGGTGGGTGCTCACCGGGGGAGAGGACCACGGCCTGCTCGCGACCTTCCCGCCGGGCACGACGCTGCCCCCACCGTTCCGCGCCTGCGGCCGCGTGCGCGACGACGAGAGCGGGACAGCCGGCCAGGTGACGGTCGCCGGCCGGCGACCGACCGGCTCGACCGGCTGGGACCACTTCGGCGGCTGATGCCCGCCCCGGCGGTGTCGGGCCCCGAGACTCGGGGCGGGCGCGTGCTCAGCCGCGGCGGTAGCGGACCTCGGTGAACTGCTGACCGCCGATTTCCTCGATGCGCTCGACGCCGTCGCGCGTGAAGCCGTTGCGCCGGTAGAAGTGCGCGGCGCGCTCGTTGGCCTCGAGGACCCACAGGGTGACGGCGGAGCCGGCGGGGACGGCCGCGAGGACAGTGCGCATGAGCTCGCGGGCGATGCCCTGGCCCCAGGACCGGGGCTCGAGGTAGATCGTGTAGATCTGCAGCGTCGTGCGCTCCGCGTCCTCGTCGAGGCTCGGGCCGAGCGACGCGAAGCCGACCACCCGGTCGCCCTCCTGGGCGACCCACACGGTCGTCTCCGGCTGAGGGTTCTCGAGGCGCTCGCGCCACTCCTGCGTGCGGGCCGCGACGTCCAGCCCGGCGAGGTAGTCCTCGGCGACCACGCCGGCGTAGGCCTGGCGCAGCGAGGCGACGTGGACCGTCGCGATGCGCTCGGCGTCGGTCACGGTCGCGGGCCTGATGACCACCTCGTCCAGCTCTTCCACCATGGCGGCCACCCTGCCATCAAACCGCGGTCCGATGCCAGGCGATGGGCGAGTCTTTGGATGGTCTTGGCCCGGACGTCGCCGCCGCGGTCGTGGCCGGACGCACGACGACGCCCGCGGACGAGGTCCGCGGGCGTCGGTGGCCGGACGTGCCGGCGGGGTCGTGAAGCCTGTCGTGCAGGCTCAGGCGGTGCGCTGCACCTTGCCGGCCTTGAGGCACGAGGTGCACACGTGCACGCGCTTCGGGGCGCCGGCGACGACCGCACGCACGCGCTGGATGTTCGGGTTCCAACGACGCTTGGTGCGGCGGTGGGAGTGCGAGATGCTGTGCCCGAAGCCCGGACCCTTGCCGCAGACGTCGCAGTTGGCAGCCACGTTCTCTCTCCTGATTCGTCAGTGCACGCCGCGCGCTCACCGACGGTTGTCGCGAGGGCGGCGAAGTCATGTCCGGGGCCGAGGCCCGCCACCGTTCCGGGGCGCAGGCTCGGTGCCCGGGCGTGGCCGGGCAACCTCGATAGGGTAGCCGATCGCGGACCGGTGCCCAAACGGCCGCCCTCCGGCGCCGTCGTGGCAGCCGACCGGGAGGACGGGTGGCACGGGTGGCACGGGAGGTGCGGTGGGGACGACGGTCACGGTCGACGCCGCGCTCCTGCGTCGCTGGTCCGCGGGCGCCGTCGCCGCGCTGCAGCGGGCGAGCGGCCGGCTCGACGCCGACAACGTGTTCCCCGTGCCCGACGGCGACACCGGGACCAACCTGCTCCTCACCGTCGCGGAGGCCGCCGACAGCCTGACCGCCCTGGTCACTGCCGCGTCCTCGGCCGAGGGAGAGGACGCGGCGGTCGCCGGTGGGCCGGTGCCCGTCCGCCTCGCGGCGCAGGCCCTGATGCGGGGCGCGCTCGTGGGTGCGCGCGGCAGCTCGGGCGTGATCGTCAGCCAGTACCTGCGCGGCCTGCTCGGCTCGCTCGACGTCGCCCCGGGTGCCGGCTCGGCGACGCTCGACGCGGCGGCGGTCGCCCGGGCGCTGCGCGAGGCCGCCGACGCCGCCTACGGCGCCGTGGGGGAGCCCGTGGAGGGCACCGTCCTCACGG
>NZ_JACVQL010000251.1 GCF_019733465.1 Actinotalea ferrariae | reverse complement strand
GCCGTGAGCTCCGCCTCAAGCAGCAGGCCGCCTGCCCCCCGCCCTTCGCGCTGATCGACGCCCCTGCGGCGGCCGACACCGCGGCGGCGCCCGCACCCCGCCGCGGCCAGGCCCGTGCGGCGAAGTCCGCCACGGTCCTCGCCCTCTCGGGCGCGCTCATGGTCAGCGGCTTCGCGCTGCAGGACGACGCGGCGGCGAGCCGGGGCGCGCTGGCGTCGACGCAGGCGGCCGAGCGCGCCCGCATGCACCAGCTGCGCGTCGACGGCGCCGAGACCGCCCGGCTCACCGCCGAGGCCGAGGCCTGGGCCGGCGCCCAGCGCGTCCGGGCGCTCGAGGTGGCGGCGGCCGCGGTGCAGCAGGCCGACGCCGTGGTGCAGACCGCGACCCCGCTCGTCCAGCCGGACGCCGTGGCGCCGCTCGACCAGAAGCTCGCCGAGCTCGAGGTGATGATCGGCTCGTCCGAGCAGCCGGAGCCGGTCGCCGTCGCGCCCTCGCCCGAGACGGTCCTGCGCGAGAGCGCGGTCGAGCGCGCGAGCCGTTCCGACGTCGGCCGGACGCCCCTGCCCGCCGACGCGGCCGAGACGACCGCACCGCCCCACGCGCCGATCGCGCCGGTGACCGACCTCGAGACGACGCAGGAGATGTTCGCGATCGCCCAGGAGGTCGCCGCCCTCACCGCGCAGGTCCAGGCCGCGACCGAGGCGCGCATCGCCGAGCAGGCGGCGCAGGCTGCCGCCGAGGCCGCCGCGGCCGAGGTGGCCCGCAAGGTCGCCGTCGTCGAGGCCGCGCCGAACGGCGAGATCCCCACCGACGCGCTGTGCGCACCGGCCTTCGCCGCCGACGAGCTCCTGCGGTGCGACGCCGCGGCGGCGCTCGAGCGGCTCAACGAGGTCTACCGCGCCGAGTTCGGCCGCGACCTCTCCGTCGTCAGCTCCTACCGGAGCTACGGCATGCAGGTCGCCACGCGGCGCAGCCGCGGCGGCCTGGCAGCCACGCCGGGGACGTCGAACCACGGCCGCGCGGTCGCGGTCGACTTCGGCGACTTCGGCCGCCTCGGGACCTTCCGCGACCCGGACTACCTGTGGATGCAGAAGAACGGACCCGCCTTCGGCTGGTTCCACCCCCGGATCATGGAGCCGGGCGGCGGCGGACCCCAGGAGCCGTGGCACTGGGAGTACGGCACCGACACCGGCTGGGACGGCCCCGGCCTCTGATCCCGTCAGGATCACCCGCCCGGCGGGCCGTCCCGCGTCGTCGCCGCCCCCCCTCGGGGGTAGCATCGAACACACGTTCGATGCTGGGAGGCGAGGCCCGTGGTGGGTGGGGACGGGCGCGTCGTCGCCAACCGGGACCAGCCCGAGAGCGTCCCGACGCGTCCGATGGGGGAGGTGCCCGTGATCGTCCGCGTCCTGTGGGCCGACGGCACGGAGGAGTGGCGCCCCGCGCGGGCGAACCGCTGGACCCGGTCGCACGTCTTCGTGTGCTGGCGCGACGACCCCGCGGACCCGTCGACCGAGCGGTACGAGTGGTTGCGCGCGGGCGACGTCATGCGCTCGGTGAGCTGGCTCGTGCCGCCGCACCGTCCGGCACCCGCGCGCTGAGCCATGCTGTGTCCGGGCGCTCGAGGCACGGGCGCCGGAGGAGGTCGCCGTGGAGCTGGTCGACGTCGCGCGTGCCCTGCACGCGCTGCCGCCCGAGGACTTCACCGCCGCGCGGACCGCACGCTCGCGCGAGGCGCGTGCTGCGGGCGACCGCGAGCTGGCCACGCAGGTCGGCGCCCTGCGCCGGCCGACCGCATCCGCATGGCTGGTCAACCGCCTCGTGCGCGAGGACGCCGACCGGGTCCGCGACCTGCTCGCCCTCGGTGCGCGGATGGCGGAGGCCCAGCGCACGTTCGCCGGCCCCGACCTGCGTGCGCTCGGCCGCGAGCAGCACCGCCTGCTCGGTGACCTCAGGGAGGCCCTCGCGGGTGAGGGACCGGAGCGGGGCGGACCGTGGACGGAGACGGTCCTCGGACAGGTCGAGTCGACCCTGCGCGCCGCCATGGCGGACGACGACGCGGCGGAGGCCGTCTCGACCGGGCTGCTGACGACCCACCTGTCCAGCACCGGCTTCGAGCCCGTGACCATCGAGGGCGCCGTCGCGGTGCCCGGTGCCCCGTCGCTGCTCGGCGACGCCCCGGCACGCACGACCGCCGCGCCCACGGGGAGCACGACCGAGGCCGCGGACGACGACGCCGTCGTCACCCTGCCCGGTGCGCGACGCGCGGCCGCGCGCACCGGGTCGCGTCCCGCGCGACGGACCGCCCCCGAAG
>NZ_JACVQL010000250.1 GCF_019733465.1 Actinotalea ferrariae | reverse complement strand
CGCGCGGCGGCCCGCCTCGGCGGCCGTCGCCGGGTCGCCGGCCAGCAGCGCCGCCGCGACCCAGCGCTCGACGCTGTGCAGCTGCGGGTCGCGGCCCTCCGGGCCGGCGAGCACCTGACGAACGAGGGTGTCGCCGACGGCGAGGTGCGCGCGGAGCGCGTCGACCGGCTCCTCGAGGAACCAGCCCCACGCCGCGGCCTCGAGCGCGTCGTCCATGCCCGCGTCGTAGATGCCGACGTCGGCGCCCTGCGGACGGGCGACGGTCTGCTGGACGATGCCGAGACCCTTGACGCACCGCTGGTAGCGGCGCGCGGCCCAGTCGGCCTCGGGCTGGTGGGCGTAGGGACGGGTCATGGTCGCGGCTCCCTGAAGACGTTCTCGACGACGGTGTCCGGGGTGCCGTTGACTAGCTGGTCGTACGGCCCGGTGCGCACCCCGACGTAGCGGACCTGGTCAGCGGCGTACGCGTCCTCGATGAGGTCGCCGATCTCGTTGCGGCCGTCGGTGCGGCTGGACGAGGACATGTCCGCCGCGACGTCGCGCGGGTACTGCGGGTCGGTCTGCGAGATGCGCCCGCCGTTGGGCAGCACGGACACCGACTCCCGGTCGATGTACCGCCCCGACCCGCCCTTCGCCTCGATGATGTGCAGCGTCTTGCCGTCGAAGTACACGAGGTTGGTCGCGTTCCGCCCGCCGAAGGCGACGGCGTCGTCCCACGGGACCCCGTCCTCGAACCGGCGCACGAGGTCGGCGACGTCCGCGGACGACGTCGGCCGCAGGATCGACACGTTCGGATTGCCCGCGACGTCACGGACGTAACTCATGCCGCCGATCTCGCCGAGCTCCTCGGAGAGCCGCGCGCGCTGGGCGGGCGTGACGTTCTGCGCCCTGTACGCCGAGAGCTGCGGGGTGTTCGACGGCAGCGTGTACCGGGTGCCGTGCGGCGGACGGACGGTCGGCACGTTGCGCCCCATCCGGCTCAGCGCGCCGAGGGCGCCGAGACCGCCGAGCAGCGGCAGCACGCCGAGCGCGCGCTCCCAGGCCGCGAGCTCCTGGCCGGTCAGCAGGTCGCGTCCCGTGATCGCCTCGACGACGCCCTTGACGGTCCCGACGACCGGCACGAAGTCGAGCACCATCGACAGGACCGCGAGCAGCGACAGCCCGAACGCCGCCTCGATCGCGGAGTTCGCGACGCCGAAGCAGTCGGTGAACACCGAGCAGTTGTCCGCCGCCGCCGGCTGCGCGGCCACGACGTCGACGATCGCGACCGTCGTGAGCACGGCGACGAGCAGCTGGGCGCCCCGCAGCACCCGGCGCGTGGTCGGGGTGAGCGAGCGGTGCAGCCGGACCAGCCGGCCCTCGGGCCTCATGCCGCACCCGGCCCGGTCGTGCGCGGCGCCGGGGAGCCGTCCGCCGCGTCCGGCGCGGGCCGTGGCTCGCCCGGGAACACCGCGAACACGACGACGATGCTGAGCAGCACGAACGCGCCGAGCGCGCTGTAGCTGCCGATGAGGTCGTTCGAGATCGCCTCGACCGCGACGCGGGACAGGACCCACAGCGCGATGAGGCGCGCCCACGCGGGCAGCACGGCGGCGATGCGGCGCCAGCGCTCGAGGGCCGGGATCCACCGCTCCGTGGTGCGCAGCAGGCGGACGGCGAGCAGCACGGCGAAGGCCGCGACCCACAGCCACGCCTGCTCGAGGATCCCCGCCATGGTCAGCGTCGCGAGCAGCGACGAGAGCACCGCGCCCGTGATGCGCCGCGCCGGGCCGGGGACCACCAGCTGCGGCCGCCCCGTCGCGCCGTCGGCGGACGACGTCGTGCCGCCGGCCGCCCCGGCAGCGCCAGCC
>NZ_JACVQL010000025.1 GCF_019733465.1 Actinotalea ferrariae | reverse complement strand
GTGCGCGACCGCGAGCGAGTCGACGACGCACCGCACCACCTCGGCGTGCGTGCGCGGCACGGGCTGGCCCGTCGCTCGCGCGGCCGCCGCGACCCGCGCGGGCATGTCCCCGGGCGGGAGGAAGGCCGCGTCGTCGACGTCGACCACGGTCGTGAGCGCGGGCAGCGCCTCGGCCTCCGCGAGGAGGGCGGGCAGGTCGACGTCGTGCCCCGCGGCCGCCCAGGTGCGCAGCGACTCCTGGAGCACCCACAGCCCCATGACGTTGCGCAGGTACCGGACCGTCCCGTCCACGCCGAGCTCGTTGGTGAAGTTCGCGAGCCGGCTCGCCTCGGTGAGCACGGGCGCGTCGAGCTCGACGCCCACGAGGGACCACGTGCCGCACGAGACGTAGGCGAAGTCGTCGCGCTCGGCCGGAACGCCCGCGACGGCGGACGCGGTGTCGTGCGAGCCGACGGCGATCACGGGCACCGGGCCGTCGTGGCCGATCTCGCGCAGCACCGCGTCGCGCACCGTGCCGATCACCGTGCCGGGCTCGCGCAAGGGAGCCAGCAGCGACGCGTCGATGCCGAGCCGCTCCGCGAGGCCGGTCGCCCACCGGCGCGTGCGCGCGTCGAGCAGGCCCGTGGTCGACGCGTTGGTCACCTCGGCGCCCTCCTCGCCCGTGAGCCAGGACGCGAGGAGGTCGGGGATCAGCAGGAGGCGCCGCGCCGCGGTCAGCTGGGCCGAGCCCGCCGCCGCGACGAGCTGGAACACCGTGTTGAACGGCTGCACCTGCAGCCCCGCGGTCGCGTACAGCTCCTCGGCGGGGACGGTCGCGAACACGCGCTCGGGCACACCGTCGGTGCGCACGTCGCGGTAGTGCACGGGGTTGCCGAGCAGCGCGCCGTCGGCGTCGAGCAGGCCGTGGTCGACGGCCCACGCGTCGATCCCGATGCCCGCGAGCCGGCCGAACCGCCGCACCGCCTCGCGCAGGCCGTCGAGGACGCCGGCGTGCAGCGCGAGCACGTCCCAGTGCAGGCGCTCACCCGACGGCGATGCGGGGTGCCGCACGCTCACGGGCCGGTTCGGGAACCGGTGCACCTCGGTGAGCTCGACGCGCTGACCGCCCGCCTCGCCGAGCACCTCGCCGACGATGACCCGACCGCTGGACGCGCCGAGGTCGACGGCCGCGAACACGGCCCGGCTCACGCCGTCACCGGAGGAACGCGGCCGCGACGCCCGAGTCGACCGGGACGTGCAGGCCCGTGGTCTGGACGAGGTCGGGGCCGGTGAGGGCGAACACCGCCGCGGCGACGTGCTCGGGGAGCACCTCGCGCTTGAGCAGCGTGCGCTGGGCGTAGTACTGGCCCAGCTCCTCCTCGGGCACGCCGTAGACGGCGGCCCGCTTGGCGCCCCAGCCGCCCGCGAAGATGCCCGACCCCCGCACGACGCCGTCCGGGTTCACGCCGTTGACGCGGATCCCGTGCTCGCCGAGCTCGGCCGCGAGCAGCCGCACCTGGTGGGCCTGGTCCGCCTTGGTAGCCGAGTACGCGATGTTGTTGGGCCCCGCGAAGAGCGAGTTCTTCGACGCGATGTAGACGATGTCGCCGCCCATGCGCTGGGCGATCATCGCCCGCGCGGCCTCGCGTGCGACGAGGAACGAGCCGCGCGCCATGACGTCGTGCTGCAGGTCCCAGTCCTTCGTGGTGGTCTCGAGCAGCGGCTTCGAGATGGACAGGCCCGCGTTGTTGACGACGAGGTCCACGCCGCCGAACGCGAGCGCGGCGGCCTGGAGCATCGCGGCGACGTCGTCCTCCGACGTCACGTCGGCGCGCACCGCGATGGCACGGTCGGGCCCGCCGATGCCGGCCGCGACCTCCTCGGCGCCCTCGAGGTTGAGGTCCGCGACGACGACGCACGCACCCTCGGCCGCGAGCCGCTCGGCGATCGCGCGCCCGATGCCCGAGCCGGCGCCCGTCACGAGCGCGACGCGGGTCGCGAGCGGCTTGGGCTTCGGCATCCGCTGGAGCTTCGCCTCCTCGAGCGCCCAGTACTCGATCCGGAACTTCTCGGCCTCGTCGATCGGCGCGTAGGTGCTGATCGCCTCCGCGCCGCGCATGACGTTGATCGCGTTGACGTAGAACTCGCCCGCGACGCGCGCGGTCTGCTTGTCCTTGCCGAACGAGAACATGCCGACGCCCGGCACGAGCACGATCGCCGGGTCGGCGCCGCGCATCGCGGGGCTGTCGGGCGTCGCGTTGCGCTCGTAGTAGCCCGCGTAGTCGGCGCGGTAGGCCTCGTGCAGCTCACCGAGCCGCGCGACGACGTCGTCCAGCGGGGCGTCGGCGGGCAGGTCGACGACGAGCGGCTTGACCTTGGTCCGCAGGAAGTGGTCGGGGCACGACGTGCCGAGCTCGGCGAGCGCGGGCGCCTTCTCGCGCGCCAGGAAGTCGAGCACGACGTCGGCGTCGTCGAAGTGGCCGACCTGCGGACGGTCCGCGCTCGCGAGGCCGCGGATCGTCGGCGCGAGCGCCGCGGCGCGGGCTCGGCGCTCGGCCTCGCCGAGGGCCTCGCGGCCCGGGACGACGGCGCCGAAGGGGTGCTCGCCCCGCGCCGCGAGCGCCTCGGTGCGCTCGGCGATGAAGGCCTCGGCGGTGCGGATGATCTCGAGCGAGCGCTGCTCGGCCTCGTCGGACGTGTCACCCCACGCCGTGATGCCGTGACCGCCCAGGACGCACCCGATGGCCTGGGGGTTCGATGCCTTGATCGCGGCGATGTCGAGGCCGAGCTGGAAGCCGGGCCGGCGCCACGGGACCCACACGACCCGGTCGCCGAAGCACTCGCGCGTGAGCGCCTCGCCGTCGGCCGCGGTCGCGAGCGCGATGCCCGAGTCGGGGTGCAGGTGGTCGACGTGGGCCGCGTCCACGAGGCCGTGCATGGCCGTGTCGATCGACGGCGCCGCACCGCCCTTGCCGTGCAGGCAGTAGTCGAACGCGGCGACCATCTCGTCCTCGCGCTCGACGCCCGGGTAGACGTCCGTGAGCGCGCGGAGGCGGTCGAGGCGCAGGACGGCGAGGTTGGCCTCGCGCAGCGTGCCGAGGTCGCCACCCGAGCCCTTGACCCAGAGCAGCTCGACCGGCTGACCCGTGACCGGGTCGGTCTCGGTCCCCTTCGCCGAGGTGTTGCCGCCCGCGAAGTTCGTGTTGCGGGGGTCCGCGCCCAGGCGGTTGGACCGGGCGATCAGCTCGGCGGCCGCGCTCTCCGGGGTGTTCGTGGTGGTCGCAGTGCTGGTCATCTGGGCTCAGGCTCCCCATCCGGCCTGCGCGCCACCGACGCGCTCGGCCACGATCGTCTCGGCGTACCCGGAGGCGGCGTAGGCCCGCATCGGGTCCGGGGCCAGCCCCCGGCTCTCGCGCAGCTCGGCCAGGAGCGGGCGCACGTCGGTGTTGTAGGCGTCCATGAGCGCGCCGTTCGCGCCGAGCACGTCACCGGACTGCTGCGCCTCGTGCAGCGCCTCGCGGTCGACGAGCAGCGCCTTGGCCGTCGCCTCCTGGACGTTCATGACGGAGCGGATCTGCGCCGGGATCTTCGGCTCGATGTTGTGGCACTGGTCGAGCATGAAGTTGACGCCCGAGTCGGGGCGCAGCGCGTCGGCCGCGATGATCTCGTTCATGATCCGGAACAGCTGGAACGGGTCGGCCGCACCGACCATGAGGTCGTCGTCGGCGTAGAACCGGCTGTTGAAGTCGAACGCGCCGAGCCGGCCCACGCGCAGCAGCTGGGCGACGATGAACTCGATGTTCGTGCCCGGTGCGTGGTGCCCGGTGTCGAGCACGACCATCGCGCGGTCGCCCAGGGCGAGGCAGTGCAGCAAAGACGTGCCCCAGTCCGGGACGTCGGTCGCGTAGAACGCGGGCTCGAAGAACTTGTACTCGAGGATGATCCGGTGCTCGGGGTCGAGCGCCGCGTACACCTGGGCCAGCCCCTCGGCGAGGCGGTCCTGACGGGCGCGCAGGTCGTCCTGACCGGGGTAGTTGAGGCCGTCCGGCAGCCAGATCTTCAGGTCGCGCGAGCCCGTGGCGCGCATGATGTCGATGCACTCGACGTGGTGCGCGACGGCCTTGGCGCGGACACGTGCATCGGGGTGCGTGAGCGACCCGAGCATGTAGTCGTCGTCCTGGAAGAGGTTCGAGTTGATCGCGCCGATGCTCACGCCGAGGTCCGCCGCGTGGGCGGCGAGCTTCTCGTAGTCGTCGACCTTGTCCCACGGGATGTGCAGCGAGACGCGCGGCGCGGCGCCCGTGTACCGGTGCACCTGCGCGGCGTCGGCCATCTTCTCGAACGGGTCGCGCGGCACCCCGGCCTGCGCGAAGACCTTGAACCGCGTGCCCGAGTTCCCGAAGGCCCAGCTCGGCAGCTCGATGGTCTGCTCGGCGAGTGCCGCGAGGGCCGCGGCCCGTCGCCCGGCAGCCGATGACGTCGTCGTCCCGGTGCTCACTGTTCCCTGCCTTCCGAATGAAACGTTTCAGGCACGGTACCCGCGTGCCGCGCCGCCGGTCAACCACCCGACCACCGAAGTTGGAAAGGGCTTACCCGACGACCGTACGCGCGGTTCTGGAACCGATCCGGCGGTTCGAGCGCGGCATCCGTTCCAGAACCGTGCTCGGAGTTGGGCTGGGGCCGGCCGGGGCGCGGTCAGGTCAGATCAGGCCCGCGGCTGCGCGCTGGGCGTCGAGGTCGAAGACCGTCTCGAGCGTGACGAAGCCCTGGTCCGGCGGGCCGTCGCTGCCGAACAGCTCGGCCATCTCCGCCTGCCACCGCGCGTTGACCTCGCGCAGCGCCATCGCGTCCCGCGCGGCGTCGAAGTCGTCGACGTCGACCACGCCCACGAGCAGGCCGTCCGGCGCCAGGTGCAGCGTGTAGTCGCGCCATCCCGTCTCGTGGAGCGCCTCGAGCATCTCGGGCCACACCTCGGCGTGCCGGCGGCGGTAGGTCTCGACCTGGTCGGGGCGGATCCGCGAGACGAAGCAGACACGGGCCATGGGTTCCTCCGAGGTGTTCGCCGTTGAACCGTTTCACGGGCACAATGACCGTACGAGGCAGCGGCGTCGCGGGGCAACCGGCACGCGCGTGCGCCCCGAGCCCCGAGAGGACCCATGGCCAGCACCCCGCCCCCGTCCGCGACCCGCCGCCGCCGGGGCCCCGCCCGCGCGAGCATCGGCGACGTCGCGAAGCAGGCCGGGGTCTCCCTCGGCACCGTCTCCAACGTGCTCAACCGTCCGGAGCGCGTCTCGCCGGCGACGCGCGAGAAGGTCCTCGCGGCGATCGAGGACCTCGCGTTCGTCCCCAACGGCTCGGCGCGGCAGCTGCGCGCCGGCACCATCACGACGGTCGGCGCGATCCTGCTCGACATCGCGAACCCGTTCTTCACCGAGGTGGCGCGCGGCATCGAGGACCGGCTCGCCCAGGACGACCACACGCTCATGCTCGCGAGCTCCGACGAGGACCCGGCGCGCGAGGCCCGCTACCTGCGCCTGTTCGAGGAGCACGGCGTGCTCGGCGTGCTCGTCACCCCGGCCGGGGCCGACGTCGACCACCTGCTCGACCTGCACGCGCGCGGCCTGGAGGTCGTGCTGCTCGACCGCGAGTCGCCCACGCCCGAGCTCTCGTCGGTCGCGGTCGACGACGTCGCGGGCGCGGCGATGGCGATCGAGCACCTCATCGGCCTCGGGCACGAGCGCATCGCCTTCATCAACGGCCCGGCGAGCATCCGTCAGTGCGTGGACCGCCGCGCGGGCGTGGTGCGCGCGCTGACGGCCGCCGGCCTGGACCCCGACCGCGCCCTGGTCGAGGTCACGGTGCCGTCGCTCAACGCCGACTCCGGCGAGCGCGGCGCGACCGAGCTGCTCGAGCGCACGGACCGCCCGACGGCCCTGTTCTGCGTCAACGACCTCACCGCCCTCGGCGCGATGCGGACGCTGCGCTGGGTGCACGGGCTCGACATCCCCGGCGACATCGCCGTCGTCGGCTACGACGACGTCAACTTCGCGTCGATGCTCACGACGCCGCTGACGTCGGTCCGCCAGCCGACCCACCGCCTCGGCACGGTCGCCGCCGACCTGCTGCTGCGCGCGACGGGTGCGGGCGCGGCGCCCGAGCAGGTGGTGTTCCAGCCCGAGCTCGTCGTGCGCGCGTCCTCGGGCGCCGGACGCTGACCGACCCAGGACACCGGCGCGCACCGTGCGACCGGCGCACCTAGGGTCGGGGGCGTGGACGAGGACCAGGACGACGCCGCGACCCTGAGGGCGCTGCGCACCGTCCTGGACGCGGGTCATCTCGCGACGCCCGACGACCTCCCCCACGTGCTCGCGCTCGCCGCCGCGTCGGTCGGCTGGGACGCGACCATGTACCTCGTCGACCAGGAGCAGCGCGTCCTGGTCCACGCCCCGGTGCGCGGCACGCCGCAGGCGGAGCCGCTGTCGATCGAGGGCACGAGCGCGGGGCGCGCGTTCGAGCGCGTCGAGCCGGTGCGGACGGCGGGCGGCACGGGGATCTGGCTCCCCCTCCTCGACGGGGTCGACCGCCTCGGCGTCGTGCACTACACCGTCCCCGCCAGCACCAACCTCTCCGACCCCGACGTCGAGGACCGCTACCGCCTGCTCACGCACCTCACGGGGCACCTGGTGGCGGCGAAGACGCCGTACGGCACCGGGCTGGAGCGGCTCACGCTGCTGCGCCCCCGGACCGTCGCCTCGGAGCTCCTGCACTCCCTGCTCCCCCCGCGCACGTTCGGCTGCCCGGGCCTCGTGGTCTCAGGCATCCTCGAGCCGGCGTACGGCGTCGCGGCCGACGCGTACGACCTCGACGTCGTCGGGCGCACGGCGAACCTCGCGATCCTCGACGCGACGGGGCACGACCTCCGCGGCACCGTCCTGTCCGCCGCCGCGCTCGCGGCGCTGCGTTCGGCGCGCAAGGAGGGGCGCGGGCTCTACGACCTCGCGCGCGCGGTGGACGACGTCGTCGCGCAGCAGGGGCGGCACGAGGTCTTCATCACGGGCGTGCTCGCCGAGCTCGAGGTGCGGTCGGGTCGCCTGCGCTACCTCAACGCCGGCCACCCCGCCCCGCTCGTCATGCGCCACGGGAAGGTCGCCAAGGAGCTCTCGGGCGGCCGGCAGATCGTCTTCGGCCTGGGCCGGGGCGAGGCCACGATCGCGGAGGAGCACCTCGAGCGCGACGACGTGCTCGTGTTCTACACCGACGGGATCACCGAGGCGCGCGGCGCCGACGGCGCCTTCTTCGGCCTCGACCGGTTCACCGACCTGCTCGAGCGGGGCGCCGCGGCAGGGCTGCCGGCTCCCGAGACGCTCCGGCGGGTGACGCATGCGGTCATGGAGCACCAGCGCGGTGTGCTGCAGGACGACGCGACGATCCTGGTCGCGCACTGGTCGGGCGGCGAGGAGCTCGCGCTGAACGCCTCGAGGTGAGGCGGGTGCCCGGTGGCGGGCACCGATCTGCCGGGCGCGGGTGCCCGGCGTGCTGCTGGAGTCGTCGCGCCCCCTCGCGCGACGACGGCGCCCGGACGGTCAGACAGGCGCCGCGATCAGGACGAGCGCGGGTCGCCGCGCTCGGCGACCACCTCGTCGTAGATCGGGCTCTGGCTGACGGCCGTGCCCGCCTGACCGCCGTCGCGGCGCTCGGGCGGACCCTGCGGGGCCTGCCGTGCGATCTCGGCAAGGCTCATGGTGACCTCCGGTGTGTGGTGCAGACAGGGACGATCTTGCCGGTTCCGGCCCCCGCGCGCACCTGGTCGGTCACAGCGGGCGGCCCGCGACACGCGGCACGACCTGGCTCTTCACGCGGGCTTCACACGGCCCGGGCGGTGTCTGCCGAGCGGCCGTCACCTCGGCCGACACATCGGCCGTCGCACCGGCGTCAGACCGGCCAGGTGCGCAGCCGCCCGCACATCCCGTAGCGGCGGGGTCCGGGCCGGGGTGCCGCGGATGCGACCGCCGCGGACGCGAGGTGCGGTCCCGCGCCCGTGGCGAGGTCCGTGAGCGCGCGCGACGTCGCCGCCGCGCCCGCCTGGACCGAGGCCTCCCAGACGCCGCGCCAGCCCGGGACGCGGTCGGCCACGAGCCGGGAGGCCGCCGTCCAGAGCGGCTCCATCGCGGCCGGACCGTCCGTGAGCACGGCGTCGCGCAGGGCGCGGTAGCCGTCGAGCGCCAGGTCGCGGCGCGCGAGCGCGGCGGCCCCGGCGGGGTCGCGGTCGGGATCGCGGTCGCGGTCGGGGTCGGGGTCGTCGTCCCCGCTCGGCAGCGCCGCCGCCGCCCGGTAGCGGTCGACGTCGGCCAGGACGTCGGGCGGGAAGGTGAGCACCGCGTCCCCGGCCTCGGGCAGCCCGGCGTTGGACATGACGACGAGGATCTCGAGGTCGCCCTCGTTGACGAGGCGGTGCACGGTGCCGGGGCTGAACCACACCACGGCCCCCTCGGCGAGCGGCGTCTGCGCGTAGCCCGCGCCGCTGAGCGTCTCGACGCGGCCCGATCCGCCGAGCACGACGTACGCCTCGGTCGACGTCGTGTGCAGGTGCGGCGTGCCGCTGCCGCCCGGGGCGTCGTCGGCCGGCCAGTCGTACACGCGCAGGTGGCTCAGCGACGTGCCGCCGGGGAAGCCCGGCGCGCCGGCGGCGCTGGTCCCGATCGCCGGACCGCTGATCTGCTCCTCCGGACCGTCCATCGCCCCGGTCACCGCTCCAGCGCCGCCCGGCCGAGCGCCGCGAGCCGCTCGCCGCGATCGGCGTCCGCGGCGCCGTCGGCGATGACGACCGCGTAGCGGAAGCTCAGCTCGCCGCCCGCCGGGAACGCGACCTCCTCGCTGAAGAACGGCGCCGGGTTGGCGCACGCGAACATCTCGGTCCGCATGAACCACTGCGGCGGGTGCTGCGGGTTGGCGGCGTCGTCGACCATGACGACCGACGAGGCCGTGCCCGTGCCGTCGTGCCGACCGCTGAAGCCCATCCACTCCGCGCGCGTGCCGCGCACCTCCTCGCCGCCGACGACGCCCGGCGCGAGGATCGAGCCGCCCGTGAAGGAGCGGGGCCCGCGCCAGAACAGCCCGCCGTAGCCGGCGTTCTCCCGGCCGTTCGTGGTCGGCGAGCCGATGTCGAGGTCCGTGCCGCCGATGTTCGTCATCGTCGTCGCGAACGTGAGGACCCAGGCGTCGTCGGCCGGGACCACCACGCGCAGCTCGCGGCGCTCGCTCACCACCGCGTGCCCGACCGCCCCAGCACCGGCGGTACCGGCGGTCCCGTCGGGCTGGGTGTGCCACGTGAGCTCGTGCGCGATGCGCGCGCCGTCGCCGTCCGCCTCGAGCGCGGTGAAGCGCTCGTGGTCCATGGACCCGTCGTTGTCGAGCTGGCGGTAGCCCTCGTCGCGGACGTACGTCGGGCCGCCCCAGAAGTTGTGCTCGCCGAGGTTGGGCAGGGACCACGCGATGCCCTTGTGCCACACGTGGTCCCACGGCCGGAACGCGGTGACGAGCTCGCCGCCCAGCGTCCGCACGGGGTGCAGGTAGGGCCGGGGCGACTCGAGCTGCACGTCGTCGGGCGCGTAGACGTACGTGAGGAGCCGGCGCCCGCGGTGGGCGACGTCGACCGCCCAGCCGACGTCGTGCCGCAGCGTGAGGTCCGAGCGTCCCGACGGCCGGCTCATGCCGCACCGCCCACGCGCGTCGCCGCCGCGACCGTCGTGCGCCAGGGCGCGCCCGTGCCCTCCATGCGCTCGTAGAACGGGTGCCCCGGCCCGATCTCGCCGCGACGCACGACGCCGCCCGTGAACGCCGAGGCGTAGATGGCCGCGACGAGCTCGAGCGTCTCGCGCGCGTCGCGCAGGCTCACGGGCGGGACCTCGCCGGCGTCCAGGGCGTCGAGGATCGCCGAGAGCTGCGCGGTGTGCCCGCTCGCGACCGTCTCGGGCGCGGTCCGCGCGGTCTCGTCGACATCGGCACGCCACGCGTCGGCGACCGCGTCCTGACCGGGCGCGGCCGTGATCCGCCAGTGCTCGTCGGTGTACCCGTAGAGGTGCTCGACCTCGACGGTCGCGCGCTCGGTGTCGAGCCGGATCAGCGACGTCTCGCGCGGCGAGAGCAGCGAGTTGACGACGCTGGCCATCGCGCCGTCCGCGAACCGCACGACGGCCATCGAGACGTCCTCGGTCGCCGTCGGCCGCGCGAGGTGCCCCGCGAGCGCCGTGACCTCGTCCCACGAGCCCAGCAGGGAGAGGAGCAGGTCGAACTGGTGGATCCCGTGGCCCATGGTCGGACCGCCGCCCTCGACCTCCCACTTCCCCCGCCACGGCACCTCGAAGTAGGCGTCGGGACGGAACCAGAGGGTCTCGCACGTCGCGACGAGCGCGCGGCCCAGGCCCTCGGGTGCCTCGCTGCCGAGCAGCCGCCGCACGCGGTGCGCACCCGCGCCGAAGCGGTGCTGGAAGACGACGGAGACCGGGGTGCCCGTCGCGTCCGACACCGCGAGCAGCCGGTCGACCTCCGCGAGGCTCAGGGCCGGCGGCTTCTCGAGCAGCACGGCCGTCCCGGCCTCGAGGCACTGGATCGCGAGCGGCACGTGCGAGCCGGGCGGGGTGCAGATGTGCGCGACGTCCGGCGGGCCGTCGGGACCGTCGAGCGCCGCCGCGAGGTCGGTGCCCCAGGCCGCGATGCCGTGGCGGCCCGCGAAGTCGCGCGCGCGGTCGGCGTCGAGGTCGACGGCGAACTCGAGCGTGCTGCGGCCGGGGAAGGCCGCGACGGCGGACGCGTGGGCGCCGGCGATCGCGCCGGTCCCGATGATGAGGTGTCGGCGGAGGTCTGCCACACCGGTCCTTTCGTGGTGACGTGCGTGCGTGGTGACGTGCGTCGGTCAGGTGCGCGTGCGCTCGGTCAGGTGCGCGTGCGCTCAGTCGTCCTCGCCGGTCTCGGCCGCCGGCTCGGCCGTGCGCGCCGCCCAGCGGCGGTCGACGGCGACCACGGCGAGCGAGAGCAGGCCGCCGACGACGATCACGAGCGGCATGAGCATCCACACGAGGACGCCGCAGGCGGCGACGGCGGAGACGAGCAGCGCGGAGCCGCCCAGGTCGGCGGCGCTCAGCCGCGCGGCCTCCCGCAGCGCGGGCCGGAGTCGCACCCCGGGCTCCCACAGGCCGCACGCGCGCAGCACGACGGCGACCGTCACGACCGCGACCGCCGCCGTGACGACCAGCACCGCGGTGCCGCCCGGGAGGGCGCCCGTGCGCGCGAGCCAGACGTCGTACGCGATGAGCAGGGCGAGGGCAGGGACGCCCAGGCCGAGCGGCCACCAGTGCCGCAGCGCGCGGCCGGTGTCCGTGACGACGGTCCGGATCGGGTCCGCGTAGCCGTCGACCGACCGGCGCACGTGCCGCGTGCCGGCCGCGAGGGCGGGGACCGCGGTGACGAGCGGCAGGCTCAGGAGCGCGACGACGGCGCCGACCAGCAGCATCTCCGCGAGCAGCTCGAGGCGCGGGTTGCCCCCGGACCTGTCCTTCCCCCGCCGGTCCCTGGTCGCCACGCGACCCATCATGCCCACGCCCGCGGATCCCGCCGTCATCCCTTGAGCCCCTGGGTCGCGACGCCCTCGACCAGGTACCGCTGGAACACGAGGAAGAAGAGCATCACGGGGATGAGCGCGAGGACGGCCATGGCCATCTGCGCGCCGTAGTCGGACGTCGACGTCTGGTCGACGAAGAGGCGCAGGGCGATCGGGAGCGAGTAGAGCGCCGGGTCCTTGAGGTAGAGCAGCGGGCCGAAGAAGTCGTTCCAGCTCCAGATGAAGGCGAAGATCGACGACGTCACGAGCGCCGGCTTCATGAGCGGCAGCATGATCGAGCGGAAGATCCGCACGTGCCCCGCCCCGTCGATGCGCGCCGCCTCGTCGAGCTCCCGCGGCAGGTTGCGCATGAACTGCACCATGAGGAACACGAAGAACGCCTCGGCCGCGAGGAACTTGCCGATGAGCAGCGGCACGTAGGTGTTCACGAGGCCGACGTTGTTGAACACGATGTACTGCGGGATGATCACGACGTGGAACGGCAGCAGTAGCGTCGCGATCATCAGCGCGAACCACAGCGAGCGGCCGGGGAAGTCGATCCGCGCGAACGCGTAGGCGCTCACCGAGGCGGACAGCGCGATCCCGATGACGGACAGCACCCCGAGCAGCATCGAGTTCCAGAAGAACGTCCAGAACGAGACGCCGCCGATGCCGTCGAGCGCGGTCGCGAAGTTCGCGAGCGACGCGTTCTCGGGGACGAGGCTCGTGTTGCCGACGATCTCCGAGGTCGGCTTGAGCGACGAGACGAGCATCCACAGCGCCGGGTAGAGCACGACGGCGCTCACGGCCAGCACGAACACGTGGAACAGCACGGACGTCACGCGCGACGTCGTCCGGTTGCGGCGACGCAGCGCGCGGCTCGCCTCCTCGCTCACGACGGCGGCCATGCCGGTCGTGGCGGGCAGGGTCGGGTTCGTGGTCACTTTCCCTCCCCGCTGTAGTGGACCCAGAACTTCGAGCTGCGGAAGAACAGCAGCGTGATGATGCCGACGACCACCACGAGCACCCAGGCCATCGCGGACGCGTAGCCCATCCGGAAGTCCTGGAAGCCGCGCTGGTACAGGTAGAGCGTGTAGAAGAGCGTCGAGCCCGCGGGGCCACCCGTGCCGCCCGAGATGATGAACGCCGAGGCGAAGATCTGGAACGAGTGGATGGTCTCGAGCAGCAGGTTGAAGAACAGCACCGGCGAGAGCATCGGCAGCGTGATCTTGAAGAACTTCCGGACCGGCCCGGCGCCGTCGACCGACGCGGCCTCGTAGAGCTCGGCCGGGATCTGCTTGAGGCCGGCCAGGAAGATGACCATCGGCGCACCGAACTGCCACACGGTCAGCAGCACGAACATCGGCATCGTCATGTCGGGGTTGCCGACCCAGCCGCCCCAGTTGACGCCGACCGACTGGCCGATCTTGTCGACGATGCCCTGGTCGATGAACATCGCCTTCCAGACGATGGCGATCGAGACGCTCGCGCCGATGAGCGACGGCGCGTAGAACACGGACCGGTACAGGCCCTGGCCGCGGCGCCGGTTGTTCAGCAGCATCGCGACGGCGAGCGCGGCGACGAGCTTCACCGGTGTCCCGACGAGCACGTAGATGCCCGTGACCTTCGCCGACTGGATGAACCGGGGGTCGGAGAACAGCATCGTGAAGTTGTCGAGGCCGACCCACTCGGGCGACGCGAACAGGTTGTAGTTCGTGAACGCCAGGTAGAGCGAGGCGAGCATCGGTCCGGCCGTCAGCGCGAAGAAGCCGAGGAGCCAGGGCGAGAGGAACGCGTAGCCGGCCGCCGCCTCCGCGCGCCGGCGACGTCGTCGCTGGTCGGGCGGCCGGACGGCCGAGCGAGGCCCGGTGAGGGTGGCCTCGTCGATGAGGGCCATGGGGATCCGATCGATATGGGTCGGGCCGGGCGACGTGGTGGCCGCCCGGCCCGACGGCGTGCAGGGGTGACTGGTGCGTCAGCCGCAGGGCTGGAGAGTCACAGCCGGGTGGTCACTACTGGGTCATCATCTGCGCCTCGGCGAACCAGGTCTCGACGAACTGGTCGATCGTGACGGTGCCGTAGGCGAGCTCCTCGGCGAGGCGCTTGTACTCCGCCTCGATCGAGCCGAAGCCCTTGACGGGGACGGGGACGGGCTCGGTCACGTGGTCGGCGACGGCCTCCTCGTAGGCGACGACGCGGGCGTCGACGCTGCCCTCCTCGAGCTCCATCGCGGCGCGCTGCTCCTCGTCCGCGGGGACGCCCTTCGAGGTGCCGAAGATGCGGCCGACCTCGGGGTCGGTGAGCAGGAAGTTGATGAGCGTCGCGGCCTGCTCGGGGTGCTCGGTGTTCGCACCGGCCGAGAGCAGCATCGACGGCTTGAAGAACATCGCCTTCTCGCCGTCGGAGCCGGTGGGCACCGGGAGCATCTCGATGTTCTCCGTGCCCGAGTCCGCCGTGTAGCCGGCGAGGAAGTTGTCCCAGCTGAACTCGGACGCCGACTCGTTGACCGTGAACCCACCGAGCGGGAGCAGCTGGATGCCGCGGTCGACGGGGTAGACCGCCTTGTCCGCGCGCAGGTCCTCGGCCATGCCGAGGAACTCCTTCATGTCGTCCTCGTCGAAGCCGAACGTGCCGTCGTCGTTGAAGGGCGTCTTGCCCTCCTGGACCAGCCACTGGAGGAAGAACCAGAAGGTGTTCGTGTAGTCGGCACCGCCGAAGATCGGCTGACCCTCGGCCGTCGTCTGACCGGCCTCGGTGACCGACGCGAGGAACTCGTTGTAGTCCTCCCACGTGTAGTCCTCGGCCGGCGGCTCGATGCCCGTCTGCTCGAGCAGGTTGGGGTTGTAGAAGAGCGCGAGGGTGTTGGTGCTGGTCGGGATGCCGACCTGCTGGTCCTCGAGCACGCCGGACTCGACGAGCGACTCGTCGAAGCCGGAGAGGTCGATCTGCTCGCCGACGTACGGCGCCAGGTCGAGCAGGTGACCGTTCTCCGTGTACTCACGCAGGTAGGAGAGGTCGAACTGCATCACGTCGGGGAGCGCGCGTCCGGCCGCCTCGGTGGACCGCTGCGTCCAGTAGTTCGGGAAGTCGACGAAGGCGGTCTGCACGGTGATGTTCGGGTGCTGCTCCTCGAAGAGGTCGAGCGCCTCCTCGTAGCGGGCGGCCCGGTCGTCGTTGCCCCACCAGGTGAAGTTGAGGGTGACGGGCGTGGTGTCGTCGCCGCCCTCCCCACCGGTGGTCTCCTCGGGGTCGGCCTCGCCCGACCCGCCCGAGCAGGCCGCGAGGGCGAGCGCCGCGGCGGCGGCGACGCCGGCCGCCTTGAGGGTGTGTCGCTTCATCGTGATGAGCCTCCTTGCTCAGCGGGGGGAAAGCGCATTCCTTACCTGTGAAACGTTACAATAGACTGAGACCCACGTCACGCACCAGCCCCGTCTGGGACCGTGACGAACTCGCAACCGACAGTCCGCGACAGTCCTGACCGACAGTCCCTACGTGCCGACGGAGCCACGATGACGCAGCGCCAGATCCCGCGGTGGTCCGAGCTCAAGCCCCTCCTGCGGGCCAAGCCGCTGCAGCTGGACCCGACCGAGCGCCGCCTCGAGCAGGCGCTCTCGATCGCCGACCTCCGCCGGGCCGCGCGGCGCCGCACACCGCGGTCGGTCTTCGACTACACCGACGGCGCCGCCGACGCCGAGATCAGCCTGCGTCGCGCCCGGTCGCTGTTCCGGGACCTCGAGCTGCGGCCGTCGATCCTGCACGACGTGTCCGCGGTCGACACGACGACGTCGATGCTCGGCCGGCCCGCGGCCGTGCCGTTCGCGTTCGCGCCCACGGGCTTCACGCGGATGATGCACCACGAAGGTGAGCGCGCCGTCGTGCGCGTCGCCGGGCGGCGGGGCATCCCCTACGCGCTCTCGACCATGGGCACGACGTCGATCGAGGACGTCGCCGCGGCCTCGCCCGAGGCGCGCAGGTGGTTCCAGCTCTACGTGTGGAAGGACCGCTCGGCGGGCGAGGACCTCATGGCGCGGGCCAAGGCCGCCGGCTACGAGGCCCTGATGCTGACGGTCGACGTGCCCGTCGCCGGTGCGCGCCTGCGCGACGTGCGGAACGGCTTCTCGATCCCGCCCGCGCTGACGCTCAAGACGGTGCTCGACGCCGCGACGCACCCCGCGTGGTGGGTCAACCTCCTCACCACCGAGCCGCTCACCTTCGCGTCGCTGTCGACGTGGGACGGCACGGTCGGGGAGCTCCTCGACAAGCTGTTCGACCCGACCATGACGTTCGCGGACCTCGAGTGGCTGCGCGCCAGCTGGGACGGCCCGCTCATCATCAAGGGCATCCAGACCGTCGAGGACGCGCGCCGCGTCGCCGAGGCGGGCGCCGACGCGATCGTGCTGTCGAACCACGGCGGGCGGCAGCTCGACCGCGCGCCCGTGCCGCTGAGGCTCGTGCCCGACGTCGCCGAGGCGGTCGAGGGCCGGTCCGAGGTGTGGGTCGACACCGGGATCATGAGCGGGGCCGACGTCGTCGCGGCGCTCGCGCTCGGGGCCGACGCGACCCTGGTCGGACGCGCCTACCTCTACGGCCTCATGGCCGGCGGCGAGCGCGGGGTGGACCGCGCGGCCGCCATCCTGACCCGTGAGGTCCGACGCACCATGGCGCTGCTCGGCGTCTCGCGCGTCGAGGAGCTCGGCGCACAGCACGTCCGGCTGCCCTAGGGGTGGCAGCACACCCGCCGGCCCCGTCTCTCCTGCGCCTGCCGGCGTTCCGCCTCCACGCGTCCGCCCAGCTGCTCGGCAGCGTGGGCGTGTGGATGCTGCGCATGGCCACGGACTGGCTGGTGCTCGAGCTGACCGGGAGCTCGGCGGCCGTCGGCGTGCTGGTCGCGCTGCAGTTCCTGCCGCTGCTCGTCGTCGGGCCGCTCGGCGGGCTCGTCGCGGACCGGCACGACAAGCGGCGACTCGTCCTGCTCGCCCAGGGGGCGCAAGCCGTGCTGGCCGCCGGGCTGGCCGCGGTCACCCTGACCGACGTCGTGCAGGTGTGGCACCTCTACGTGGCCGCGGTGCTGCTCGGGCTCGTCGGCGCCGTCGAGATGCCCGCGCGTCAGGTGCTCGTCAACGAGGTCGTCGGCGACGCCCACCTCAAGACGGCGATCAGCGTCACCAACGCGCTCAACCAGGCCGGCGGGCTCGTCGGGCCGGCCGTGGCGGGCGCGCTCATCGCCGAGGTCGGGCAGGGCTGGTCGTTCGGGCTCAACGCCGTCGTCTGCGTCGCCGTCGTGCTCCTCGTGCTGGCCATCCGGCCGGCGATGCTGCAGCGCGTGCCGACCGTCGGACGGGCGCGCGGTCAGCTGGCCGAGGGCTTCCGGTACGTCGCGGCGCGGGCGCACCTGCTCGCGATCGTGGTGCTCGCCGGGCTCATGGGCGCCCTCGGGCTCAACGGCCCCGTGGTCCTCACGGCGTTCGCCGAGGCGGAGTGGGGCACGGGTGCGCGCGGGTTCGGGCTCTACAGCTCCGTCGCGGCGCTCGGCGCGCTGGTCGGCGCCGTGGTGACCGCCCGGCTCGCCCGGCTGCGCGTGCGGCACGTCGTGCTGGCGGCCGGCGCGTTCGGGGCGGCGGAGACGGTGACCGCCGTGATGCCGACGCACGTGACGTTCCTCGTCATGGTCGGCGTGACCGGGTTCGCGACGCTCCTGTTCCTGTCGAGCGCGATCACCTGGGTCCAGCTCGCCACGACCCCGACGGTCCGCGGGCGCGTGCTCGCGATCTACACCCCCGTCCTGCTCGGCGGGCACGCCGGCGGCGGGCTGCTCCAGGGCTGGCTGACCGAGCACCTCGGCGTGCGCCAGGGCCTCGTCGTCACCGGCTGCCTCGCACTGGTCGCGACGGCCGGCGTCGGGCTCGCGCTCGTGCTGCACCGCCGCCGCGCGCGGGCCGTGGCCGCGCCGACCGCTCCGACCGCCCCGACTGCTCAGACCGCCCCGACTGCTCAGACCGCCGTGACGTCGTCGTCCCCGGCACTCAGCACCCGCTCCGCGACCACCTCGACCGCCGGCACATCCGCCGGCACGGAAGGAACGTCACCATGACCGAGCACGCACCCGCAGCGCAGCCGACCGCGGCAGCGACCACCCAGCCGGCGCCTGCGGGCTCCTGGCCGCGCTGGCCCGTCGGGGTCGAGGGCCTCGCCTACGGCGGCGACTACAACCCCGAGCAGTGGCCGCTCGCGACGCGGGTCGAGGACGTCGAGCTCATGCGCGAGGCGGGGGTCAACCTCGTCAGCGTGGCGATCTTCTCGTGGGCGATGCTCGAGCCGCGCGAGGGCGAGTACGACTGGGAGTGGCTCGACGACGTGCTCGACCGCCTGCACGGCGCGGGGATCCGCGTCGCGCTCGCCACCGCGACCGCCTCCCCGCCGCCGTGGCTGACCCGCTACCACCCCGAGATCCTGCCCGAGCTGGCCGACGGCACCGTGCTCCACCAGGGCGGGCGCCAGGCGTACCGGGTGTCGTCGCCCGTGCTGCGCGAGTACGCGCTGCGCATGACCCGGAGGATGGCGGAGCGGTACGGGCAGCACCCGGCGCTCGCGCTGTGGCACGTGGACAACGAGCTCGGCTGCCACGTGCCGCACGACTTCAGCGACGACGCCGCCGCGGCCTTCCGCCGCTGGCTCGAGGCGCGCTACGGCACGGTCGACGCGCTCAACGCAGCCTGGGGGACGGCGTTCTGGTCGCAGCGCTACGACTCGTTCGACGAGGTGCTGCCGCCGCGCACCGCGCCGACGTTCGCCAACCCGACGCAGCAGCTCGACTTCGCGCGGTACTCCTCGGACGAGCTGCTCACGCACTACCGCGCGCTGCGCGACGTGCTGCGAGAGGTGACGCCGCACGTGCCGACGACGACGAACCTCATGGTGTCCACCGGCACGAAGTGGATGGACTACTTCTCGTGGTCGGCCGACCTCGACGTCGTGGCGAACGACCACTACCTGCGCGCGCACGACCCGGAGGGCCACGTCGAGCTCGCCTTCAGCGCGGACCTCACGCGCGGGGTCGCGGGCGGGGCGCCGTGGATCCTCATGGAGCACTCGACGTCGGCCGTGAACTGGCAGCCGCGCAACCGCGCCAAGGGACCGGGCGAGATGCTGCGGAACTCGCTCGCGCACGTCGCGCGCGGGGCCGACGCGGTCATGTTCTTCCAGTGGCGGCAGTCCGTCGCCGGTGCGGAGAAGTTCCACTCGGCGATGCTGCCGCACGCCGGGACCGACACCCAGGTGTGGCGGAACACGGTCGCGCTCGGTGAGGCGCTGCGGGCCCTCGCGCCCGTGCGTGGGTCCCGCGTGCACGCCGACGCCGCCATCGTCTTCGACTACGAGGCCTGGTGGGGCGCCGAGCTCGACTCGCACCCGACGCAGGCCCTGCGCTACCCGAACGAGGTGCTCGCCTGGTACCGGCAGCTGTGGCACCGGGGCATCACGGTCGACCTCGTGCGGCCGGGTGCGGACCTGTCCGCGTACCGGCTCGTCGTCGTGCCGACGCTCTACCTCGTGTCGGACGACGACGCCGCGCGGGTGTCCGCGGCCGCGGAGGCCGGCGCGACCGTGCTCGTGACGTACTGCAGCGGGATCGCGGACGAGAACGACCACGTCCGCGCCGGCGGGTACCCCGGGGCGTTCCGCGAGCTGCTCGGCGTGCGCACCGAGGAGATCTGGGCGCTGCAGGACGGCGAGCACGTGGTGGTCGACGACGGCGCGACGGCGGACCTGTGGACCGAGCAGACGCACCTCGCGGGCGCGGAGGCCGTGCGCCGCTACGCGTCCGGCCCGCTGACCGGGTGGCCCGCGGTGACGCGGCGCGAGGTCAGTGCGGGGACGGCCTGGTACGTCGGCACGCGCCTCGACGAGCTCGGGGCGTCACGCCTCGTCGACGAGCTCCTCGGCGAGGCCGGCGTGCTGCCCGTCGTGCCTGCGGTACCGGCCGGGGTCGAGGTCGTGCGGCGGCGCGGCGAGGCGGCGAGCGACGGGTCGGCCGCGTCGTTCCTCTTCGTCATCAACCACACCGACGCCGACGTCGCCGTCGCGGCCGAGGGGGTTGACCTCCTCACCGGAGCCGCCGCCGACACCGAGGTCACCGTGCCCGCGTTCGGCGTCGCCGTCGTCCAGGAGACCGCACCGGCACGCTGAGCACGGGCCGGGCCGGGCCGGGCCGGGCCGGGCGACGTCTTCCATGTCTTGACGTCGCGGACTCGCACGTCGCGGGTTCGCACGTCGGGGGTTCGCACGTCGCGGGTCCGCACGTCGCGGGTTCGCACGTCGCGGGTCCGCACGTCGCGGGTTCGCACGTCGCGGGTTCGCACGTCGCGGGTTCGCAGGTCGCGGACTGGCACGTCACGGGTTCGCACGTCACGGGTTCGCAGGTCACGGCTTCGCACGTCACGGCTTCGCACGTCACGGCTTCGCACGTCACGGGTTCGCACGTCACGGGTTCGCACGTCGCGGACTGGCAGGTCGCGGGTTCGCACGTCACGGGTTAGCACGTCGCCGGTTCTGTCGTCGAGCATCCCGACGTCGCGGACTCGCGACGCCGGGCCTCAGAACGGAGGGCTGGTGTCCGGCGAGCGGCCGCTCGGTGGCGGCTCGTCGCCGCACGGGCGCGGCCGTGGAAGCTGACCGTCCTCCGACGCCTCATCCAGCGGCTGCCCGTCCGGGACGACCGGTTCGGCCGGCCCGCGCGAGCTGTGCGCGTACCGGTGGCCGGTCGGCGTCAACCACTCGAAGACGCCGGGCGCCACCTGTGTGAGCCTGAAGCCCGCGTGGGTCTTGAGCCGGTGGTCGGTGCGGCACAGCGGCGCGAGGTTGTCGTGCGATGTGGTCCCCGGCGCCGACGGGACGGCATCTGATCCCGCGCGAGCCGATCCGGCCGCGTCGGACCCAGACGCGTCGGACCCAGGCGCGTCAGATTCAGGCGCGTCGGAGCCGGGCGCGGGCGATCCCGGTGCGCTCGACCTGGGCGCGTGTGGTCCAGGCGCGTCGGGATCGCCGTACGGGACGGTGTGGTCGAGGTCGCACGATGTCGCGGGCACCGAGCAGCCCGGGCGCACGCAGGCGTCGTCGCGCAGCCGGATGAACTCGTCGAGGTCGGCGGGTGGTCGGTATCTCGTGCGGCCGACGTCGAGGAGCGCGCCCGACAGCGGGTCCGTGACCAGCCGCCTCCAGGTCCCGTCGCGGGCCAGAGCTCGGGCGGTGACCGGAGCGATCGCCCCGTACCCGACCAGGTCGGGAGGTGGGCGCAGGACCTCGACCGGCCGGTCCGCGCCGTCCGCGAGCGCGACGAGCCCGTCGGGGGTCTCCGTGGGCGACGCCGTGCCGGCTCGCGCCTGATCTGTGCGCGGGTGCGCCTCCGGCAGTGCTGCCGCGGCATGCGCGGATGCGGGTGGCTGCGTCTCGGTCAGCAGCGTGTCGATCGGCACGGTGACCCGGAGCTCGGTCCGGAGCGGCGTCCCGGCGATCCAGTCGAGGAGAGGCCTGAGGTCGTTGGGGAGTGGAGCTCGGTCGTCGGTGGCGTCCGCTCCACCGCCCTCTGCGGACATCGGCGGATCGCGATCGGCGTCGGCGCTCCGACGCGAGCCGTGCCCGCCCGAGGTCGCGGTCGGACCTGGACCCGCGTCGCGGCCCGACCGTCGTGCGGCGGGCTGGGCCTGGGCCTGTGCTGGGTGGTCCGGGCACGGGGCGATCGGGTTGAGGACCGCCGCGCAGAGGATGTCGGCCCTGAGCTGCTCCACGGTGCGACCGTCGCCGGCCTGCCGGACCCGTCGCGCCACCGCCTCGAGCCGGCTGTGGAGCGCCAGGCCGGCGGGTGCGGGCAGCACGGCCCACAGCGCGACCATGCCGTCGGGCCGCAGCTGCAGGCGCGAGACGCGACGGCCGGCGACCGCCTCCTGCGCCCGGGCGTCCGCGGTCTCCGGGTCGATGGCGATGAGAGCACGTTCGACGTCGGCGGCCAGCTGACGCCGTGTGCGGCGGTCGGCGTGCGGCAGCACCGCACCCTGCACCTGCCATGCGAGCTCCTCCGGGACGTCGGCGAGCGCCCGGACGAGGACGTCCGCCTTGCCCTCGTCGATCCGGCCCGCCTCGAGCGCCTCACCCGTCGGCCACAGCGCGCCCTCGAACGCGAGGCCCCCGCGCACGAGCGACCGGGCCGCCGTCCGCGAGCATGCGAGGCGGAGCGCCAGCTCGTCGCCGGCGACGTCGGGCTCGGCGACGACCCCGGCCGCCGCCGGCCATGGCGGGTTCATCGACTCGCGCGCGGCCAGTGCGGCAGCGGCGCGAGCGGCACGGGCTGCGGCCCACGCGCCGACGCGGCGCCAGGCGGCGACCACCTCCACGAGGTCGTAGTCGTCGAGGTGGTCGACGTCGAGCGCCTCCAGCAGCGCCACGAGGTCGGGCCCGGGCACGCGATCGGGCAGCGCGACGCCCTGCACGTCGTCGGAGGCGTCCTCCTCCGGGCTGGCCGGACCCTCGGCATCGTGCGAGGCGGCGGGGCGCCCACCGTCTCGCGGCGCAGAACCGGTCGCAGGGTCACCGCTGAGGGCCCGGCTGAGGGACGACCACGTGAAGGACTCGACCTCGAAGAGCGCAGCGTCGACGTGAGCACGGGACTCACCCGCTACGCCGCCAGCCTGGTCGTCGAACACGTGTATGAATCTAGACGAGACCACTGACACGGGGACGAGTCCGGCAGCCGCTGTGGATGAGGCGCCGGCGCCCTCCCGAGCCGCCTATGACGACCGCTCCAGGCGCCCACTTCCCCGGCACCTGGGTCGAACGACCGAGCGCACGCTCGGGAGACGCACGCTTGCCGGCCAGCCGGTGATCCTCGAAAAGAGCCGGCGTGCTCCAGCGCTCAGCCCGCGGCGCGATCCACCTGCCGCAGGAACGCGTCGACCGCCTCGAGGAACGCGGCCGGGGCCTCGCGGCGGACGCTGTGACCGGCAGACGGGACCGCGACGTGCGTCAGCCGGTCACCGAGGGCCGCGCGCGCTCCCTCGAGCAGCCGGTCGTCGACGATCGCCCCGCGGTCGACGTCGCCCGTCACGAGCAGGACCGGGACCTGGACCTCGGCCAGCGCAGGTACCCAGTCGCGCTCGTCCCACTCGTGCGGACCTTCGCCGAGGCGCGGGTCCACCTGCCGCTTCGACGCCGCCCACGGTGCGTGCTCGGCGTCGGGCCAGCCGGCGTTCTCCCTCCGCGATCGTGCCTCGAGCTGCTCCTGCGTCGCTCCCGCGAACGACGCCACGAACGGAGGCAGCCAGGTGGGCACACCGGCGGCGTCGAGGTCGCGACCGCGGTTCCACGCCGGGTCCTCGAGGACGAGCCCAGCCACGAGCCCAGGGTCCGCGAGCGCGAGCTCCTCGGCCACCAGGCCGCCCATCGAGTGCCCGACGGCGACCACGCGCGGCCCGACGACGTCGCGCACCACCTCGCGCACCGCGGCGGCCACGTCGCGCGCGACGGCCGAGATGGCCAGACGGCCGTCGGCCGGCAGCGGCGTCCCGCCGTGCCCGCGCGCGTCCACGGTGAGCCCGGCGCGCTCCGCGGCCCAGCCGGCGAGCACCGGCTCCCAGCACGCGCCGGAGTCGGTGACGCCGTGGAGCGCCA
>NZ_JACVQL010000249.1 GCF_019733465.1 Actinotalea ferrariae | reverse complement strand
GTCCCCCGCCGGCCCGCCCCGCGCCGGTGGGTCCCGCGCCCGCCGGCCCGGCCTCGGGGGTCACCGCCCCCACGAGGCGCACGAGACGGTCGCGCGTGGTCCCCTCGACCCCTCCGTCCGCGCTCCGCGCGTGCTGCGGTGAGCGGGGTGCCGAGGTCACGCCGCGACGCTACGACCGGTCACCGTCGGCCTCGGCGGCGGGCCTGCGTGGTCCGGGGACGGGCCCGAGCCTGTGGACGGTCAGGCGTCGGCCACGACGACGGCGAGCATGCCGGGACCGGCGTGCGCCCCCACGACGGCGCTGATCTCGGCGACGTGGACGTGCCGCACGGCATCGCCGCACGTCGAGCGCACCTCCTCGGCGAGCGCCTCCGCGGCGTCCGGGTCACCGAGGTGGTGCACCGCCAGGTCGACCTCTCCACGGCGACCCACGTCCTGCGCGACGAGCTCGACGAGACGTCCGCGTGCGCGGGCGCTCGTGCGGACCTTCTCGACCACCTCGAGCCGCCCGGCGCGCACGCCGAGGACCGGCCGCATGCCGAGCACCGTGCCGAGGGCGGCCGCGACCGGGCCGAGCCGCCCCCCGCGCCGCAGGTGCTCGAGGGTGTCGACCGCGAAGAGCACCGTCGTGCCGCCGGCACACACCTCGGCCGCGCGCGCGACGGCGGCGCCGTTCGCCCCCTCGGCGGCCGCACGCGCGCCCGCGAGGGCCGCGAGACCGAGCCCCATGCCGACGGACCGCGAGTCGACGACGTGGACCGGTACGGCGGCGGTCTGCGCCGCGGTGCGCGCGGACACGACGGTGCCGGACAGCTCGCCCGAGAGGTGCACCGAGACGATCTCGCGCACGCCCCGCGCCGCGACCCGCGCGTACGCGCGGGCGAACGCCTCCGGCCCCGGCTGCGACGTGGTCACGTGCGCGCCGGCCCGCAGGACCTCGACCAGGCGCGCCGGGCTCAGGTCGACGCCCTCGCGGTGGGCCGTCCCGTCGACGACGACCTGGAGCGGGACCACGACGACGTCGACCACGTCGAGCACCGCGGGCGGGAGCGACGCCGTCGAGTCGGTGACGACCGCGACGCCGCCCATCTCAGGCGGGCACGACGTTGACGAGCTTGGGGGCCCGGACGATGACCGTACGCACGCCGCGCCCGTCGAGCGCCCGCTGCACCCCGGCGGTCGCGAGCGCCCGCTCGCGGAGCTCGTCCTCACCGATGGACGGCGGGACCTCCAGGCGGTCGCGCACCTTGCCCTGCACCTGGACGACGCACGTGACGGTCTCCTCGACCAGGTACGCCGGGTCGGCCACGGGGTACGGCTCCCGCGCGAGGCTCGTCGGGTGGCCGAGGCGCTCCCAGAGCTCCTCGCAGATGTGCGGCGCGAGCGGCGCGAGCAGCAGCACGAGCGTCTCGGCGGCCGCGCGCGGCACGGCGGGCAGCGTCGTCAGGTGGTTGTTGAGCACGATGAGCCGGGCTATCGCGGTGTTGAACCGCATGGCCTCCATCTCGGTGCGCACGTCCTCGACCGTGCGGTGCAGCACGCGCAGGGTCGCGTCCGTGGGCGCGTCCTCCGTCACGGTCAGCTCGCCCGTCGTCTCGTCGACGACGTTGCGCCACAGGCGCTGCAGGAACCGCTGCGAGCCGACGACGGCGCGCGTGTCCCAGGGACGGGACAGGTCCAGCGGCCCCATCGACATCTCGTAGAGGCGGAACGTGTCGGCGCCGTAGGCGTCGTACATCTCGTCGGGCGTCACGCTGTTCTTGAGCGACTTGCCGATCTTCCCGTACTCGCGGAAGACCTCCTGGCCGTTCCACGAGAACCCGCTCGGCACGGACTCGTCCTCGACCACCTCGTTCGCCCACACGTAGGCACCGCGGGCGTCGGTGTACGCGTAGGCCTGGATGTAGCCCTGGTTGAACAGCCTGCGGAAGGGCTCGACGCTCGACACGTGGCCCAGGTCGTGCAGCACCTTGTGCCAGAACCGCGCGTACAGCAGGTGCAGCACCGCATGCTCGACACCGCCCACGTACAGGTCCACGCCGCCCGAGGCACCCGAGTCGGCGTCGTGCCCCGGACCCATCCAGTAGCGCTCGAGCTCGGGGTCGACGACGACGTCGCGCCGGCCCGGCTCGAGGTAGTTGAGGTAGTACCAGCACGAGCCCGCCCAGTTGGGCATGGTGTTGGTGTCACGCCGGTAGGTCCGCGGGCCGTCGCCGAGGTCGAGCTCGACCGCGACCCACTCCTCGTTGCGCCCCAGCGGCGGCTCGGGCATCGACGTCACGTCGTCGGGCTCGAACGTGCGCGGCGAGTAGTCCGGGACCTCCGGCAGGTCGACCGGCAGCATGTCCTCGGGCAGCGCGATCGGCAGGTCGTGCTCGTCGTACACGATCGGGAAGGGCTCGCCCCAGTACCGCTGGCGGCTGAACAGCCAGTCCCGCAGCCGGTAGGTCACCGTGCGCGTCCCGATGCCCCGCTGCTCGAGCCACTCGGTCATCGTCCGCTTCGCGTCGTCGACGCCCAGCCCGTCGAGGCTGATCTCGTCGTTCGCGGAGTTCACCGCGGGCCCCTCGCCCGTGAAGGCGTCGCCCTCCCAGCCCTCGGGCGGCGCGACGGTGCGGACCACGGGCAGCTCGAACTGCGCCGCGAACTGCCAGTCGCGCTCGTCCTGGCCGGGGACGGCCATGATCGCGCCCGTGCCGTACCCCATGAGCACGTAGTCCGCCGTGAACACCGGCACCTGCGCGCCGGTGGCCGGGTTGACGGCGAGGTGGCCCGTGAAGACGCCCGTCTTGCGCCCGGCGTCGGCCTGACGCTCGACGGCGGTCTTCCCGGCAGCCTCCGCCCGGTACGCGGCCACCGCCGCGGTCGGCGACGCGTGCCCGCCCGTCCAGGCCGTGCTGGTCCCGTCCGGCCACGCGGCGGGCACCTCGTCCAGCAGCGGGTGCTCGGGCGAGACGACCATGAACGTGGCGCCGAAGAGCGTGTCCGGACGCGTCGTGAACACCTCGAACGTCCCGCCGCCCACGACGTCGAAGGTGATCTGGGCGCCCTCGGACCGGCCGATCCAGTTGCGCTGCATCGCGCGCACCTTGTCGGGCCAGTCGATCAGGTCCAGGTCGGCGATGAGGCGGTCGGCGTAGGCCGTGATCCGCATGTTCCACTGGCGCAGGTTGCGCTTGAACACCGGGAAGTTGCCGCGCTCGGAGCGGCCGTCGACCGTGACCTCCTCGTTCGCCAGCACCGTGCCCAGTCCCGGGCACCAGTTCACGGGCGTCTCGGACACGTAGGCGAGGCGCTGCGCGTCGACGACCCGGCGACGGGCCACCTCGTCGAGCTCGGACCAGGTGCGGCCACCGGACAGCTCGGCCGGGACCTCGCGCGCCCCGCTCTCGTACTCCGCGACCAGCTCGGTGATCGGACGGGCCCGGCCCGTGCCGCCGTCGGGGCGCGGGGCGTCGTCGTCGTACCAGGAGCTGAAGATCTGCAGGAATATCCACTGCGTCCAGCGGACGTACTCGGAGTCGGTGGTCGCGAAGGTGCGGCGCGCGTCGTGCGCCAGCCCGAGCCGGCGCAGCTGGCGCCGCATCGTGACGATGTTCTCCTCGGTGGTCTTGCGAGGGTGCTGACCCGTCTGCACCGCGTACTGCTCCGCCGGCAGGCCGAACGCGTCGTATCCCAGAGCGTGCAGCACGTTGTCGCCGCACATGCGGCGGTGCCGGCCGACGACGTCGGTCGCGATGTAGCCGAGGGGGTGCCCGACGTGCAGGCCCGCGCCCGAGGGGTACGGGAACATGTCCATGAGGAAGAACGACGGGGCCTCGGCGTCGGCGTGGTTGCCGTCGGCGTCCGTGAGCCTGCCCGTCGGGTTGGCCGCCCAGAACGTGCCGCGCTCCTCCCAGCGGTCCTGCCAGCGCTGCTCGATCTCCGAGGCGAGCGCGGCGGTGTAGCGCAGGGGCGCCTCTGGCGGGGTCGCGGTGCCCGACGACGCGGGCGCGTCCGTCGTCACCGTGCTGGCGGAGGAGGTCGGGTCAGGGTTGTGCACCCGCCCAGGCTACCGTCGGCGCACGTCGGAACCCGCCCCGATCCCGGCGTCGTGGCTGCTCGCGGGGGTCCGCGACGCGCCGCTCAGCGCGCGGAGCGGTACTCCAGCGTGAGCGGGCACTGGAACGGGTCCCGAGCCGCGAGGCCGACCTTGTTGAGGTACGCGATCACGATCGCGTACGAGCGCCACACGCTCGTCTCGGTGTAGTGGATCCCGCGCGACGCGCAGAACTCCCGGACGATCGGCTGGACGTGGCGCAGGTGCGGACGAGCCATGTTCGGGAAGAGGTGGTGCTCGATCTGGTAGTTCAGGCCGCCCATCATGAGGTCCGTGAAGCGGCCCCCGCGGACGTTGCGGCTCATGAGCACCTGACGGCGCAGGAAGTCGATGCGGGCGTCCGGCGGGACGATCGGCATGCCCTTGTGGTTGGGCGCGAAAACCGCACCCATGTAGAGGCCGAAGATCGCGAGCTGCACGCCGAGGAAGGCGAAGGCCATGCCGACCGGGAGCGCCCAGAACACGAGGGCGAGGTAGCCGCCGAGGCGGAGCATGACGAAGGCGATCTCGACGGGGCGGCGCTTGACCTCGCCCTTGCCGAAGATCGTCTTGATGCCCGAGATGTGCAGGTTGAGGCCCTCGAGCAGCAGCAGCGGGAAGAACAGCCAGCCCTGGCGGGCGTGGAACCACGCGCGCAGGCCCGAGACGGGCTTCTCGAGGTCCTCGGTGTGGAAGACGAGCGCGCCCGTCGCGATGTCCGGGTCCGCGCCGACCTGGTTCGGCTTGGCGTGGTGGCGGCTGTGCTTGTGCTGCCACCACCCGTAGCTCATGCCCGCGTAGAGGTTCGCGATGACGAGGCTGGCCCAGTCGTTCCACCGGCCGGACTTGAAGAT
>NZ_JACVQL010000248.1 GCF_019733465.1 Actinotalea ferrariae | reverse complement strand
GCGGTGGCGAGCGCCGCGGCTCGCTCGGCGGGCGCGGTGCGGCGCCACGCGTGCCGTGCCTCCCACGCCGCCGTCACGGCCGCGTCGACCTCGCTCGCGGTGCCGGGCACCAGCACGAGGCCGGGCGCTCCCGTCACGGGGTCCGTCCGGCGTACCTCGCGGGTCCCCGCCGCGGGCACCACCTGACCGCCGACGAGGTGCTCCGCGAGCCGCGGGACGGCCGACGAGCCCTCCTCGGAGGCGGGGGCAGCAGGGGCGTGGTCGGTCGTCGTGCTCACGCGGTGTCCTCTCAGGCGTCCGGGATGTGGAGGTTCGGGCGGCGACGCCCGGAAAAGCACGGTTCAAGGTGCGAAGACTGCTTCTCAGGGGAACAGTGGCCCGCAGGCAAGATCATCGACTTCTCCTCCGACTCTGACCCACGATCGGGAGGTCTGCGACTTATGCGCGTCCTGGGCGTCAACGCCATCTACCACGACCCCTCCGCCGCCCTGGTCGTCGACGGGACCGTCGTCGCGGCGGCCGAGGAGGAGCGGTTCAGCCGTCGCAAGCACGGCAAGCGGCCGGTGCCGTTCTCCGCGTGGGAGCTGCCCGAGCTCGCGATGCGCTGGTGCCTCGAGGAGGCCGGGCTCCGGCCGCAGGACCTCGACGCGGTGGCCTACTCCTTCGACCCGGCGCTCACCAAGCCCGCCGAGGAGCTGGGCCTGCACGACCCGTGGGACCACCTGCGGACCACCTACGCCCAGCGTGCCCCTGGCTTCCTCGCCTCGGCCCTGCCCGGGCTCGACCCCGCGCAGGTGCGCTTCGTGCCGCACCACGTCGCGCACGCCGCGTCCGCGGCGCTCGCCTCGCCGCACCGGCGCAGCAGCGTTCTCGTGCTCGACGGCCGCGGCGAACGCGCCTCGCACCTCGCCGGGCGCTACGTGGACGGTCGGCTCGAGGTGCTCATGAGCCAGGAGCTGCCGCACTCGCTCGGCCTGGTCTACGAGTCGCTGACCGAGCACCTCGGCTTCCTGCGCTCGAGCGACGAGTACAAGGTCATGGCGCTCGCGTCCTACGGCACGCCGCGCTACCTCGAGGAGCTGCGCGAGATCATCCGCCCCACGGGCGACGGCGGCTTCCAGGCCGAGGCGCCGGACTGGTCGCGCTGGGCACCGCGTCGCGCCGCCGACGCGACGCTCAGCGAGGAGTCGTGGCGCGGACCGCACGCCGACCTCGCGTGCTCGGTGCAGGCGCGCCTCGAGGAGGTGCTCGTCGAGCTCGCGCGCTGGATCCACGAGCAGACCGGTGACCGCGTCCTCACCATGGCGGGCGGCACCGCGCTCAACTGCGTGGCCAACTCGCGGATCTGGCGCGAGACGCCGTTCGAGGAGGTGTGGGTGCAGCCCGCCGCCGGCGACGCGGGGACGTCGCTCGGTGCCGCGCTGCAGGTGTCGGCCGACGGCGGCGAGGTGGCCGACCCGATGCCCGGCGCGGCGCTCGGCCGGCAGTGGTCCGACGACGACCTCGCGGCTTGGCTGCGCTCGGCCGCGGTCCCGTTCACCACGCCGGCCTCGGCGGACGAGCACGCCGCGGCGGTCGCCGACGTGCTGGCCGGCAACGGGGTCGTCGCATGGTTCGACGGGCGCAGCGAGTTCGGGCCGCGCGCGCTGGGCCACCGCTCCCTGCTCGCGCACCCCGGCCACGCCGCCAACCTCGAGCGGCTCAACGACGTCAAGGGCCGCGAGCAGTTCCGGCCGGTCGCACCGATGGTGCTCGCCGAGCACGCGGCCGAGATCTTCAGCGGCGGCCCGCTGCCGAGCGACTACATGCTGTTCGTCCACACCGTCGCCCCGGATTGGCGCGACCGGATCCCGACGGCCGTGCACGTGGACGGCACCGCGCGCATCCAGACCGTCCACGCCGACCGCCAGCCCCGGCTGCACGCGACGATCGACGCGTTCCGTCAGCGCACCGGCCTGCCCGTCGTCATCAACACGAGCCTCAACACGGCGGGCCGCCCGATGGTCGACGACCCGCGCGACGCGCTCGAGCTCTTCGGCTCGGCGCCCGTGGACCTCCTCGTCATGGGTCCCCACCTCGTCCACCGCGGCCGCATGTTCGCCGGCGGTGACGGGCCGCAGCGGTGACCGGCACAGCGGTGAAGGCCTACGCGGTCGTCGTCCCGACGGTCGGCAGGCCGTCCCTGCGACGGACCCTCGACGGCCTGGCGCGCGGGACCGAGCCCGGCACGGGGCCGGTCGAGGTGGTCGTCGTCGACGACCGTCCGCTGCTGCCGACGGCACCCGACCCGCTCGACCCCGCCACGCTGGTCGACGGCGCGCCCTGGCCGCTGCGCGTGATCCGCACGGGCGGGCGCGGCCCCGCCGCGGCGCGCAACGCGGGCTGGCGCTCCACCACGGCACCGTGGGTCGCGTTCCTCGACGACGACGTCGTCGTGCCGCCCGGCTGGCACGAGGGGCTGCACGCGGACCTCGCGGCGGCGGACGACGTCGCGGGCACGCAGGGCCGCATCACGGTTCCGGTCTCGGGACCGCGGCCGACCGACTGGGAGCGGAGCACGCGCGGGCTCGAGGACGCCCGCTGGGCGACGGCCGACATGGCCTACCGCCGGCGGGCGCTCGAGGCGGTTGCCGGGTTCGACGAGCGCTTCCCGCGGGCCTACCGCGAGGACGCCGACCTCGCGCTGCGCGTGCGCCGGGCGGGTTGGCGGCTGGTGCGCGGCGAGCGGACGATCGTGCACCCCGTCCGCCCCGCCGACGACCGCGTGAGCATCCGGGTCCAGGCAGGCACGGCCGACGACGCGCTCATGCGGGCGCTGCACGGACCGCGCTGGCGTGAGCTGGCCGAGACCGGCCGCGGCCGGCTCGCGTGGCACGTCGCGACGGTCGCCGCCGGCGCCGCCGCCGTCGGGGCG
>NZ_JACVQL010000247.1 GCF_019733465.1 Actinotalea ferrariae | reverse complement strand
CCCGGGTTCAGTGGAGGCTCGGTTCCTTGGTTTCCAGCGTCGGCGACGCGGTGATCTGACGGTAGTAGGCGGTCTCGTGCTCGGCGGGTGGGATGTCGCCGAGCTCGGTGTGCAGGCGCCGGTTGTTGAACCAGTCGACCCACTCCAGGGTTGCGATCTCGACGTCGTCGAGGGTGCGCCAGGGCCCGCGACGACGGATTAGCTCGGTCTTGAACAACCCGATCGTGGACTCGGCGAGGGCGTTGTCGTAGGCGTCGCCGACGGTGCCGATCGAGGCCCGCATCCCGAGGGCGACGAGTCGCTCGGTCAGCGCCAGGCTGACGTATTGGGAGCCGGCATCGGTGTGGTGGATGAGGCCGGTGAGGTCGGTGACACCGGCGCGGCCGCGCGACCACACGGCCATCTCGAGGGTGTCGGTCACCAGGTCCGCCCGCATCGTGGTGTCGGCCTTCCAGCCCACGATCATCCGCGAGAACACGTCGATGACGAACGCGACGTAAGTGAAGCCGGCCCACGTCCGGACGTAGGTGAAGTCCGCGACCCAGAGCTGGTTCGGGGCAGTCGCGGTGAAGGCGCGGTTGACCAGGTCTGCGGCCCGGCACCCGTCCTTGCCCGGGATCGTGGTCCGCTTGGCCCGGCCGCGGACCACTCCGTGCAGGCCGGCGCCGCGCATCAGCCGCTCGACGCGGCAGCGCCCGACCGGGTGGCCGAGTCGGTGCAGGTGCTTCCACATCTTCCGCGCGCCGTAGACGCCGTAGTTCGCCGCGTGCTCAGCGGCGATCACCTCGCTGAGCACGGCGTCGCCGACCGCCCGCCGCGAAGGCGGGCGGGACTTGACCGCGTAGTAGGTGCTCGGGGCGACCTGCAGCTCCCTGCAGATCGGCTCGACCCCGAAAGCGTCCTTGTGGTCGTCGATGAACTCCACGATCACCGTTGTGGGCGGTCGAGCTCCGCCGCGAAGAAAGCCGACGCGCTGCGCAAGATCGCATTCGACCGCCGCAGCTCGCGGACCTCGCGCTCGAGCTCGGCCAGCCGCTGCGCGTCCGACGTGGTCGTCCCCGGCCTGTCGCCGGCGTCGACCTCCGCCTGGGTGACCCAGTTCCGGAGCGTCTCGGGGTTGATCCCCAGCTGCTCACCGACCCTGGCCAGCGCGCCCTTGCGCGTGGACGGATCACGCCGCAGGTCGACCGCCATCCGGATCGCCCGATCCCGAAGCTCGTCCGGGTACTTCCTCGGTGCTGCCATGACTCTCATCCTCCGTGGGTTGAGAGCCTCCACGGAAGCCGGGGCGGTTCA
>NZ_JACVQL010000246.1 GCF_019733465.1 Actinotalea ferrariae | reverse complement strand
GGGCGGCGACGGCCCGCCACGGGCCGGGCGCCAGCAGGCCCGTCATCGTCCAGGTCCCGGCCACCGCGGCGACGGCGACGAGCCCGGCGCCCAGCCAGACCTGACGCCCGGCCACGGCCGCGGCGCCCGTCACCGGGCGACCCCCACGCGCTCGTCCGAGTCGAGGAGACGTTGCCAGCACACCGCCGCGTCCTCACCCGGGCGGACCGCGCACGCCGTCCAGCCGGCGCGTCGCAGGGCGCGCAGCGTCCGGGCCTCGTCCGCCGTCATGGAGTCATTGTCGCCGCCCCGGCCGGTCCGGACCATCGCCCAGCCCATGCTCGCGTCACCGATGCGGGCCAGGGAGGCGAGGTCGTCCGGCTCGAGCTCGCCGACGACCGCGAAGACGAGCTCCGCGCCGCCCGCGTTGACGGTGAGGGTGTCCACCGCGGTCCGCAGCCACGCGGCGCGCGTCGCGAGGTTCGACGGTCGCGTGAGGTCGACCGTCTGGTCGAGCAGCGCGTCCGCTCCCGCGCCCTCGCCGTCCGCGCGGTGGTGGTCGGTCGCGGCGCCCAGCACGTCGCCGCCGAGGAGGCGCACGTGGTGGCCCGCGGACATGAGTGCGAGCGCGATCGATGCGCCCGTCGAGATCGTCCACTCGGCCGCCTCGTCGTCGAGCGGCAGGTCGAGCAGCACGCTCGCGGGCCGGCGCCCCGCGCGCTCGTCCTGACGGACCATGAGCTGCCCGCGGCGGGCGCTGTTGCGCCAGTGCACCCGGCGCAGGTCGTCCCCGGCGCGGTAGTCCCGCAGCGAGGAGTCGTCCGCGGCCGGTGTGCGAGCGCCGGCCGAGGCACGGTCGACGTCGGTCGAGGCGGCGGAGCTCGACGTGCCGAGGGGGGTGGTCGCCGGCCGGACGGCCACGAGCATGGGCTCGGCCAACGAGCCCGTCCAGCGAGCGACGCCGAACAGGTCCCGCCGCTGCACCTCGAGCGGTCCGACCGGCCAGCGACCGCGGTGCTGGGGGTGGATCGAGTACGTGAGCGCGAGGCGGCCCGCGGACCGCTGGACGCGGGCCCGCAGCGCCGTCGGGCCCGAGAGCTCGCGTGCCGCCCGCTCGGCGATCTGCAACCGGTCGAGCCGGTGGGCCCCGCCCGAGGCGGTGAGCTCCACGCGCACGGTCGCGACCCTGCCGACGGAGACCGGGTGCGGCGTCACGCGGCGCACGAGCCTGAGCCGGCCGCGGTCCTGCTGCCGCACCTCGGCCGCGAGCCACGCGACGGCGACCACCACCACGAGCAGCAGCAGCGACCCCACCTGGGTGAGGATCCGCACGCCCGTGAGCGTCCCCATCACGGTCGTGGCGAGCCCCAGACCGCCGAGCGCCCCGCCGCGCGCGGTGGGGCGGACCCCGCGGAGGGCGTCCCTCACGGTGACCTCAGCCGATCGCGCGGCGGTCCGGCACGGACGCGCGCGACGCCGGCAGGCGGGTGCGGGAGAGGATCGCCTCGAGCGTCTCCTCGACGCTGCGGCCCGACAGGCGTGCGTCGGTGCTCGCGAGCAGCCGGTGCACCAGCACGGGGCCGGCGAGCTCCTGGACGTCGTCGGGCAGGACGTGGTCCCGCCCGGCCATCGCGGCTGCGGCCTTCGCGGCTCGCAGCAGCTGGATGGCGGCACGCGGGGACGCGCCCAGCCGCAGCATCGGGTCGTTGCGGGTCGCGTCGGCCAGGTCGACCACGTACTGCTTGATCCCGGGCGCTGCGTAGAGCCGGCGCGCGACGTCGATCATGGTCGAGATCTCGGCGACGCGGGCGACCGGGCGCAGGTGCGCGAGCGGGTCGACCGCCTCCTGGCGGTCGAGCATCTCCACCTCTGCGGCGCGCGAGGGGTACCCCACGCTCAGGCGGGCCATGAAGCGGTCGCGCTGCGCCTCGGGGAGCGCGTAGGTCCCCTCCATCTCGATGGGGTTCTGCGTCGCGATGACGAGGAACGGCCGCGGCAGCTGGTAGGTCGTGCCGTCGATCGTCGTCTGCCCCTCCTGCATGCACTCCAGGAGCGCCGACTGGGTCTTGGGGGAGGCGCGGTTGATCTCGTCGCCGATGACGATGTTGGCGAAGACGGGTCCGGGCCGGAACTCGAACTCGTGGGCCTCCTGGCGGTAGATCGTCACGCCCGTGAGGTCGCTGGGCAGCAGGTCGGGGGTGAACTGGATCCGCCCCACGCTGCAGTCGACCGACCGGGCGAGCGCCTTGGCGAGGGTCGTCTTCCCGACGCCGGGCACGTCCTCGAGGAGCACGTGCCCCTCGGCCAGGAGCACCGCGACCGTGAGGCGCACGAGGTCCGGCCGTCCGGAGATCACCGTCTCCATGGCGGTGCGGATCCCCTGGGCGGTCGCCGCGAGCTCGTCGACCTCGCGTGCGGTGGGCAGTGCGTGCATGGACGACCCCTTCGTCGGACTGGTCGAAGCGTAGGTGACCGAGGACCGCACCGGCGACGACCGCACGGGTGCTGGTCACGGCCCCCCACTTCCCTCCACCGGTCGCGCGGGACGCCGGCCCCGTGGAGCGCCACGGAGGCCCTCACGCACGAGATCCGCACGAGGCCGGCGTCGTGCGGCCGTCCCGCGACGTCCCCGGCGCCCGGGCCGCGGCGCATCTCCTCCACATCCCCCCACCGCTTCTCACCTGCGCAGACGCACGACTGAAGGGGTGAAACGCGGGCTGTTTCCATTGCTGGTGGAGGGAAGTGGAGTACTGTGGGGACACCTGGGGAGCGGTGGGCCTGCCTGGGGTGCCGACGGGCCGAGGGGAGGGCGTGACGTGGCGAACGAGCCCGCGGCGAGCTCCTACAGCCCGTACTCGCCCTTCCTCGGGACCTACACCCCGCGCCTGGACGACAAGGGCCGGCTGATCCTCCCCGCGAAGTTCCGGGCCCAGCTGGCCTCGGGTCTGGTCGTCACGCGGGGCCAGGAGCGGTGCCTCTTCGTCTTCCCCGTCGACGAGTTCCGCCGCATGCACGACCAGATCCGTCAGGCGCCGGTCACGAGCAAGCAGGCGCGTGACTACCTCCGTGTCTTCCTCTCGGGCGCGCACGACGAGGTGCCCGACAAGCAGGGCCGCCTCTCGATCCCCGCCGGGCTGCGGTCCTACGCGGGCCTCGACCGGGACGTCGCGGTGATCGGCGCGGGCACGCGCGTCGAGATCTGGGACGCGAACGCATGGGAGACGTACCTCGAGGAGCAGGTCAGCCACTACGCCGAGACGGCCGAGGAGGTGTTCCCCGGTGCCTTCTGACTGACCCCTGGACCTGGTGCGCGCGACTGCCGCCACCGCACGACGAGGTCTCTCCCCGCCCGCTCTGGCGCACTTCCCCGGCGCCAGAGGGGCTGCGGAGGGAGACCTGGTCGGGCGGCGGAGGGCCGCCCGACCACCAGCCAGGACCGCCGCCGGTCCGCCGACGGCGCCCCGCACGACCAGCACGCACGAGCCGCACGGACCGGAGGAGGTCGGATGAGCCAGGAACGCCCGACGGCCGACCGGCACGTCCCCGTGCTGCTCGAGCGCTGCGTCGAGCTGCTCGCGCCTGCGCTCGCCGGGCCGGACGCGGTGCTCGTCGACCTGACCCTCGGCATGGGTGGGCACACCGAGGCGCTGCTCGGCCGCTTCGAGGGGCTGCGCGTCGTCGGGCTCGACCGCGACCGCCAGGCGATCGCGCTCGCGAGCGAGCGGCTCGCGCCGTTCGGCGAGCGCTTCACGCCGGTGCACGCGGTGTACGACGAGGTGCTCGAGGTGGTGCAGGACGTCGTCGGCAGGCCGGTGCAGGGCGTGCTCGGCGACCTCGGCGTCTCCTCGCTCCAGCTGGACGAGGCCGAGCGCGGCTTCTCCTACGCCAAGGACGCCCCGCTCGACATGCGGATGGACGCGAGCGACGGCCCCACCGCGGCCGACGTGGTCAACGGCTACTCCCAGGACGAGCTCGTCCGGATCCTGCGGCAGTACGGCGAGGAGCGGTTCGCCCCGCGCATCGCGCGGACGATCGTGTCGCGCCGCGCCGCGCGCCCCCTGACGCGGACCGGCGAGCTCGTCGACATCGTGCGCGCCTCGATCCCGGCCGCGGCCCGGGCGACGGGCGGCAACCCCGCCAAGCGCACCTTCCAGGCGCTGCGGATCGAGGTCAACCGCGAGCTCGAGGTGCTCGAGCGCACCGTCCCCGCGGCGCTCGAGAGCCTGGCCGTCGGCGGGCGCATCGTCGTCATGGCGTACCAGTCCCTCGAGGACCGGATCGTCAAGCGGGCCCTCGCGCGCGGCGCGACCTCGAGCGCCCCCGCGGGCCTCCCGGTCGAGCCGGAGACGCACCGGCCCTACCTCGAGCTCCTCACGCGCGGCGCCGAGCAGGCGTCCGAGGCCGAGCTCGCCGCCAACCCCAGGTCCGCGTCGGTGCGCCTGCGTGCCGCAGCACGCGTCCGTCCGACGCCGGATCACCTCCGTCAGCACACCCCGAGGTGGGCAGCATGAGCGCCGCACAGCAGACCGCAGTCCGGGCCGTTCGGAGCCCGGCCGTCGACCGGAACGCCGACCGGCACCCCGACCGACCGGGCCGTCCTCGGCCGTCGGCGCCCGCGTCGTCGGCGCCCTCGCCCCGGCTGCGCGTCGTGCGGGCGCCGGCCCAGACCCGCACGCGGGTGCCGTTCGTGCTGACCTGCATGAGCCTCCTGGCCGCGTCGCTGCTCGGTGCGCTCGTGCTCAACACCTCCATGGCGAAGGGCGAGTACGAGCGCTTCGCGCTCCAGTCGCGGCTCGCCGAGTCGGCCCAGGTCCAGCAGCAGATCGCGACCGAGCTCCGCACGGCCGAGTCGTCGGCGCAGCTCGCGACCGCGGCCTCGGCGCTGGGCATGGTCCCGACGACGCACGGCGCCTACCTCCGGCTCGCCGACGGCGCCGTGCTCGGCGACCCTGTGCCCGCGGGGGCCGCGGGATGAGCCGCCCCGTGGCCGGGGGCGACGGCGCACCGCGCTGGTCGCCCGTGGCCCGGGCCGGTCAGGACGGCGACGACAGCCCGGGGT
>NZ_JACVQL010000245.1 GCF_019733465.1 Actinotalea ferrariae | reverse complement strand
CACCTGCGCCGCGCGCGCATGGTCGAGGCGCCGGACGACGCCGTCGTGCTCCTCCGCAGCGCGACGCAGGGCATGGCGGCGGTCGCCGAGGCGCTCGCCGCGGCCGGGCACACGCAGCTCCTGGTCGAGGACCCCAGCTGGCCGGTCCTGGCCACGGTCGCCGCGCGCGCCGGGCTCGAGCCCGTGCCGGTGCCCGTGGACGACGACGGCGTCGACGTCGTCGCCCTCGAGGCCGCCGCGGCCCGCACGGGTGCCCGGGCCGTGCTGCTCACCCCGGCGCACCAGTTCCCGACGGGAGCAGCCCTGGCGCCCGAGCGCCGCGCCCGCGTGCTCGCCTGGGCACGCGTGGCCGACGGGCTCGTGGTCGAGGACGACTACGACGCCGAGTTCCGGTACGACCGCCGCCCGGTCGCGGCGCTGCAGCGCCTCGACCCCGAGCGCGTCCTGCTGCTCGGGTCGCTGAGCAAGACGCTCGCCCCCGCCTTCGGGCTCGGCTGGGCGGTGGTGCCCGAAGCGTGGCGCGGGAGGGTCGTCGAGGCCGCCGGCGAGGGAGCCGGGTCCTCGGTGGTCGACCAGCTGACCTTCGCGCAGCTGCTCGCGAGCGGCGCCTACGACCGCCACCTGCGCGCGACGCGGACGCGGTACCGGCGCCGGCGGGACGCCGTCCTCGCGGCGCTCTCCCGCGCGCTGCCCGGGGCGCGTGCCAGCGGTCTCGCCGCCGGGCTGCACCTGGTCCTGCACCTGGGCGACGACGCGCCCGACGCGGCCGACGTCGTGCGGCACGCCGCCCGGCGCGACGTCGCCGTCGTCGACCTCCGTCGGTACCAGGCGGAGCCCGCGGACCGGTCGCGCTCGCTCGTGCTGGGGTACGGGAACCTGGCCGACGCGCGCGTCGAGGAGGCCGTCGACCGGCTCGCCGCTGCGGTGCGCGCGGCCGCACGCGACGCGGACGGGCCTGCGAGCGGTGGACGGATGTGAACGACTTCGACACAGTGGGCGGGTGACGGAGGGCGAGGCGGGCGTGCAGCATCTGGTGATCATGGGCGTCTCGGGTTCCGGGAAGACGACGCTGGCAACCCTCCTCCAGGAGCGCCTCGGCTGGCCGTACGCCGAGGCGGACGAGTTCCACCCGCAGGCGAACATCGACAAGATGACCGCCGGCACGCCGCTCGAGGACGAGGACCGGTGGCCCTGGCTCGAGGCGATCCGCGACTGGCTCACGGCGCAGACGCACGCGGGGCTCAGCTCGATCGTCACCTGCTCGGCGCTCAAGGGCAGCTACCGCGACGTCCTGCGCGCGGCCGAGGGGCGCGTGCACTTCGTCCACCTCACGGCGCCCGTCGAGGTCATCGAGCGGCGGATGGGCGGGCGCAAGGGGCACTTCATGCCGCCGACCCTGCTGCCGTCGCAGCTGCAGACGCTGCAGCCGCTCGGCGACGACGAGGACGGCATCACGATCGTCGTCGACGTGCCGCCGGACGTCGTCGCCGACCGCACGGTCGAGGCCTTCGGGCTGCGGGCGGCTACCGCCAGCGACCCTGCCGACAGCTCGGCCGACAGCCCGGCCGACAGCGACTCGGCCGGCAGCGATGCCGGCGCGACCACGGGGACGCCGACCGGCGCGACCGACTGATCCGGACCGGATCGCACTCGAGGGGGAGCCGTGCCACCTGAGGACTGGGAACAGACGCTCGGGGCGGGGCCCCTGCTCGGCATCGCGGTGGCGGCCATCGCGCTGCTGCTCTTCCTCATCATCAAGCTGAGGCTGCACGCGTTCGTCGCGCTGATCCTCGTCTCGCTGCTGACGGCGTTCGCGACGGGCGTGCCCGCAGGCTCGGTCGTCACCGTGCTGACGACGGGCTTCGGCACGACGCTGGGATCGGTCGCGCTCCTGGTCGGGCTCGGGGCGATGCTCGGCCGGATGGTCGAGACGTCCGGCGGCGCCAAGGTCATGGCGGACACGCTCGTGGCGCGGTTCGGGGAGAAGCGGGCGCCGCTCGCGCTCGGCGTCGCCTCGCTGATCTTCGGCTTCCCGATCTTCTTCGACGCCGGCCTCGTCGTCATGCTGCCGATCGTCTTCGCCGTCGCCCGGCGCCTCGGTGGGTCGGTGCTGACCTTCGGCCTGCCCGCGGCGGGCGCGTTCTCGGTGATGCACGTCTTCGTGCCGCCGCACCCCGGGCCGGTCGCGGCGTCCGAGCTGCTCGGCGCGGACACGGGCCTGGTCATCCTGCTGGGGCTGGTCGTCGCGATCCCGACCTGGTTCGTGAGCTCCTACATGTACGGCATCTGGGCGGGCAAGAAGTGGGTGCTGCCCGTGCCCGAGCTGCTCGGCAAGGCCGACGAGGACCACCCGGACAACCCGCCGAGCCTCGGCACGGTCATCGGCGTCCTCCTGCTGCCGCTGGTCCTCATCTTCATCAACACGGGCCTCGACACGCTGCGCGCGGCAGGCGTGGTCGACGGCGACGCGACCTGGGTCGGGGTGCTCCGCGCGATCGGGTCGACCCCGGTCGCGCTGCTCATCGCCGTGCTCGTCGCGGCGTGGGTCATGGGCCGCCGTCGGGGGCGGGACAAGAACCAGATCGAGCGTCTGCTCGAGTCCTCGCTCGGCCCCGTCTGCTCGGTCATCCTCATCACCGGCGCCGGCGGCATGTTCGGCGCCGTGCTCCGGGCGTCGGGCATCGGCGCGGCCCTCGAGGACGCCCTGGGCGACCTCGGCCTGCCGATCATCGTGGCGGGCTTCCTGATCTCGACGCTGCTCCGCGTGGCTCAGGGCTCCGCGACGGTCGCGCTCATCACGACTGCCGGGCTCATCGAGCCCGCCGTGGCCGGCGGCGACTTCAGCGGGATCCAGCTCGCCGCGATCGTCCTCGCGGTCGCCGCGGGATCGGTCATGGCGTCGCACGTCAACGACTCGGGCTTCTGGCTCGTCGGCCGGTTCTTCGGCATGGACGTCAAGACGACCCTGAAGACGTGGACCGTGATGGAGACGATCATCGGCCTCATGGGCTTCGCGATCGCCTCGATCTTCTTCGTCCTCGGCTGACCGCCGCCCGCCTCTCACGAACGCGCGCCTCACGAACGCGCCGCGACGAGCGCGCCCTGACGAACATCCGTGCAGACGGCCGGGATCCGGACGCGGTGAGTCTGCACCGTTGTTCGAGACGGGTGCGCCAGGACGCGGGCGGGACGGACGGGACGGGCCGGGACGGGCCGGGACGGACGGGGTGCGGGTGCCCGGGATGTCCGGTCCGCGACCGACCTTTGCGCCGGCGACTTAGGTATGGCTAACCTTCGCGCGTGACCACAGCGCAGTCCGACGTCGTCGACGTCGCGCCCGTCGAGGCGCCGCTCGCCCGTCCTGCCGGCGCGCGCACGGTCGCCGTCGGGCACGTCGCGCTCGAGGGGCGGGCCCTGCACCTGGCGTACGACGACGTGCCGGTCGTCCGGGGTGCCGACCTGACGCTGCGCGCGGGCGAGGTCACGGCGCTCGTCGGGCCGAACGGCAGCGGCAAGTCCACCCTCCTGCGCTCGCTCGCCCGCCTGCACCGGCCGACGTCGGGCGACGTGCGGCTGGCCGCGGCGGACGCGGACGCCTTCGCGCTGCACCCGCGGGAGTTCGCGCGCCTGGTCACGCTCCTGTCGCAGAGCCGCCCGACGCCGGGCGGCGTCACGGTCGCCGAGGTCGTCGAGTACGGCCGCCACCCGCACCGCGGCCGCTGGCGGGCCGCCGATCCCGACGGCGCCCGCACCGTGGCCTGGGCCATGACCGTGACGGGCGTGGCCGGCATGGCCGAGCGCGCGGTCGACGAGCTGTCGGGCGGCGAGCTGCAGCGCGTGTGGCTCGCGTCGTGCCTCGCGCAGGACACGGGCGTCCTGCTGCTCGACGAGCCCACCAACCACCTCGACCTGCGCTACCAGGTCGAGATCCTCGACCTCGTCCGGGACCTCGCGGACGACCACGGCGTCGCCGTCGGCGTCGTGCTGCACGACCTGGACCAGGCGGCCGCCGTCGCCGACACCGTGGCGCTGCTCGACCGCGGCCAGGTGGTCGGCACCGGCGCTGCCGCCGAGGTGCTCACCGCTGCCGCGCTGACCCGGACGTACGGGATCCGGATCGACGTGACGACGGACGAGTCCGGTCGCGTCCGGACCCACCCCGTCGGCCGGCACACCGCGCGGCGCGCCCGCGCCCCCGAACCCGCCTGACCCGCAGCCGGCTCACCTGCAGCCGGCCGGCTCCCGAGTACGACCCTCAGCAGCACGCCGTCACCCAGCACGCCGTTCCCGCACGCCCATCGCACGCCCATCCGACCTCATGAGGACACCCATGCGCCGCCTCCGCCTGACCCTGCCCGCCCTCGCGGCCCTCGCCGTCGCCTCCCTCGCCGCGTGCGGCACGACGGAGGCGCCCGCGACGGACACCGAGGAGGCGAGCGCGTCGTCGTCCGCCGGCGAGGGACCCGTGACGGTGACCGACGAGCGCGGCGAGGTGACCCTGGACGCGCCCGCCGAGCGCGTCGTGTCGCTCGAGTGGGGCCTCACGGAGAACCTCCTGGCGCTCGGCGTCGAGCCGATCGGCCAGGCGGACCCGGAGGGGTACAACACGTGGGCGCAGGTCGTCCCGATCGACGAGTCCGTGGCCGACGTCGGCTTCCGCGGTGAGCCCTCCCTCGACGCGATTGCGGCGCTCAAGCCCGACCTGGTCGTCACGACCACCGACCTGCCCGAGAACGTCCTCGACCAGATCGCCGAGTCCTTCCCGGTCATCGCGCTGCGCGGCTCGGACGCGAGCGACCCGCTCGGCTACATGCGCTCGACGCTCGAGACGCTCGGCGCCGCGACGGGCACGTCGGACGAGGCCGACCGGCTGATCGCCGACTTCGACGCGGCGCTCGAGGAGGGCGCCGCGGCGCTCGCCGACGCGGGCCTCGAGGGCGCTCCGTTCACGATGGCCGACGGCTGGGACAACAACGGCGTCATCTCGATCCGCATGTTCACGCCCGGCTCGTACCTCGGCGCCATCGCCGCCGAGCTCGGCCTCGAGAACGCGTGGACCGAGGAGGGCGACGCCGACTACGGCCTCGCGTCGACCGACGTCGAGGGCCTCACCAGCCTGGGCGACGTGCACTTCCTCTACGCCGCCAACGACTCGGAGGCGGACCCGTTCGCCGAGGGCCTCGCGGGCAACGCCATCTGGGAGCAGCTGCCCTTCGTCACCGCGGGCGACGTCCACCGCATCCCGGACGGCATCTGGATGTTCGGCGGTCCGGCCTCGGGCGAGGCCTTCATCGACGCGACCGTCGCCGCCCTGACCGAGTGACCGACCGGTGACCGTGACCGCCCTGGCCGACGCGCGCGGGGAGGTGCCCGCCGGGACTGCGGGCGCCTCGCCCGCGCGGCCCGTGCGTCGGCTCCGTGTCGTCGCCGTGCTCGCGGCGGCTGCGGCCCTCGTCGTCGTCCTGGCGGTCGTGGACCTGACGCTCGGCACGTCCGACGTCGACGCGCTCGACCTCGTGCGCCTGGCCACCGGGCGCGCGGGCGGCGACGAGCAGGCGCTCGCGGTGCTCGTCGCGTCGCGGCTCCCGCGCGTGCTCGCGGCGCTGTCGGTCGGGCTCGCGCTCGGCGTCTCGGGCGGGGTGCTGCAGTCGGTCGCGCGCAACCCGCTCGCGTCGCCCGACACGCTCGCCGTCAACGCGGGCGGCTACCTCGCCGTCGTCGTCGCGGCCGTGCTCGGCCTGAGCCTGCCGCTCGCCGTGAACGGGCTGCTGGCCTTCGTCGGCGGCCTGGCGTCCGCTGGTCTGGTGCTCGCCATCGCGCGGGGCGGCGCCACCGGCCCGACGCGGCTCGTCCTCGCCGGCTCGGCGACGATGCTCGCGCTCGGCTCGGTGACCATGCTGCTGCTCCTGCTCTTCGCGCAGGAGACGGCGGGCCTGTTCGCGTGGGGTGCCGGGTCCATCGTCCAGACCGACCTGCAGACGGTGACGCAGGTCGCGCCCGTCCTCGTCGCCGGTCTCGCAGCGGCCGTGGTGCTGGGGCGCCGGCTCGACCTGCTGGGCCTGGGCGACGACGCCGCGACGGTGCTGGGCCTCGACGTCCGCCGCACCCGCGTGGTCGCCGTGCTCGTCGCCGTGCTGCTCGCCGCCACCGCCGTGACGATCGCGGGACCCGTCGGCTTCGTCGGGCTGTGCGCGCCGGTGATCGCGCGGCTGCTCGCTCCGCTCGTCCCCGGTCTGCACCGGCACCGGGTGCTGCTCCCGCTCGCCGGACTCGTCGGGTGCGCCGTCGTGCTGGCCGCGGACATCCTGCTGCGCCTCCTCGTCCCGGGGACCAGCGGTGTCGCCGTGCCGACCGGCGTCGTCACGACGCTCTTCGGCGCCGCCGTGCTGGTCTGGCTCGCGCGTCGCCTGCGCGACGACGCCCGGCCCACGACCGCCTCCGCCGGCACGGGGGCGCCGCGGACCCTCCGACGCGTCGTCGTCACGACGGCCGTGGTCGCCGCGCTCGTCGTGGCCGCCGCCGTCGCGGGGCTCCTGCTCGGGGACACCATGCTGCTCACCGGCGACGTCGCGAACTGGCTGCGCGGCGTCTCGGGCCAGGGCGTGACGTTCGTGCTCGACCAGCGCGTGCCGCGGGTCGTGGCCGCCCTGGTCGCCGGGGCCGCCCTCGGGTTGTCGGGCTCGATCGTCCAGGCCGTCTGCCGCAACCCGCTCGCCGAGCCGGGCCTGCTCGGCATCACGGGCGGCGCCGGCGTGGGCGCGGTGCTGCTCCTCGTCCTCGTCCCGGGCGCGAGCCTGTGGGCGGTGACCGGCTCCGCGACGGTCGCCGCGGCGCTGACGTTCACGCTCGTCTACGGGCTCGCGCACCGCCGGGGGCTGAGCTCGGACCGCCTCGTGCTGGTCGGCGTCGGCGTGAGCGCGGTCGCGAACGCGGTCATCACGATGATCGTCGTCATCACGAACCCGTGGAACGCCGTGATGGCCCTGACGTGGCTGTCCGGATCGACCTACGGGCGCTCGCTCGAGCAGAGCCTGCCCGTGGTCGTGGCGCTGGCCGTCGTCGTGCCCGTCGTCCTGCGCGCGCGGCGCGAGATGGACCTCGTCGCGCTCGACGACGACACGCCGCGTGTGCTCGGAGTGGCGCTGGGCCGGTCGCGGCTCGTCCTGCTCGCGTGCGCCGCCCTGCTCGCCGCGACGGCGGTCTCGGCGGCCGGCGTCGTCGGCTTCGTCGGGCTCGTCGCGCCGCACCTCGCTCGCGGCCTCGTCGGGTCGACGCACCGGCGCATGGTGCTCGTGGCGACGCTGCTCGGTGCGCTGCTGGTGAGCGTCGCGGACACGCTGGGGCGCACGGTCATCGCGCCCGGGCAGATCCCGGCCGGCCTGGTGACCGCGATGATCGGCGCGCCGTACCTCGTGTGGCTGCTCTGGCGGACGCGCCGCTCCGTCGGCCTCTGAGCACGCCGGCTCGGCCGAGGGCGCGTCAGCGGGGCCGGGTCGCCTTGCCGTCGAGCCAGAGCGTGTCGGACTCGTCGCGGTGCACGCCGTCGGTGCCCACGTGCTTCGTGCTGATCTGCGGGCCCTTCGAGATCACGTGCCACAGCGCCATCGCGTGCCCGCGCCCCAGCCCGTAGTCGGCGGCCAGCCACTCCACGACCGGGCCGGCCTTGGCGCCCGGGCCGTCGAGGCCCTTCTCGTGCGCGATCGCCACGAGCTCGCGCGGCGTCAGCCCGGTCTTGTCCTCGATGGTGTCGAGGTACGCCTGGAAGGACATCTCGTCTCCTCGTCGCGTCGCCCTGAGTTCTGGCACGGATCCGGCGCCCCGTCCGCGGAGTCGGTTCCGGAACCGGGTGCGGGCGGTGCGGCCGGTGCGGCCAACGGCACGGTGGCACATCGGACGACACGGCGTCCACGGTGGGCGTCGGCGTTGGCGTGGGCGGCGGGCGTCGACGGTGGCGGGGTGACGGTGGGGAGCGTCCGCGGGCGCAGCCGTGGCACGCTGGTCGGCGTGCCCGAGGACCGTGCCGCCCTGCTGACGTTCGGCCACGGCACCCTCGGCCAGGACGGCATCGTCGACGTGCTCCGCGGCGCCGGCGTGACGCAGCTGGTGGACGTCCGGCGCTTCCCAGGCAGCCGGCGCCACCCGCACGTCGCGCGCGAGGAGCTCGAGGGCTGGTTGCCCGCCGCGGGGATCGGCTACCGCTGGGAGCCGCGGCTCGGCGGGCGCCGCAGCACGGACCCCGCCGAGGGCGACGCCGACGCCTGGTGGCAGGTCGAGGCCTTCCGGGCGTACGCGGCGCACACGCGGACCGACGAGTTCCGCGCCGCCCTCGACGGTGTCCTCGAGGACGTGGTCACCGGCGCCCCGGCGGAGCGCACCGCCGTGATGTGCAGCGAGACGGTCTGGTGGCGGTGCCACCGGCGCCTCGTCAGCGACGTCGCGGTGCTCGTCCGGGACGTGCCCGTGCTGCACCTGGGCCACGACGGTCGACTCGCGCCGCACCGCCCCGCGGCGGGGGCCCGCGTGACCGAGCGCGGCCTCGTCTACGACGCAGCGCCGTCGGGCGGCTGAGCCTTGCCTGCCTCCGGGGCTCGGCGCAGACTGGCCGGACCTGCGACGACGGAGGAACCCTGTGGCCATCGACCAGAGCTCGACGACCGGGACGATCGACCCCGCGCCCCTCGTGGAGGCGCTGTACACGGACGGGATCACGGCGCTCAAGGGCGCGTTCTCGCCCGAGTGGGCGGACCGGATGGCGGAGGACGTCGAGGCGGCGTTCCAGGAGGCACGCAGCCGGCCCGACGGCGCCGTCGGCCGCGGCCCGAACCGCTGGTACGTCGAGATCCACCCCGAGCAGCTGCGCGGCTTCGTGGACCTGGTCACGCACCCGTGGGTCACGACCATCTGCCGCGCGGTGCTCGGCGACGACTACGAGATCGTCGAGGTCGGGTTCGACACCCCGTACCCGGGTGCGGTCGACCAGCCCTGGCACCGCGACTTCCCGATGCCCGAGGAGACGCGTCGCGACCACCGGCTCACGTCGCTCGCGTTCAACCTCACGTGCGTCGACACGACCGAGGACATGGGGCCGTTCGAGATCGCACCCGGCACGCAGTGGGACGACAGCCCCGAGTTCGAGCACGGCATGTTCCCGCCCAGGAGCCACTACGAGCGGTACCGGTCCCTCGCCGTGCGCAAGATGCCGCAGCGCGGGGACATCTCCGCCCGGTCGGCCCTGACCATCCACCGCGGCACGACCAACCACTCCCAGAAGCACCGGCCCGTGCTCGTGCTCGGCGTCGACGCACCGGGCGCCGGCAACGCCGAGCACCACGACCTCGCCGTGACGAAGGGGTACTGGGCCGCCCTGCCGCAGGAGGTGCGCGACCACCTGCACTGCCCCGTCGTCGACGAGCTGACCCCGATCACCCAGAAGCACACGATCGAGGGCCTCGTGATGGGCGCGGCCGAGTAGCCGCTCCGCGGCGTACGGCCGTCATCCTGCAGGGTGACGGTCGACGTCGTGCCGGTCGGTACGGTCGCCCCGTGGGCAGCGGGACGGACGTCGAGCGGAGCGCCGGGCGGTCGGCGCCGCGGCGCGACGCGTCGCCGGCGGGGCTCGACGCGTGGGTGCGCGCGCGTCCGTGGCTGCCCGACGCCGGGCTCGCCGTCGCGCTCGGGGTCGCGTTCGGCACGACGTCGATCGTCTTCGCCGACGGCGCACCGGGCGACGTGCGCGCGGCCCTCGTCGTGGCCGTCGTCGCGCTGCACCTCGCGGTGGCCGGCCGCCGCACCTGGCCGCGCGCGGCGTACGCGGTGTGCTGCGCGGCCATGCTCGTGCTCGTCGTCCTGCCGGACCTCCCGGGCGACGGCTCCGTCGGCGTCACCGGGCAGCGCGTCCCGCCCGTGCTCCTGCCGAGCTCGCTCGCGTTCACCGTGCTGCTCTACTCGGCCGCCTCGCGGACCCGGCACCCGTGGCCGGCGCTCGCGCTCGGCTCGGGCCTCGTCGGTGCCGCGCTCGCGACGGCGCGCCTGTGGCGGCCCGAGGAGTGGGCGGGCGACGCCGTGCCGGACGCCCCGTGGCGACTGCTGCTGCCGACCGCGCTCGTCGCCGTCGTGCTCGCGGCCTGGGGCCTGGGGC
>NZ_JACVQL010000244.1 GCF_019733465.1 Actinotalea ferrariae | reverse complement strand
GGCCCGGCCCGACGCCTGCCGGGTGGGCGTCGGGCGGCTCGGCGACGCGCCGGTGTCGCCCTTGCCCGGGCGTGGCGGGACGGCGCCGGGCCGCGGGGCGGGGGGACGTGCGGGCATCAGTTGGCGTGCAGGTCCGGGTTGAGCGAGACACCGGTGCCCGCGCGGACGATCGCCTCGACGGCGCCCGTGAGGGAGTTGCGCCGGAACAGCAGGCCGTCCCGGCCCGCGAGCGTGCGCGCGGCGACGACGGTGCTGCCCTCGTCCGTGCCCTCGCGCGTGCCCCCGTCTGTGCCGTCACCCGTGCCCTGACTCGTGCCGACGAGCGTGACCTTCGTGCCCGCGGTCAGGTAGAGGCCGGCCTCGACGACGCAGTCGTCGCCCAGCGGGATGCCGAGCCCGGAGTTGGCGCCGAGCAGCGACCGCCGGCCGATCGTGATCGTCTCGCGGCCGCCACCCGAGAGCGTCCCCATGATCGACGCGCCACCACCCACGTCGCTGCCGTCGCCGACGACGACGCCCTGCGAGATGCGCCCCTCGACCATGCAGGTGCCGAGCGTGCCCGCGTTGTAGTTGACGAACCCCTCGTGCATCACGGTCGTGCCCTCGGCCAGGTGGGCGCCGAGCCGCACGCGGTCAGCGTCGGCGATGCGCACACCGCTCGGCAGCACGTAGTCGACCATCCGCGGGAACTTGTCGACGCCCAGCACGCGCGGCGCGGCGCCGTGCGCGGCGTGCAGCCGCAGCCGCGTCGCCTCGAAGTCCTCGGCCGCGCACGGACCGCGGTCGGTCCACACCACGTTCGGCAGCACACCGAACAGCCCGTCGAGGGCGAGCCCGTGCGGGCGCACCAGGCGGTGCGAGAGCAGGTGGAGGCGGAGGTACGCGTCCGCCGTGCCGGCGGGCGCCTCGTCGAGGTCAATCTCCGTGGTGACGACCTGCGTGCGCACGCGGCGCGCGTCGTCGGAGCGCTCGAGACCGCGGAGCGCAGCCCTGGCCTCCTCGTCCGAGCCGTCGGACGGTGCGAGGCCGAGCGCGGGCTGCGGGTACCACACGTCGAGGACGGTGCCGTCGTGCGTCACGGTGGCGAGGCCGTGCCCCCAGGCGGTGCGCGTCATGGCGTCAAGCCTAGATGTCGGGCGTCGGGCGTCCTGCCCAGCGAGACGGCATAGGGTCCCGCCATGGCGACCACCCCGCTGCCGCTGACCGGCGACGTCGTCGCGCTCGCGCGGCTCCTCTGCGACATCCCGTCCGTGAGCGGCACCGAGGGCCCGCTGGCCGACGCGGTCGAGGCGGCCCTTCAGGGTCGCGCGCACCTCGAGGTGCTGCGCGACGGCGACGCCGTCGTCGCCCGCACGCGGCTGGGCCGCGCCGAGCGCGTGGTCATCGCGGGCCACCTCGACACGGTGCCCATCGCGGGCAACGTGCCGAGCGAGCTGCGGCCGGGCCCCGACGGGACCGAGCTGTGGGGTCGCGGGTCGGTGGACATGAAGGCCGGCGTCGCGGTGCAGCTGGTGCTCGCCGCGACGCTCGAGGCGCCGACGCGCGACGTGACGTGGGTCTTCTACGACAACGAGGAGGTCGACGCGGACCGCAACGGCCTCGGCCGTCTGGTCCGCGAGCACCCCGACTGGGTCCGCGGCGACCTCGCGGTGCTCTGCGAGCCGACCGCCGGGGCGATCGAGGGCGGCTGCAACGGCACGCTCCGAGCGGAGGTCCGGCTCACGGGCCGGGCCGCGCACTCGGGGCGCGCCTGGCTCGGCGTCAACGCGATCCACGGCGCAGCCCCGGTGCTCGCGCGGCTCGCCGCCTACGAGCCGCGCGCCGTCGAGGTCGACGGGCTGGTCTACCGCGAGGGCCTCAACGCCGTCGGCATCCGCGGCGGCATCGCGGGCAACGTCATCCCGGACGAGTGCGTCGTGACGGTCAACTACCGCTTCGCGCCGGCGCTCACGCTCGAGGGCGCGCAGGACCACGTGCGCGAGGTCTTCGACGGCTTCGAGGTGACCTTCACCGACGGGGCACCCGGGGCGCGCCCCGGCCTCGACCACCCGGCCGCCGCGTCCTTCGCCGCCGCGGTCAGCGGCCTCACGGGTCGTCCGCCCGCGGCGAAGGAGGGGTGGACGGACGTGGCGCGCTTCTCCGCGCTGGGTGTCCCCGCGGTGAACTTCGGCCCCGGCGACCCGACGCTCGCGCACGCCGACGACGAGCGCTGCCCCGTCGACCAGATCACGGGCTGCCTCGCCGGGCTCCAGGCCTGGCTGACCTCCTAGAGTCGGTGGCATGAGCGACCACGACGGCACCTACCGCAAAGGACCCGTGCTCCTGAGGCGCGGGCAGGTACCTCGCACGACCAGCGACCAGAACCTCCTCGCGCGCGGCGGCGGTGCCGAGTGGGTGCACGCGGACCCGTGGCGGGTCATGCGGATCCAGAGCGAGTTCGTCGAGGGCTTCGGGGCGCTCGCGGAGGTCGGGCCCGCCGTGAGCGTGTTCGGGTCCGCCCGGACGAAGCCCGACCACCCGGACTACGAGCTGGGCGTCGCCGTCGGGCGGGGACTGGTCGAGGCCGGCTACGCCGTGATGACCGGCGGCGGCCCCGGGATCATGGAGGCCGCCAACCGCGGCGCGGCCGAGGCGGGCGGTCTTTCGATCGGCCTGGGCATCGAGCTGCCGTTCGAGCAGGGCATGAACCCGTGGGTCGACCTCGGGGTCAACTTCCGCTACTTCTTCGCCCGCAAGACGATGTTCGTCAAGTACGCGCAGGGCTTCGTCGTCCTGCCCGGGGGCTTCGGCACGTTCGACGAGCTCTTCGAGTCCCTGACCCTCGTCCAGACGCACAAGGTCACCGAGTTCCCGATCGTGCTCGTGGGCACCTCCTACTGGCAGGGCCTGCTCGACTGGCTGCGCGGGCCGGTCCTCGACCGCGGGACCATCAGCGCGAAGGACCTCGACCTCGTCCAGCTGGTCGACGACCCGGACGAGGCCGTGCGGATCGTGCACGAGCGCGACGCGCAGCGCCGGGCCGAGGAGGAGGCCGCCGTGCGCGCCAACGCCGAGGCCGAGCAGGCGGCCGAGCGCGCGTCGGGCGGCGCGCCGGAGTGAGCGCCGGCGTCCCGCCGG
>NZ_JACVQL010000243.1 GCF_019733465.1 Actinotalea ferrariae | reverse complement strand
GGCCCGGGCGACGCCGCCGAGGCGGCGGAGGGCGAGGTGGTGCGTGCCTCGGCAGTGCTCCGCAACCCGCTCGGGCTCCACGCGCGTCCGGCGGCCCTGCTCGCCCGGCACGTCGCCGACGCGGGCGTCCCGGTGCGGGTCCAGGGCGTCGACGGGTCGAGCGTGCTCGCCCTCATGGCGCTCGGGGCGGCCGGCGGGTCCACGCTCACGGTCGAGGCGCAGGGGCAGGGTGCGGCCGAGGCGGTCGAGGGCGTCGTCGCCCTGCTGGAGAGCGGGTTCGGCGAGGCGGGCGCGACGTCGCCCTGAGCGCACTTCGGTGCAAGAGCACCGGGTGAGAAGCGTCACGCTGCATTGACTGCAACATTTCATCGAACGTAACGTTGCACTCGTGCAGACCGACCTCGTGGCGCCGGAGACCCCGGGGACGCCCCCCGTGAACGGCGGCGAGTCCGTCCCCGGTCTGCGGGAACGGCAGAAGCGCGCGCGGCGCGAGTCCCTCATCGATGCGGCGCACGTGCTGGTCGAGGAGCACGGCCTCGACGGCGTGACGGTCGAGGGCATCTGCGCCCACGCCGGGGTCTCGACCCGGACCTTCTTCAACTACTTCGAGTCGAAGGACGACGCCGTGCTGGCGTTCGAGCCCTTCGTGCTCGACCCGGAGGTCACCGCGACGTTCGCGGCCGGGGGGCCCACGGGCTCGCTGCCGCAGGACCTCGAGCGGCTCGTCGTCGCCCTGGTCGACCGCCCGCACCCCAGCCGCGAACGCATCGCGTGCGCGATGGCGCTCGCGCGTCGGGAGCCACGGCTGCTCGCCCGCCAGGTGCTCGCGTTCGAACGGCACCACGCCGAGATCGCGGCGCTCGTGGCCGCGCGCCTGGGCGTCGAGCCGGGGGCGCCGCGCGTCGAGCTGCTCACCCTCCTCGTGATGGCCCTCACCCGCGCGACGTTCGCGACCTGGGAGGCCTCCGGACAGGAGGGCCCGGTCCAGGACGGCGTGCCGCACGTGATCCGCGAGCTGCGCGAGCTCATGCGCGAGGCACCGCTCTCCTGACTCCCGCCTGCTGACGTCCACCCGGGACACGCGCGTCCCACCCCCAGCACCACCGCCCACGCACCGACACGACCGAGGACCTCCATGGCCACCGCCCCACCCCCCACCTCCGAGGCGCCGCTCGTCGTCCTCGACCGCCGCACGATCTGGCTGATCTTCGGCGCACTCATGGCGAGCATGTTCCTGTCCTCGCTCGACCAGTCCATCTTCGGGACGGCGCTGCCGACCATCGTCGGCGAGCTCGACGGCGTCGAGCACCAGGGCTGGGTCATGACGGCCTACATCCTGGCGATCGCGATCGTCATGCCGCTCTACGGCAAGTTCGGCGACCTGTGGGGCCGGCGCTGGCCGTTCCTCGTCGCGATCGGCCTGTTCACCCTCGCCTCGATCGGCGGTGCGCTCGCGAGCAGCTTCGGCGAGCTCGTGACGTGGCGCGCGATCCAGGGGCTCGGCGGCGGCGGCCTCATGATCCTGTCCCAGGCGATCATCGCGGACGTCGTGCCGGCCAAGGAGCGCGGCAAGTACATGGGGCCGATGGGCGCGCTGTTCGGCATCGCGGCCGTCATCGGCCCGCTCCTCGGGGGCTTCTTCACCGACCACCTGACGTGGCGCTGGGCCTTCTGGCTGAACGTGCCCATCGGCATCGGCGCGTTCGTCGTCGCGTGGTTCGCGCTCAAGCTCCCGACGCACCGCTCGGGCCGCAGGATCGACGTCGCCGGCATCGTGCTCATGGTGCTCGGCACGTCCGGCCTCGTGCTCGTGACCAGCTGGGAGAGCTTCTCCGGCGGCACGGGTTACGACTGGGCCGACTGGCGCCTGCAGAGCCTTCTCGCCCTGACCGTGGTCGCGATCGTCGCCTTCGTCATGGTCGAGCGTCGTGCCGAGGAGCCGCTGCTGCCGCTGCACCTCTTCCGCAACCCGACCTTCGCGATCGCGACCTCGGTGGGCTTCATCATCGGCATGGGCATGTTCGCCGCGCTGACCTTCCTGCCGACGTTCCTGCAGATGGCGACCGGCGCGGGCGTGACCGAGTCCGGCTTCCTCCTGCTGCCGATGATGGTCGGCGTCATGGCGACGGCGATCGGGTCCGGCATCGCGATCACGAAGACCGGGCGCTACCGGATGTACCCGATCGCGGGGATGCTCATCTCCACGCTCGGCCTGATCTGGATGACGCGCCTCACGGGCGACATCTCGATGCTGCTGTTCGGCACGATGATCTTCGTCCTGGGCGCCGGGCTCGGGCTCGTCATGCAGACGATCGTGCTCGCGGTGCAGAACTCGGTCGACCCGCACGAGCTCGGGACGGCGACGAGCGCCAACAACTTCTTCCGCGAGATCGGCGCCGCGGTCGGCGTCGCCCTCTTCAGCACGGTCTTCACGGGCCGGCTGAGCGACCGCCTCGAGCCGCTCTTCGCCGGCGTGCCGGCCGGAGCGGGCGAGAGCGGGCCCGCGTCGCTGACGCCCGCGGCGCTCGACGCGCTGCCCGAGCAGCTGCGCGAGGGCGTGGTCGACGCGTTCGCCGACGCGCTGGCCCCGGCGTTCTGGTACCTCGTCCCGGTGCTCGCGCTGGGCTTCCTGCTCACGCTCTTCCTCAAGGAGGTCGCGCTGTCCGACGTCGCCGGCATGGTGGCGCGCGGCGAGGCCGTCGCGGGCGACGACGTCCGGGCGGGCCAGGCGACGGTGCCCGCTGCCGCTCCTGCGAGGGCGGAGGACGAGGTGGTCGTGCTCGAGGGCTCGGCGGCGTCCGACGTCGACGCGCGCGAGCGTCAGGTGAGCGAGGCCCGGGACTGACTGCGGGGACGGGCCCGGCCGGCCAGCCGGGTCGCGTCGCCCCGCGCGTCACCCGGGGCCTCACCCAGCGCGGTGCCCAGGGTGACGCCGGCGTCCGGCACAGGGACGGCGGCCACGCGGGTAGCGTGGCCGCCGTGCCCGATCCCGCCGCCCCCGACCCCGCCGCACCGCCGGCCCGGACCAGGTCCGCGCGCCGTCAGTTCGCCGCGACGATCCTCGTGCTCGAGGCGTTCGTCGTCGGCTTCGCGGCGCTCGTGGCCTTCGGCCTGCGGGTCGCGCCGCCGTCGGTCGTGTGGGGCGTCGCGGGCGCCCTCGCGCTCTCGCTCGTGCTCTCGTCCGGGCTGCTGCGCACCGCGGCCGGGTACGTCGCCGGCTCGGTGCTCCAGCTGGCCGTGCTCGCGACGGGCGTCGCCGTGCCCATGATGTTCGTCGTGGGCGCGATCTTCGCCGTGCTGTGGATCGTGGCTCTGCGGCTGGGCGGCCGGATCGACCGCGAGCGTGCCGAACGCGTCGCGGCCGCCTCGGGCTGAGGTTCAGCGGGTCCGGCCGGGTCCGCGCCACCGCTAGGGTTGCCGCCATGAGCCAGGCGGAACGCACCCTCGTCATCATCAAGCCCGACGGCGTCCGCCGGGGCCTCGTCGGCGAGGTCCTGCGCCGCATCGAGGCGAAGGGCTACACGCTCGTCGCGGCCGAGCTGCGCACCGCCGACGACGCCCTGCTCGGCGCGCACTACGCCGAGCACGAGGGCAAGCCGTTCTACGCACCGCTGCTCGCGTTCATGAGCTCCGGCCCCGTGCTGGCCGCCGTCGTCGAGGGCCACCGCGTCATCGAGGGCTTCCGCGTGCTCGCGGGCACCACGGACCCGACGACGGCCGCGCCCGGGACCATCCGCGGCGACCTGGGGCGCGACTGGGGCAAGCCGGTGACGGAGAACCTCGTGCACGGGTCGGACTCGCCCGAGTCGGCGGCCCGTGAGATCGGCCTGTGGTTCCCGTCCCTGTGACGGGTGACCCGCTCGTGCGCCCGTAGGCTCGCCCCGTGCACCTCAAGACCCTGACCCTGCGCGGGTTCAAGTCGTTCGCGTCCGCGACGACCCTGCGCTTCGAGCCGGGGGTCACCTGCGTCGTCGGGCCCAACGGGTCGGGCAAGTCGAACGTGGTCGACGCCCTCGCCTGGGTCATGGGGGAGCAGGGCGCGAAGTCTCTGCGCGGCGGCAAGATGGAGGACGTCATCTTCGCCGGCACCTCCGGCCGCCCCCCGCTGGGCCGGGCCGAGGTGAGCCTGACCATCGACAACTCCGACGGCGCGCTGCCGATCGAGTACACCGAGGTGACGATCTCGCGGACGCTGTTCCGCAGCGGCGGCTCCGAGTACGCGATCAACGGCTCGGCCTGCCGGCTCCTGGACATCCAGGACCTCCTGTCGGACTCGGGCCTCGGCCGCGAGATGCACGTCATCGTCGGCCAGGGCCAGCTCGACGCCGTGCTGCGCGCGACGCCCGAGGAGCGGCGCGGCTTCATCGAGGAGGCCGCGGGCGTCCTCAAGCACCGCAAGCGCAAGGAGAAGGCGCTCCGGAAGCTCGAGGCGATGCAGGCGAACCTCACGCGCCTGGGCGACCTCACGGCGGAGATCCGGCGGCAGCTCGGCCCGCTGGGGCGTCAGGCCGAGGTCGCCCGCAAGGCGCAGACGGTCCAGTCCGACCTGCGCGACGCGCGTGCGCGCCTGCTCGCCGACGACCTGGCGCAGCTGACCGCGACGCTCGAGCAGGAGATCGCCGACGAGACGGCGCTCAAGGCGCGTCGGGCGGAGGTCGAGGCGGGCCTCGCCGAGGCTCGCACGCGCCTGTCCGCGCTCGAGACCGCCGCCGCCGCGGCGGCCCCCGAGCTGTCCGAGGCCAGCGAGGTCTGGTACCGCCTCTCGTCGGTGCGCGAGCGCCTGCGCGGGACGCAGACGCTCGCCGCGGAGCGCCTGCGGCTCCTGGGCTCGGCGGAGCGCGACGCCGAGCCCGGCGGACGCGACCCCGACGACCTCGACGCCCAGGCGCAGCGAGCGCGCGCGGCCGAGGCCGAGCTCGCGACCGAGGTGGAGCTCGCCCGCGTCGCCGTGGAGGCGGCCACCGCGCACCGCACGGAGGCCGAGAAGGAGGCGCAGGACGCCGAGCGGCGGGTCGCGACGCTCCAGCGCGCCGTCGCCGACCGGCGCGAGGGGCTCGCCCGCCTGGCCGGCCAGGTGGCTGCGCGCCGCAGCCGGCTCGAGGCGACGGAGTCGGAGATCGGGCGGCTGCGTGAGGCGCTGACGGCGGCCGAGCGGCGTGGCCACGAGGCCAGCGTCGAGTTCACGGCCCTCGAGTCCCAGGTCGCGGGCGTCGAGGAGGGCGAGGAGGGCCTGGACGCCGAGCACGAGGCGGCCGTCGAGGCGCTCGAGGCGGCGGGAGCTGCGCTCGCCACGCTGCGCGAGGCGGAGCGGACCGCCGAGCGCGAGCGCGCGACGTGGACGGCGCGCGTCGAGGCGCTCGAGATGAGCCTGGTCCGCAAGGACGGCGCGGGCGCCCTCCTCGCGGCCGACGACCTGCCGGGCACGCTCGGCTCCGTCGCGGCCCTGCTCGGCGTCGAGCCGGGCTACGAGGACGCGATCGCCGCCGCGCTCGGGGCGGCGGCCGACGCCGTCGCCGTGGAGTCGGTCGACGTCGCCGTCGACGCCCTGCGGCGCCTGCGCACGGACGACGCG
>NZ_JACVQL010000242.1 GCF_019733465.1 Actinotalea ferrariae | reverse complement strand
GGGCCGGAGCGCCCCGGCACCCGCTGCGGCACCGATCCCGGCTGCCCCGGACGCTGCAGAGCCGGTCGTCGCCGATCCGGACGCTGCAGAGCCAGTCGCCGCCGACCCGACCTCGGCGGATGCGGTCGCCGCGGACCCAATCGCCGTGCCGGTCGCGGGTGACGAGGCCCCGGTCGACGCGGGCACGGCCGGCGCGGCCGCCGGCTCGCGGCGCGACCGCACGAGGAGGAGCGCCCACCAGGCGATGCCGGCGAGCAGCAGCAGCGTGCCGACGACGACGCCCGGGCGGTACCAGGGCGTCGTCACGACCTGCGGCCACGTGAGCGTCACGGCGGGTGACGCGGCGTCCTCGCCCGTCGTCGCCACGAGAAGGCTCCAGCGGCCGTCCTGCGCCGACCACTCGAGCTCGGCCTCGCCCTCGCCGCTCGCCTCCCAGAGCCACAGGTCGGACCCCGTCGGGTCGGGCGGCAGCATGACGGGCTCCTCGACGGGCGGCGCGGCCGGGTCGACAGGCGCAGCCGGGTCGACAGGTGCAGCCGGGTCGACAGGTGCAGCCGGGTCCCCCGCCTCGGGCTCCGTCGGTGCGGCCGCCTCGACGTCCTCGGTACGCAGGGTCTCGCGGTCGGCGAGACCGGTGACCCGGGTGACCGCGTCGTCGCCGACCCAGGCCTCGACGTCCGCCGTCCGCCCGATCGCGAGGACGACGGGGGTGTCGCCCTGCGCGGTGGCGCGGATCGTGACGTCCTCGGCGGCGAGGTCCAGCACGCCCGGCTCGGTGACGAGCAGGGTCGCGCCCTCCCCGGCGCGGGCCGTCGCGGCCAGCGTGTCGGAGGGTCGCCAAGCCGTGGCCGAGGCGATCCCCAGGCCGATCGCGGCTGCGCCGAGCAGGCACAGCAGCGACGCGAGAGCACGTTGCAGCACGGACCGTCCCTTCAGACGTGACGATCCACCATAGGGGAGGCCGTGCAGGGCTTCGCGGTGGCGACCGTCGCCACCCCCCGCTCCCCCGGCCGTGGCGCCGGGCGTCCGGCCGGTCCACGGACGGGCTGTGGCCGGTCGTGACGGACCGTTACCCTGGCCGTGACTCCGCCGCGCGCTCGGCAGGGACGTCCGGGCCGGCTCGTCCGCCACGGGGCCCCGCCGGTGCGCAGGCGGCCGGCCGCACACGCCCGTGCACGTTCGCGTGCACCTCCAGGAGGTCTTCGTGCCCGACGAGCGATCGCTCTTCCCCGTCGTCATGCGTGGCTACGAGCGCACGCAGGTGGAGCAGCGGCTCCAGGCGCTCGAGCAGCAGCTGAACGACGCACGGACGCAGGTCGAGCAGCTGGACGCGCGCGCCATGCAGGTCGCCGGGGAGCTCTCGGAGGCGCACCGGCAGCTGCGCGAGGCCGAGCGCCCGACGTACTCGGGCCTGGGCTCGCGGATCGAGCAGCTGCTGCGCTCGGCCGAGGAGCAGTCCTCGGACCTTCTCGCGCAGGCCAACGCCCAGGCGTCCGACGCCCTCGCGCGCGCCAAGCTCTCGGCGGGTCAGCTCCGCGCCCGGGCGGAGAACGAGGTCGCCGAGATGCTCGCGACCGCACGGCGCGAGGCCGAGGAGGTGCGCAGCACCGCGAACGCGGAGGCCGAGAGCACCCTGACCGCGGCCCAGCGCCGCGCCGAGGAGCTCGTGGGCTCCGCCGAGCGCGAGGCGGCCCGCATCTCGAGCGCGATCACCACCGAGGAGAACGAGCGCCGCACCGGCCTGGAGCGCGAGCTCGGCACGCTGCGGGCGACCGTCGAGCGCGAGACCACCGAGCTCCGGGTCACGACCGAGCAGACGGCCGCCGAGCTCCGGTCGACGACCCAGGCCGAGACCAGCCGGGCGCGCGAGGAGGCCGACCGCTACGCGCAGGACCTGCGCGCCACGGTGGACGCCGAGACGTCCGAGCTGCGCCGCACGACCGAGGCCGAGACCGCCGCGCTCCGGACGGACGCCGAGCAGTACGCCGCCTCGCTCCGCACGCAGGTGCAGACCGAGACGGCCGAGCTCCAGGCCCGCACCGAGGCCGCGGTCGCGGCCATGCGGGCGGATGCGCAGGAGTACGCCGACACCGTGCGGGCCGTGACGGACCGCGAGGCGCGCGGCGTCCTGCAGCGCGCCGAGACGGAGGCGACGGCGCTGCGCACCGAGGCCGACCAGTACGCCGCGTTCGTCCGCGCCACCGCGGACCGCGAGGTCGCCGAGCAGCGCTCGGCGGTGGCCGACGAGCTCACCGTCGAGCGCAACGCCGCCGCGGAGGACGTCGCCACGCTGCGTGCGGAGGCCGAGATCTACGCGACCGAGCTCCGCGCGGGCGCCGAGCGCGAGACCGCCGAGCTGCGCGAGACGGCCGACCGGGAGGTCGCCCAGCTGCGTGCGACGGCCGAGCGCGAGACCACCGAGCTGCGCGAGACCACCGAGCGCGAGACGAGCGACCTGCGCGGCACGACGGAGCGCGAGACGACCGAGCTCCGCGAGACGACCCGGCTCGAGGTCGACCGCCTGCTCACCGAGGCGCGGCGCACCGCGGCCGAGCTCACCGGCACGGCGACCCAGGAGGCGGAGGCGATCCGCGACCAGGTGCGCCGCCTGCTCGCCGACGCCGAGGTGGACATCGCCACGCGGCGCGAGGCGGCGGAGCGCGCCGACGCCGAGCGGCACGAGACCGCGCGCGCGGCGACCGAGCGCCTGGTGGCGGACGCCGAGGCGCACGCCGCGGAGGCCGAGCAGCGCGTCGCCAACGCGCTGGAGCAGGCCGAGAAGATCCGTCGCGACGCCGACGCGCACGCTAAGGACCTGCTCTCGAACGCGCGCCGCAACGCCGACCGCGTGGTCGCCGAGGCTCGCGAGCACGCCGAGCGCACGCTGTCGGAGGCCATGACCGAGGCGGAGCGCGAGCGCACGAGCGCGGCCCGGCAGGTCGAGGACCTCAACCGTCAGCGCGAGTCGATCACGTCCTACCTCGACGAGCTGCGCAACCTCCTCGGCCACGACCGCGCGCCGTCGCGCGCGATCCTCGAGCGCGCCGACGACGTCGAGGCGCGGTTCGCCGCGTCCGCGGCCGGCGTCGCGGCCACGGGCGACGACGACGCCGAGCTCACCGACGTGGACGCGGCCGACCTCGTCGCGGCCGACCTCGTCGCTGCGGACACCGCCGCTGCGGACCTCGTCGCTGCGGACCTCCGTGCGACGGACGAGACGGACGAGACCGAGCGGGAGCAGGGCGAGCTGGACCAGGACGAGGCGGACCGGGCCGAGCTGGCCCAGGACTCGTCGGACCACGGCGTGCCGGACCAGGTCGAGGTCGTCGCGGGTGACCGGGACGTCGACGTCGACGGCGACCTCGCGGCGGACGACGAGGCGGCGCTCGCCGCGCTCGAGGACGCACCGGAGGCCGTGACGGACGAGGCGCCGGAGGCGCAGCACGACGACGCGACCGGCGACGGGACGGCCGGCCCGGCGGAGGGCCTCACCGACGCGGGTGACGCGAGCGCGCCGGACGCGCCGGTCGACGAGGCCGCGGACGGCGCCGTGGTCCCGCAGCCGCGCGACGGCGACCAGGTCGCCGCGGAGACGGACGG
>NZ_JACVQL010000241.1 GCF_019733465.1 Actinotalea ferrariae | reverse complement strand
GTCCACGCCTCGAGCGCCGCGCCCGGCTCCGCGCCTGCGCCGCCGCGCGGCGAGCGCAGCGCGCCCTCCATGCCGACGACGGCGTCCTGCGGCGCGAGCGCGGGCAGCGCCCGGTGCGCCTCCCCGAGGTGCAGCGGGGCGGTGCCCACGGAGTCCGGCAGGGCGACGGGCCGCAGCCGGCGTGCGAGCTGCTCGAAGTCCCCCGCGGGTCCGGTCGTGAACTCCCAGTGGTAGAAGAGCGGGAGCCTGAGCGTCGGTCCGAGCGCGTCGTGCGTCCACGCGGGACCGACCGGGCCGTCGGACGCGTCCTCGCCGAGCCCGGCGGCCACGCCCGCGTCGAACGCGGGTACCAGGGCCGCGTAGTACGACGTGCCCGGCCGGAGCCGACGCGGGCACAGGAGTCGCGAGATCGTGCGGTCGTCATCGGCCAGCGTGGCGGTCAGGTCGGCCGTCGCGTCCGCGGCGAGGACCTGCGTGTGCGCCCACGCCCACGACTCCGCGAGGTCCGGCACCTCGTCGACCGGGACGGCCGGGGCCTCGATCGTCAGGACCGGCAGCGGCCGCGCCCCGCCGGCCGAGATGCTCACGCCGGGTCCTTGCGTCACGACGACGAGCACGAGCCACGGGCGCAGGCGCTGGTCCGGCCCGGCGACGGCCGGCGTGAACATCCACGGCAGGTCCGGGGGGTCGAACTCCACACCCACGAGGAGGTCCGGCGCGGCGTCCGTCGCGAAGCGACGCGGCGTCGTCCGGACGATCGTGTCGAGGTCGAGGCCCGTGACGTCGCCCGGGCCGTAGGCGGCGACGTCGGCCCTGGCGTCCGCGCCGTTGACCGTGAGCGTCACGGGGAAGGCGGGCCGTGCGGGCAGGTCACCGCCGTCGTCGACGGCGTCGAGCACGCCGGCGACGCCGCGCCGGGTCCACGGGAGGAAGCGCAGCGTCATGGCCGTCTCACCAGCTCGACCGCCTCGACGACGACGAACCGCCCTGTCGCCCCGGCCGCCTGGTGCGCCGCCGTCCAGGTGAGGGCGCCGACCCCCGCGACCGCGGTGGTCCGGTCGGTCAGCGTGGCGGCGTCCGCGACGGCGTGCCGGCTCGGGGCCACGGCGACGCCGAGCCCCTGCCCGCCGACGGTCTTGGCCGCCCGTCGCAGTGCGGAGGTCGCGGCCGCACCCCACACGGCCTGCTGCACGAGGAACGCCCCGGGCACGAGCGCGATCTCCACGACGTCGGGCTGCTCGAGGTAGCCCGTCTCGTACTCCGGGTCGAAGGAGACGTCGGCCCCCGCGGGCACCGCGAAGCCCGTGGTGCCGAACCGCGCGCCCGCGTCGAACCGCTCGAACGAGGGGGCTGTGAGCTTCTCCCCCTCGGAGATCTGCCAGAACTCGGCGCGCGCGAAGTGCTCGCTCGTCAGCGCGCGGGGCACCGCCCGCGTGCCGAACCGGACCGCCGTCAGGTCGAACCGGTTCCCGTCGCTCGGACGGCTCTTGCCGACCCGGTCCACCGCGACGCCGAGCGGGACGACCTTCTGCGTGACCTCGAGGCTGCCCAGGGGGTGCACGAGGAGGGGCCTGGCAGTGACCTGCCGCAGCGTGACGTAGGGCCGTCCGGCCGGGAGCGACGCGTGCCAGCCCTGCGGGTCCGTGAGCGCGGCGAGCACCTGGGGCAGCACGGCGACCTCGGGCAGCGCGTCGAGGGGCACGTCGCCCCAGCCGACGTCGACGTCGATCGAGATCTCCCAGAAGAGCACCTTCAGCGACGCCGAGCCGGTGATCTCCCACCGGCCCGGTCCGGTGAGGCGACCCTGAACCCGCACGGCCGCGAGGTCCCAGCCCTGCCACGAGATCGACGCGCCGACGCGGAACTCGATGTCGAAGTGGAACCGCGGCTGGAAGAGGAAGAGCGCGTCGAAGCCCAGGTAGGCCTCGACGCGGAACGCCGCGGCCACCACGAGCAGGCTCACCTCGGCGCCGAACTGGAACGAGTTCGACGTGATCGCCGTGTAGCACGCGATCTTCACCGTGACGATCTCGTAGCGCAGCGTGACGCCCAGACGGTCCTGCGGCGGGATCCCGGGCGGGAGGTCGGTGAACCGCGGGTGGAAGCCCCCGATCGCCATGATGAAGACCGGGTCGTCACCGAAGCGGGCCCGCACGACGAGCGAGCCCGTCAGCGGCAGCGACACGATGTGCGAGTCCCGCAGGCGGGCGTCGATGCCCAGCTCCTGCTCGGCGACGTCGTAGTAGCCGAGGACGTCGACGACGAGCCGCACGAGCTCCGGGGCGCCCTCCACGGGCGGCAGCTCGACCTTGAGCTGGCCGAGCAGGACGATCCGGGCGATCGACGGCTCCCCCGCCCCCGGTCCCATCACCCCGTCGAGCTGGAGCACGAGGCCGAGCGTGATGGTGACGATCCCGGCACCCCACCCGATCTGGAGCGCGGGACCGAACGTGAGCGATCCGGGGCTCAGCGGGAAGATCGCCCTGAGGTCGGCCAGGAGCGCGGGGGCGTTGCCGACCGGGTCCTGCGGGAAGAGCACGTTGTCGAGCGCGCCGGTGCGCATCCCCGCCTGGAGCGCCTCGATGCTGATGCCGTGCTGGATCCCGAGGATCCCGCCGACGCCGTCGAGCGTGAAGCCGTACCCGAGCTGGACCGACGGGAACTCGGTGTAGACGAGGAGGAGCAACGCGTAGCCCTCGGCGCCCCCGGGAAGCTTCGTGGTGAAGATCCCGACCGCCTTGAGGGACAGCGACAGCGCGGGGAACGTGAGCTCGAGGACGCCGGCGTACTCGCCGCGGTCCGGGTCGAGGTAGAGGAAGCCGCCCCCGGACACGACGCCCGCGTTGACCCGGACCCCGAGCCCCTTGGGCGGCTCGAGGGCGAGGCTCAGGTCCGCACCGCCGAGGTTGCCGCCCTCGGGCGGGAACGACAGCACCAGGCTCAGCCCGAGGTCGTCGAAGGACATCGCGACAGGCCCGAGCTTGACCTTGACGTCCGTCACCGCAGCGAGCGAGACCTGCTCGCCCACGGCCAGCCGGACGCGGAGCCCGCTGAGCGTGACGACCCCGCCGATGTCGATGCCGCCGGAGATCTCGAGCTCGAGGGCGGCACTCCCGGCGAGCCGCAGCCCGCCCAGCAGCGACCACTGCAGGCCGAGGTCGACCTCGATCGTGCTCTCGAACGCGGCGACCGCGGCGACCGCTGCGCCGAGGTCCGCGGCGCTGAGCACGATCCGCGAGCCGGTCGCGACCAGCGAGAAGCCGATGTCCGCGTCACCGCCCTGCACGCCGAGGAAGGCGCCCAGGTCGAGCGTGCCGAGCTCGATCCGCGTGCCCTGGCCGCCGAGCAGCGCGTCGAGGTCGAGGAGCGCACCGACGTCGAGGCGCGCGTCGAGCGACGGCGTCATCTCGACGCCGTCCCCCGAGATCCGGATCGCGGGTGCGGAGTCCCCGGCGTCGACGCCCCCGAGCGCGACCGCGGCGCCGAGCGTCACGGTCCACCCGCCGGTGACGAGCGTGTGCTGGTAGCCGCCGAAGGGCGCGAGCTCGACGGCAGGGCCGGTCTGCCCGGCCTCGTTCGTGTCCGCGGCGGAGAACAGCTCGAGCTCCGTCCCGAACCGCGCCCGCCCGGCGTCGTCGGCGACCCCTGCCACGACCTCGATCACGCCGCGACGCGCGAGCTGCTGCACCGAGGCGGCGTCCGCCAGGGCGTCGGGGTGCGTGCGCCAGGCCCCGCCCGCGCGCGCGAGCAGCGGCGAGAGGTGCGTCGCGAGGAACAGGTGGGTCGCGGCGGCGTCGACGGACGCGGCCCAGTCGTTCGGCACGACGATCCCGCGCAGGTACCCGAGGGGGTCGGCGAGGAGGTCCGTGACGACCGCCGGACGGAGCCGGACGGCCCGGTGCGCCCGCCGCTCGAGCCACCCGCCGACCGTCGCGGCCGGCACGTCGACGGGCGCGACGAGCCGGAGGACGCCCGCGACGTCGCCGAGCACGCGTTTGCGGGCGATCCAGCCGACGGCCAGCGTGTGCAGCACGTCCTCCCCGAACGCCGCGAGCTCGTCGTCGGTCGGTGCCGCCGGCCCGCCGGACGCGATGAGGTCGACGAGGTCCGCGACCGCGGTCACGAGGCCGGCGAGACCCTCGAGGGCCTCGACGAAGGCCGCCAGGTCCGCGGGGTCGAGCCCGTCCTGAGCCGCCGTGACGGCGTCCACGAGCGCGCTGATGCCGGTGACGATCGGCTCGGGGTCCACGTCCTCCGTGACGGTCCAGCCGCAGCCGCGCAGGAACCGCCGGATCCCCACCAGCGGGTCGGGCGCCTCCGTGACGCGCACCAGCGGACCGAGCAGGTCCTCCAGCTCGCCGAGCAGCATGCCGACGACGTCGTCGCTCACGGCCGCCTCGCCAGGTCGGCGGGGTGCGGGTGCCACCCCGCCACGTGCAGGGACCCGATCCAGTCGAGCCGCGGCGACGGGCCGTCCCGGGGCGGGTCGTCGACCGGGTACCAGCGCAGCTCGTGCTCGACGCCGAGCACCTGGCCACCGCGGGTGCGGAACCGGATGAAGCCCGCGTTGGCGTGACCGACCGTGCGGCGCTGCCAGGCGTTGGTGCGCTCGCGCTGCGACGGCGTGACCTCCCGCGCGCTCATCGCGGGGTACGGCGTGAGGCGGTCGGTGCGGCGGTCGTGCAGGAGGACCGTCTCGAGCGCGAGCGCGTCGTGCGGGTCCAGCCCGAGGTCGTGGTAGAGCAGCAGCAGCTGCTCGCGAGCGGCCGGGCCCGCCGTGAGGAAGTCGCCGAAGATCGCCAGCATCGGGTCCTCGTCGAGCCGCCGCAGCATCTCCACCGCGCTGTACAGCTGCCAGGCCGCCTCGCCCGCCCACGCGCGCACGGAGTGGAGCGGCGCCGTGACCATGCGCTCGGCCGTCACGGCCGCGCCTGCCGCGACGCGCGCGGCGGTGCGGGTGACGTCCTCCACCGAGAGGTTCATGGGGGTGGCCAACCACTGCCGGAAGTCCTCGTAGTGCCGCTCGAGGTCGACCGTGTCGAGGATCGCCTGGACCCGGTCGTCCAGCTCCGCCCGGGCGATCGTCCGGAGCTGTGCGAGCGACGACCGTCCGCGCGGGAGGAGCGCCGCCCAGTCGGACTGGAGCAGGAAGATCTGCCCGTCGTCGTCGTAGAGCAGGTCGTCCATCCGACCGAGGAAGCGCGTCTGCCCGTCGGAGTTCCGGGTCGACGACGAGGTGAGCTGGACGTACCGCGTCGTGACTCCCCTGACACCGACGTCGGTGACCGACGACCCCGCGTAGTGGACGTCGCCGGAGAGGATGACGGCGCACCGCAGCGCCCGTGCGGCCTCGCACAGCGCGGTCATCGCCGGGACGTTCGCCGACCACGTCTCGAAGTCCATCTCCTCCTCGCCCGGCCGGCCCTGGGCGATCAGCTGCGCGACACGTGCGCGCTGGGCCACCTCGACGAGGCGGTTGCCGAAGACGGGTGCGGGCGAGAGCAGCAGCGTCACCGGGACGTCCGGCGCGACCTCGGCGATCGGCCGGGTGACCTGGAACACGAGGGCCGGCGTGCTGATCAGGCCTGCGGCGAGGCGGCTGCCGCCGTCGCGGAAGAGCGCCGCGGCGAGGCGGTCGACGCCCACGGCGGCGGAGAGGCGGTCGAGCTCGACGAGCGCCGCGTGCGCGACACCGGCCAGGTCGACGTCGGCAGGGAGCGGCTGCCCGGCCGCGGACACCAGGACCGGCCACAGCTCGGCGCCCGCGTCGGCCACGGCGCGGCGAGCGGCGAGCACGACGCCGGTCGTGGACGCGACGGCAGCGGTCTCGACCACGTCGGCGAGCGCGCGGACCACCTCGTTGAGCGCCTCGCCGCCGATGCCGAGGTCGACGTCCCCCACGGTGCGGATCAGGCGCGCCCCCGTGGTGATGACGGCCGCCGCGGACGGGTACAGGCGCTCGACCAGCAGGCGTCTCCGCAGCTCCGCGTGACCCGACCGCGCGAGGACGAGGGTCGCGGTGCCGACGGGGTCCCACCGGTCCCCCGCCGCCAGGGCCAGGCGGCCGGGCACCTGGTCGACGAGGTCGGCGAGACGGCCGACCGCCGTCATGACCTGGTCGACCGCCTGCTCGCGCGACGCACCGACCGAACCCGCGAGCGTCACCACGTCCTGCAGGAAGCGGCCGAACGCCTCGGGGACCACCTGGCTGGTGCGCTGCCCGACCGCGAGCCAGGCCGCCCCCAGCGCGCGCAGCTGCGCGATGCCCGCGTCCGGCGGCTGCCCGGGCGGGTCCGCCACGAGCGGCGCGAGGGACGCCCACGTCATGGGTGCCCCGGTCGGGAAGGCACGCCACGTCCGCGTGTCCAGCGCGAGGAGGCGGTGCGCGGGGAACCCGACCGCGTAGTCCCAGCGGATCCGGGGGAAGTCCTCGCGCCGACCGGACGCCGGGATGACGGGGTCCCCGCCGCGGATCCCGAGCAGGGCGTCCGCGGCGCGGGTTCCGGTGACCGTCGCCAGCTCGCCGGGCCGCGTCGGGCTCGTGTACCGCCACATGTCCAGGAGCCGGCGGCCCTGGCGCCCGGGCGCGAAGTCCTCGGGGACGTTGCCCCAGTGCTGGAACACCGCGTACGCCGACAGGCCGTTGCGCAGGAGGCGCGGACCGACCTCGCTCCGGGCGTCGGTGCGCGGCCCACCCGTCTCCGTGAGGCCCTTGAGCCGGTTGGTCACGCGCCGGTCGAGGAACCAGTCGTCGGTGATCTCGTGGTCGTCGAACATCGTGTAGGTGGCCACGTTCGCGAGAGCGCGCCGGGCCAGGACCGCGGTCGACGCCCACCCCAGCGCCTTCGGGGCCGTGTCCCGCCAGTGGGCGGCGACCTTGCCCCCGTACTCGTCGAGCTTCACCGCGATGTCGATCACCTTCGCCCAGCGGGCGGGCAGCGCGATGAAGCCGAGCTGGTCGGCGATGTCGAGCAACGACTGCAGGCGCTCGATCGGGAACCGCGACGGGGGTTCGGGGAGCCGGTAGCCGTCAGTGGCCTGACTCCCGTCCCCCTCGACCGCCCAGAGCGCGTCGGACCACGCGTAGAGGTACATGGCGCACCACTCGCCGAACCGCACGAGGTGGTTCCCGGAGTAGTCGTTCGGCACGTCGTCGGTGTCGCGCTTGAGGTCGACGCCGTCGAGGGAGAGGAACCGCGACCGCCATCCGGGGTCGAGCAGGATCTCGGTCGCCGGTATGACGACGGGGACGTCCTCCTCCCAGCCGAGCAGCTCGCGTCCCGCCGCGGTGAGTGCGGCCAGGAGCCCCGCGGCGACGTCGTCGACGTAGACCTGGTCCCCCGTGAGGAACCACTGCTGCGGCCTCTCCCGGGCGGCCTCGGGGCCGCCGGTGATCGCGCGCTGCAGCGCGGCGTCCATGAGCTGGATCGCGTCCGGCTCGGTCGCGCCGCCGCCGTGCGGCTTGCGGCACGACCCGTGCACGAGCCTGAGCTCGGCCGGGGACGCCGGCGGGAGCACGAAGGACGGCAGCATCCCGTCCGCGTAGCCGAGGGGCACCGCGGCCCGCCGCACGTCGTGCTCCGCCCCCACGGCCGCCCGCGACCCGCCGAGCAGCCCGAGCCGGAAGAGGCCGCGGTCGGTGCCGCCCGACCGGACGACCAGGTCGTAGCTGAGCACGGCGCCGTCGGCGACGTCGTCCGGCAGGTCGACCGCGACGAGCCCGACCCACAGGCGCGCCCCGATGCGGTCGAGCGGTGTGACGACCGAGGCCGCGACCTGCGTGCCCGGTGAGGCGTGGTTCGCCCGCCCGGCGTAGAGCCGCACCTGGGCGCTGGCCTCGACCGACGTGCAGAGGAAGACGTGCGCGCGCTCGCGCGTGACCCGTCGCACCATCGGTCCCGCCAGCAGGACCGGCCAGGGTCCGGTCCGGAAGGCGCCGTCAGGGGGCGCCTCAGGCATGGCGCCGCCCCGAGACGACCCTCGGACAGCCGCTCACAGCGGGATCGCGTCCGCGTAGACCACGCGTGCGGCGCGGGTCGTCGAGCCGGAGACGTTCGGCTCGTCGACCGGGTCGGCGTCGAGGAGCTCGCGCTCCTCGACCAGCACCCGCCACCGTGGCTGGCTCCCGGGCGTCCTCAGGTCGAGCGGGACCTCGCGGCTCGCGGCCGGGGGCAGCCGCAGCTCGCCGCTCCAGGTGACGCGGTAGGAGCCGTCGGGCCCGACGCCGACGGCGGGCAGGCGGCGCGTCGCCACGGTGACCCACTCGAGGTCGCTCGCCCCGTCGGGCAGCACCTGGACGGTCGCGTGGACGGTCCGGCTCGCGGCGAGGAACGCGTCGAGGACGGCCGTCCCGGCCGTCGGCGTGTCCGCGTCCAAATCCTCGCGCGGCGCCTGCGGGCCGTCGTCGCCCCGGCGCAGACCCCGGAGGAACGCGACCGCACCGCTGACCGTCACCCGGACCCGGTCGTCGTCGGGCCGGTTGACGGTCGCCGTGCGCGTGGGCAGCGGCTGGACCCAGGACGTGAGCCCGACCGCCGAGAGCGCGCAGCCCGCGATCGAGTCGGGCTGGTACCGGGCGACCGCGAGCCGGACGAAGGGCCAGATCGCCGGGCCGTCGTCGACCGCCACGTCCACGAACCACTGGCCCCGCCCGGGGTGGTACTCCGCCGCGTAGCCCAGCACGGTCGCCGTGGACGGTGAGCCGGCGGGCACGTCGACGAGCGGCAGCTGCGCGGCGGGCAGCACGGGCCGCGCGGCACGGTCGACGACGGCGCCCTGCGACTGCAGCAGGAGGTGGCCGAGCTCGACGAGGGGCGGAGTCATCGCGTTGCCCGTCGGTGCGCCGATGAGCACGGGGTCCCGGCCCCAGAGGCTGACCGTGCCCTCGGGCTGCTCGACCGAGGTCCCGAGCACGACGCCGAGCAGCTCGCCGTCACCCGAGGAGTACCACGGGCGCCGCAGCCACAGGCGCACACCCGAGCGCCGCGTGCGCCGCAGGCCGAAGGGCTGCTCCGGTTCTGTCGACTCCTCCCAGCGCAGCAGCGGGACGGCGTCGACGAGGTCGGGCGCCGCCGGCCGCGCCGAGCTCGGGATCACGAGCTCGACCGGTGCGCCGGCCAGTGCCGGGTCGTCGTCGGCGGGGACGTCCTCGGCCGCGAAGAGCTCACGGAACCGCGTCGTGCCGCTCGGCGTGTACGTGACGCGCCGGTGGTGCGTGTCCGGGAACGTCTGCAGCGCCTTGTGCATCCCGAGCCCGCCCTCGGCGAGGGCCAGCGCGTCGGCCGTCGGGCCGAACGGCAGGAAGTCGATGAGCGTCAGCAGCCCGAACCCCTCGCGCTCGCTCACGGCCGAGCTGACGACGACGTCGTCACGGCTCACGGTCACGGGTCCCGGCGCGGCGACGTCGTCGACCTCCTCGGTCCACGACGCCCGCACGACCAGGCGGTCCGTGCTCGGGCCGTGCAGGTCGACGACACCCGCGAGCTGCGCGACGGTCAGCCCCGGCGGACGCATGCCGAGCCGCAGCGCCATGATCTGGGGCGGACGCACGGGCGCGGGCACCGCGTGCACCAGGCGCACGTCGACCGACGGCGTCAGCCACCACGTCCACCCGGACTCGGCGGCACGCAGCAGGACCGCCGCCGCCACGACGTCCTCGGGCGTGGCGCCACCGTCGCCGTCGGGGTCTATCGTCGAGGCGAGGTGCGAGCGCCACAGGCCGAACGCGTCGAGGTCCGCCCGGCGCAGCGACGACGACATCGCCACGCGCACCTGCTCGCCCGGCGGCAGCGCGACCCGGATCGCCGTGCCGTCCAGGCGCGCACCGAGCGCGGGCCGTCCCCCGGGCGTCGCGGCGGTCGCGGGCTCCACCACGAGCCGGAACGGGCGGACGCGGGGCCACTCGCCCTCGAACGGCAGCACGACGGCCTGCAGCACGCGCGGCTCGGGCAGCGCGTGCGGTGCGCCGGCCTCGTAGAACACGAGCGCCACGCCGGCCGCGTACGGGTCGGCCAGGTAGGGCAGCGTGAGCTGGTCGACGTCGTGCACGACGTACTGCCCCTCGCCGAGCGGCGTGTCCCGCTTCGCCGTGATGTCGGCGAGCGTCACGAGCGTGTCCGGGTCGGCGCCCGGCCGCTGGTGCAGCGAGATCCCGGGCTGCTCGACGAGCTGGCCGGGGGCGTCGAGGTCCGGGACGTGCTGGTCGAGCAGGGTCCCGCGCTCACGCAGCGCGACGGCGTAGGCCGCGCGGTGCTCGGCGGGGTCGGTCGAGCCCATGGCGCGGTCGAACAGGCCCGCCGTCTCGCACTCGAGCTGCGTCGCCTTGGGCGGCACCACGTGCCGCTCGCTCGTCGCGGCCGCGTCGGGCGACGTCGGGGCGATCCCGCTGCGGATCACGAGCCGCGAGAGCTGCTCCCCGGTGCCGAGCGGGGTGCGCGCGACGAGGCTGGGCGGCAGCACCGGGTCCCACCGCAGGTACGGGCGCGGCACCGTCACCGTCGGGCGCGCGGCGAGCTCGGCCGCGACGCCCCCCGGGCCCTGCCAGCCCGCGACCTCCACGAGGGTGGCGGCGTCCACGGCGAGCTGCGGCCGGACGCGCCACGTGTCGGCCCGCTCCGCGAGGTGC
>NZ_JACVQL010000240.1 GCF_019733465.1 Actinotalea ferrariae | reverse complement strand
CGGCGCGCTCGTCGGCGGACTCGTCGCCGGAGCCGGCCGACGCGCGGTCGCGACCACGGCTGCGCCGGGCGCCGCCGTCCTCGTCCCGCCCGGTCTGCTGGTCCTGGTCGCGCTGCCCGGACGGCTGCTGCTCCGCGGACCGCTGCGGCGCGTCGGTGCGCACGGGCAGGTCCAGCTCGAGCGTCGCCGCACCGTTCTCCCGCGGTGCGCGGGCGGTGTCGCCGTCGCGCACGCGGCGGCGCGAGCCGCGGTCGGCGGAGGCCGCCTGCGGCTCGCCGAGCTCGAGGCCGGACGCCTGCGCAGCAGGCCTCTCGGCGGTCCGCTTCTCGGCGATCGGCTTCTCGGCGGCCTGCTTCTCGGTCGTCGGCTCGCTGGTCGACCTCTCGGCGGGACGCTGCGTCGCGGCCCCGCCGGAGCGACGCTCACGGATGGCGGTGACCAGGTCGCTCTTGCGCATCGCGGAGGTCTTGGGGACGCCCAGCTCGGCGGCGAGCGCCTGGAGCTCGGGCAGCCGCAGCGTCGACAGCGCGGCGCCGCGGCTCGTGCTGCGTCCGGTGCCTGCCGCAGCAGCGTCGTCCACAGCCTCGATGGTCTCTGACACGAAGGATCCTTCCCCCTCGTCGGCGGCCTGCACTCCGGTGACGGTGGGCCGCATGGTCGTACCGGACTCGTCGTCCGGTCGGGTCAAGCCACGGGAGGTCGTACGCCGATGGTCGACCGTGCTGACTGGTGGCTTGGTCCTCCAGGCCGGCGGCTTCTGCGCTGAGATGGATGCGCAAGCACCGCTCGTGATGCCGGGGGGATGCTGCCAGCCTAGCACCGCGGCCCCCACCCGCCGACGGTGCCCCCCGTTCGGCGGGTCGCCCTCAGAGGCGCTCCGCGAGCGCACCCCGGGTCGCGACACCGGGGGTCAGCACGCGCCAGCCGGAGGGCGTCGTGCCGTCCGCCGCGACGGGCCCCAGGAGCCCCGCGCGAGCCCGCGCGCCCTCGTCGCCACGCGTGACGTCCTCGAGCACGAGCACGGAGGGCCCGGCACCGCTCACGACGGCGGCCTGCCCCGCGTCGCGCAGCGCGCGCACGAGCTCGGCCGTCCCCGGCATGACCTGCGCGCGGTACCCCTGGTGCAGACGGTCCTCGGTCGCCGCGAGCAGCAGCTCGGGCCGGTGGCACAGCGCCTGCACCAGCAGCGCGGCGCGGCCGGCGGTGAAGGCCGCGTCGGCGTGCGGGACCGTCGGCGGCAGAACGCCGCGCGCGGTCGACGTCGAGCACGCGTGCGGCGGCACGAGCACGACGGGGGTGACCGAGGGGTGCAGGGGCAGCGCCGTCGCGTGCGGCCCGTCCGGCGCGGTCCAGGCGACGGTCGCGCCGCCGAGGATCGCGGGCGCGGCGTTGTCCGGGTGGCCCTCGAACGCGGACGCGAGCCGGAAGGCCACGGTGTCGGTGAGCACCTCGGGCTCGGCGACCAGCATGCGCGCGGCGAGCACGCCCGCGACGACGGCGGCGGCGGACGACCCCATGCCGCGTCCGTGCGGGATGCGGTTCACGCACGTCAGGTGCAGCCCGACCTGGGGCGCACCGAGCTCGTCGAGCGCGGCCCGGATCGCCCGCACGACCAGGTGGTCCTCCCCCGTCGGCAGCTCGCCGGCACCCTCGCCGCTCACGTCCACCGTCACCTCGGCGCTGCCGAGCGCCTTGACCTCGACCTCGTCGTAGTGCGCGACGGCGAGGCCGAGCGCGTCGAAGCCCGGACCGAGGTTCGCGCTCGTGGCGGGGACGCGCACCCGGACGTGGTCGCTGCCGAGCCGCACGGTCAGCCCAGCTCGAGCGCGTCGGCGATGGAGACGACGTCGGCGGGGACGCGGACGGGCCGCACCTCGGAGCCGTCCGCCGTGCGCAGCGCCCACTGCGGGTCCTTGAGCCCGTGCCCGGTGACGGTCACGGTGATCCGTGCGCCCGCGGGCACGCGGCCCGCCTCGGCGAGCGCGAGGAGGCCGGCGACGCCCGAGGCGGACGCGGGCTCGACGAACACGCCCGCCCTGCTCGCGAGCAGGCGGTGCGCGGCGAGGATCTGCTCGTCCGTGACCGACTCGATGAGGCCGCCCGACTCGTCGCGGGCCGCGATCGCCTGCTCCCAGGACGCGGGGTTGCCGATCCGGATCGCGGTCGCGATGGTCTCCGGCTCGGTCACCGGGTGGCCGAGCACGATCGGGGCCGCGCCGGCCGCCTGGAAGCCCCACATGGCCGGCGTGCGGGTCGCCGGGCCGTCTGCCGCGTACTCGCGGTAGCCCTTCCAGTACGCCGTGATGTTGCCGGCGTTGCCCACGGGCAGGACGTGGATGTCGGGGGCGTCGCCGAGGCTGTCGACGATCTCGAACGCGCCCGTCTTCTGCCCCTCGATGCGGTCCGGGTTCACGGAGTTGACCAGCTCGACCGGGTAGGCCTCGGCGAGCTTGCGCGCCGCGACCAGGCAGTCGTCGAAGTTGCCGTCGACCTGGAGCAGCCGCGCGCCGTGCGCGACCGCCTGGCTGAGCTTGCCCATCGCGATCTTGCCGTCGGGCACGAGGACGGCGCAGGTCATCCCCGCGACCGCCGCGTACGCCGCCGCGGACGCCGACGTGTTGCCGGTCGACGCGCACACCACGGCGCGCGCGCCGCGCGCGGCGGCTGCCGACATCGCCGTCGTCATGCCGCGGTCCTTGAACGACCCGGTCGGGTTCATGCCCTCGACCTTGAGGTGCACCTCCGCGCCGACGAGCTCGCCGATCGCGGGCGCCGGGACGAGCGGCGTGCCGCCCTCGCGCAGGGTGACGACCCGCTCGGTCAGGTGGGCAGGGAGACGGTCGGCGTACTCGGCGATGACGCCTCGCCACTGGTGGGCCACTCAGGCTCCTTCGACGCGCAGCACGGACATGACGGACCGGACCACCGGCAGGCCGGCGATGTCGGCGACGGTCGCCGAGAGGGCGGCGTCGCGGGCCTGGTGGGTGACGACGAGGATGTCCGCCTGCGCGCCGTCGTCGCCCGCGGCGGCGACGCCCTGGCGGACGGCCTCGATCGACACGCCGCGGGCGGCGAACGCCTGCGCGACCTGCGCGAGGACCCCGGGGCGGTCCTCGACGCGGAGCAGCACCTGGTAGCGCGTGCGGGCCTCGCCGACGCCGTGCACGGGCAGCTCGGCGTAGCTCGACTCGACCGGTCCCTTGCCGCCCGTGACGCGGTGCCGGGCGACCGTGACGACGTCGCCGAGCACGGCGCTCGCCGTCGGCGCGCCGCCCGCGCCGCGGCCGTAGAACATGAGCTCGCCCGCGGACTCGGCCTCGACGAACACCGCGTTGAACGCGCCGTGGACGCCGGCGAGCGGGTGGTCGAGCGGCACGAGCGCCGGGTGGACGCGCACGACGACGCCGCGCCGGCCCGCGTCCTCGCCGCCACGCCCCTCCGCCGTCCCCTCGTCCGCCGCAGCAGGCCGTGCGAGCTCGGCGATCGCGAGGAGCTTGATGACGTGGCCGGTGCGCTGCGCCCACGCCACGTCCTCGGCCGTGACCGCGAGGATGCCCTCGCGGTGCACGTCGTCGACGGCGACGCGTGTGTGGAACGCGAGCGACGCGAGGATCGCCGCCTTCGCGGCCGCGTCGTAGCCCTCGACGTCGGCGGTCGGGTTGGCCTCCGCGTAGCCGAGCTCCTGCGCCTGCTTCACGGCCTGGTCGAGGTCGAGCCCGGTGGTCGTCATCTGGTCGAGCACGTAGTTCGTCGTGCCGTTGACGATGCCGAGGACGCGCGTGACGCGGTCGCCCGCGAGCGACTCGCGCACGGGACGCACGAGCGGGATGGCCCCGGCGACCGCGGCCTCGAAGTAGACGTCGACCCCTGCCGCGTCGGCGGCCGCGTAGAGCGTGGGCCCGTCCGCGCCGAGGAGCGCCTTGTTGGCGGTCACGACCGCGGCGCCGCTCGCGATCGCGCGCAGGAGCAGGCCCCGGGCCGGCTCGATGCCACCCATGACCTCGACCACGACGTCGGCCCGCGTCACGAGGTCCTCGGCGTCGGTGGTCAGCAGCGCGGGGTCGACCACCGGGTCGCGCGGGACCGACGCGTCCCGCACGGCGATGCCGACGAGCTCGAGCCGTGCGCCCACGCGTGCGGCGAGGTCGTCGCCCTGCGTCAGCAGGAGGCGCGCGACCTCGGTGCCGACGACGCCGCAACCCAGCAGGGCGACGCGCACCGCGCCGTCGGGGACAGCCACCGGGCCCACCTCTCGTCGTCCGGTCCGTGGTGCGCGACCGGCCGGCGAGGGCCGGGCCGCGCGGCCCGCGACGACCGGACGGCCGCGGGCGGACCCAGGATAGGGGCGGCCGTCCGGCGCCCGTCGGGGTGTCCCGCCCGTGGACGCGGCCCCGCGGCGGTACGCCCGAGGGCGTCAGCCCAGGTCGAGCGCGAGCAGGTCGTCCTCGGTCTCGCGCCGCACGATGACGCGGGCGACGCCGTCGCGCACCGCGACCACCGGGGGGCGCGGGACGTGGTTGTAGTTGGACGCCATGGACCGCCCGTACGCGCCGGTCGCCGGCACGGCGAGCAGGTCGCCCGTCGCGACGTCGTCCGGGAGCTCGACGTCGCGCACGACGACGTCGCCGCTCTCGCAGTGCTTGCCGACGACGCGCGCCGGCACGGTGCGCTCGTGCGCGGCGCGCGAGACGACGGCGGCCGTGTACGCCGCGCCGTAGAGCGCGGGGCGCAGGTTGTCGCTCATCCCGCCGTCGACCGAGACGTACGTGCGCACGAGGTCCTCCCCCGGCCGGTCCGCCGCGGCGTCGCCGGCGTCACCCGTGACGAGGTCGCCGGACGGTCCGCCGCTCGCCAAGACCGTCACGGGCTTCACGGTGCCGACCGTGTAGAGCGTCACCGTGGTGGGCCCGACGATCGCGCGGCCCGGCTCGATCGAGATGCGCGGCGGCGCGGTGCCGAGCGCGGCGCACGCCTCGGCGACGGTCCCGGCCATGTCCTTGGCGACGCGATCGGGGTCGAGCGGCACGTCGCCCGGCACGTACGCGATGCCGAACCCGCCGCCGAGGTCGACCTCGGGCACGAGGTGCCCGGTGAGGGCGCCGAGCTCGGCGCGCAGCTCCATGACGCGGCGCGCCGCGACCTCGAACCCCGACGGGTCGAGGATCTGGGAGCCGATGTGCGAGTGGATGCCGAGCAGCTCGAGCTCGGGGCGGCCGAGGACCGCGCGCAGCGCGGCCAGCGCCTGACCGCCGGTCACGGACAGGCCGAACTTCTGGTCCTCGTGCGCGGTCGAGATGTACTCGTGCCCGCCCGCGTGGACGCCGGTCGTGACGCGGACCATGACGGGTGCGCGGGTCCCGGCCCGCGCGGCGGCGTCGGCGACGCGGTCGACCTCCGCGAGCGAGTCGATCACCACGCGTCCGACGCCGGCCGCGAGCGCGCGCTCGATCTCGGCGTCGGACTTGTTGTTGCCGTGCAGGCCGATGTCGACGCCGGGCACGCCGGCGCGCAGCGCGACGGCCAGCTCCCCGCCCGTCGCCGTGTCGATCCGCAGGCCCTCCTCGTGCGCCCATCGCGCGACGGCGACGCTGAGGAACGCCTTGCCCGCGTAGTACACGTCGACGCCCACGCCGAGCGGCGCGAACGCGTGCTCGAACGCCGTGCGGAAGCCGCGCGCGCGGGTGCGGAAGTCTGCCTCGTCGAGCACGTACGCGGGTGTGCCGTGCTGGGCGGCGAGCGCGCGGAGGTCGACGCCGCCGACGCTCACGGCGCCGTCGGCGCCCACGCGCGCGGTGGCCGGCCAGACCGCGGGGTCGAGCCGGGGCGGGACCGCGCGTGCCGCGGCCTGCTCGGTCGGCCGCTCGGTCGCCGGCTGCTCGGTCGCCGTGCCCTCCTGCGTGCTCACATCCGCTCCGGCGCGGTGACGCCCAGCAGCCCGAGCCCGTTCGCGAGGACCTGGCGGGTCGCGTCGTTGAGCCACAGGCGCGTGCGATGCGTGTCGGTGACGTCCTCGTCGCCGAACGGGGTCACGCGGCGCTGGTCGTACCACTTGTGGTAGGCGCCGGCGACCTCCTCGAGGTGCCGTGCGACGCGGTGCGGCTCGCGGAGCTCGGCGGCCTGCGCGACGACGCGCGGGAACTCGCCGATCTTCGCCAGCAGCGTCGACTCGCTCACGTGGTCGAGCACCGAGGGGTCGAACCCGTCCTCGCGGCGGACGCCCAGGTCCCCCGCGTTGCGCGCGACGTTGGCTGTGCGGGCGTGCGCGTACTGCACGTAGAACACGGGGTTCTCGTTGGTCGAGCGGCTGAGCAGGTCGAGGTCCAGGTCGATGGACTGGTCCGCAGACGAGCGTGCGAGCGCGTAGCGCGCGGCGTCCACGCCCACGGCGCCGACCAGGTCGTCGATCGTGACGATGGTCCCCGCGCGCTTGCTCATCCGCAGCGGCTCGCCGTCGCGCACGAGGTTGACCAGCTGGCCGATGAGGATCTCGAGGTTCACCCCGGGGGTGTCGCCGAACGCGGCGCACATGGCCATCATCCGGCCGATGTAGCCGTGGTGGTCGGCGCCGAGCATGATCACGACACGGTCGAACCCGCGCTCGCGCTTGTCGAGGTAGTACGCGAGGTCCCCCGCGATGTACGCCGGCATGCCGTCGGACCGCACGATCACGCGGTCGCGGTCGTCGCCGAAGTCCGTGGTCCGCAGCCAGATGGCGCCGTCCGCCTCGAAGACGTGGCCCAGCTCGCGCAGCCGTGCGATCGCCTTCTCGACCGCGCCCGAGCGGTGCAGCGAGTCCTCGTGGAAGTAGACGTCGAAGTCGACCCGGAAGTCATGCAGCGCCTGCTTGATCTCGGCGAACATCAGCTCGACGCCGCGCGCGCGGAAGGCCTCCTGCGCCCCGTCGTCGGGCAGGGAGAGCGGGTCCGGCTCGCCGGCCGCGGCGGCGTCGGCGAGGACCTGCGCGGCGATGTCGGCGATGTACTGGCCGCCGTACCCGTCCTCGGGTGCGTCCTCACCCTTCGCCCGGGCGAGCAGCGAGCGCGCGAAGCGGTCGATCTGCGCGCCGTGGTCGTTGAAGTAGTACTCGCGGGCGACGTCCGCGCCGCTCGCCTCGAGCATCCGCGCGAGCGAGTCCCCGACGGCGGCCCAGCGCACGCCGCCGATGTGCAGGGGTCCCGTGGGGTTGGCCGAGACGAACTCGAGGTTGATCCGCTGACCGGCGAGCGCCTCCGAGCGCCCGTACCGCTCCCCCGCCTCCACGACGGTGCGCGCGAGCCCGCCCGCGGCGGCCGTGTCGAGCGTGATGTTGAGGAAGCCGGGGCCGGCGACGTCGACCTTCGCGACGCCCGGGACCTCGCCGAGCCGTGCCGCGAGCGCCTCCGCGAGCGCGCGCGGCGGCATGCCGGCCTTCTTCGCCAGCTGCATCGCGACGTTGGTGGCCCAGTCGCCGTGCTCGCGGGAGCGCGGTCGCTCGACCGTCACGGTGGCCGGCAGGGCGTCGGCCGGCACGGGGAGGGTACCGTCCTCGACGGCGGACGTCAGGACGGCGCGCAGCGCCTCGGACAGCTCAGCGGGGGTCACTGCCCCAGGGTATCGAGACGAGCAGGTCAGGCCGTCGCCGGTCCGGGCGCGACGTCGTCCGCGGGGCGGCGGCCCCACGTGTCCTCGAGCATCACCGGGCGGCACGCGACGAAGCCGGCCACGAGCAGCACGGCGCTCGAGACCGCGAGCACGGCCGACGGCGCCGTCCAGCCGCCCGTCGCGCCGTAGAGCACGCCGACGAGCAGCGGCCCGACGCCCGACACGGCGTAGCCCACGCCCTGCGTGAAGCCCGAGAGCGAGGACGCGCCCGCCGACGTGCGCGTGCGCAGGTTGATGAGCGTGAGCAGGAGCGGGAAGGTCCCGACCCCGAGACCGAGCCCGACGGCCCACGGGAGCGCGTGCTCGGGCGCCAGCAGCATGCCCGCCCAGCCCGCGACGAAGAGCGTGACGAAGACGACCACCACCGCGTAGGGGTTGCGCAGCCGCACCGCGAGGGGCGGGGCGACCAGGGCGGGGACGAGCCCCAGGATCGCGACGAGCGCGAGCCACGAGCCTGCGGCGGCGGGCTCGTAGCCGGCGTCGGCGAGCATCCGGGGCAACCACGCGAAGACGACGTAGGAGTTGAGCGAGTTCATCGCGAACGCGATCGCGAGCCCCCACGCGAGGTGGCTGCGCCACACGCGTCCGCGACGCCGGTGGCGCGACTCGAGCCGCGGTGTGGTCGACGGCGCCCGGCGCAGCACGTCGCGCAGCCCGGTCCGCGCGGCGCTCGACCGCGCGATGACCACGACCCACGGCACCACGGCCACCAGCCCGACGACGGCCCACGCGCCGAGCGAGGTGCGCCAGCCGAGGCGCTCCGCGGCCGGCACCGCGAGCAGCGGGGGGAGCGCCGTGCTGAAGGACATCGCGACCGAGTACGCCGCGGTGACCGGGCCGATGCGGTCGGGGAAGTAGCGCTTGACGATCGGGGGCAGGAGCACGTTCCCCATGCCCATGCCGGCGAGCGCGATGACGGACCAGGCCAGGAACGCCGACGACGTCGTCACGGTGGCCCGGACCACCTCACCGCCGGCCGAGAGCAGCATCGCGGCCACGAGCAGCGGCTCGAGGCCGAACCGGCGGGCGAGCGCGGGCGTGAGCGAGCCGAAGAGCGCGAACGACGCGACGGGGATCGTCCCGAGCAGGCCGGCCTGCGCGTCGGTGAGGCTCAGGTCGTCCTCGACCCGGTCGAGGATCGGCGACACCGACGCGATCGCGATGCGCAGGTTGAGCGCCACGAGCAGGATGCCGACCAGCACGAGGATGCGGCTGCGCCAGGGGTGCCGCGGGGGCTCGGGCGCGCCCTGGGGCGCGCTCTGCGGTGCAGGCATCACGACCTGTCGCTCGGGGACGAGGACCGGGCGACTGTACGTGACCGGGACGTCGGCCGCCCCGGGATCTCACGTCCCGCGGGGCCGCCGCGGATGGTCGCGGGCGGTCGCACGAGGCGCGGAGGTCGCGCGAGCACCGCCCGGCGGTGTTGACTGCGTCCCACCCCCGAGATGTCCGGAGACGCGATGAGCCGCCGCACCAACCTCATCGACCTCGCCGTCGGGCGCCTGCGGCAGCAGATCACGTCCGGCGCCTGGGAGGTCGGCACGCGGATCCCCGCCGAGCCCGAGCTGACCGAGCGCATCGGCGTCGGCCGCAACACCGTCCGCGAGGCGGTGCAGTCCCTCGTACACGCCGGGATGCTCGAGCGGCGGCAGGGATCGGGCACCTACGTGATCTCGGACTCCGAGCTCGGCAACGCGATGGGCCGGCAGATCGCCGGGGCCCATCAGCGTGACGTGCTCGAGGTGCGTCGCAGCCTCGAGGTGGAGACCGCGCGGCTCGCGGCGCTGCGGCGCACGGAGGACGAGGTGGCCGAGCTGCGGGCCCTGCGCGACAGCCGCGCCGAGGCCTACGCGAGCGGTGAGCTGGACCGGATGGTCGAGGTCGACCTCGCGCTGCACCGCGCCGTGGCCCGGGCTGCGCACAACCCCGTGCTGCTCGCGCTCTACGAGAACCTCCAGGACGCGATCAGCGAGAACATCCGCTTCAACTTCGAGCACCCGGCGCACGACGACGACTCGCACCACGCCCTCGTGGAGGCCATCGCCGAGGCGGAGCCCGAGGCGGCCATGCGCGAGATCGACCGCTACCTGTCCGACCTCATCGGCGAGGAGCTGCGGCCCGCCGAGGCGGGCAGCGAGGCCACCAACGGCCTCTTCGCGCACGAGGAGCCCGCGGCCGTCGGGCTCGAGTGAGGCGTTCCGAAGAGCGAGCCGCGGCGGTCGGCCGGCGCCGCGGTCGGCTGGTAGTGTTCTGCACCGCCCCGCCCGCGTAGCTCAGGGGATAGAGCGTCTGCCTCCGGAGCAGAAGGCCGCAGGTTCGATTCCTGCCGCGGGCACCCATGTGATCTCTCAGGAGATCGGAAACGGGTCGAACCTATGGGTTCGGCCCGTTTCGGCGTTTCTGGGGTTGGTAGTCGCGGGTGGGGTCGAGGGTGAGCTCGCGCAGGAGCTCGCCGGTGGTCGCGTGGACGACGCGGATGTGTCGGTCCTGGATGAGCATGATCACGTGGGTTCGGGCGTGGGTTCGGCCGATTCCGATGTGGTGCAGGCGGCCGGCCAGGCGCAGGGTGACGACGCCGGAGGTGTCGACGCGGTCGTGGCGGATGCGTTCGTGGGTGATCGGGTCGTGTGAGGTCGCGGGTAGGGCCTTGGGGCGGGTGGTGTAGGCGGTCGCGGGTGTGGCTCGGTGGGGCAGGGACCGGTGGGGCCGATGGTGGTTGTAGAGGTCGACGAAGGTGTCGAGCTGTGCCTGCAGGGCGCTGATGGTCGCGGGCGGGTCGGGTCGGGCCGCGAGCCACTTTTTCATCGTCTGCTGGAAGCGTTCGACCTTGCCGCAGGTGGTCGGGTGGTTGGGTCTGGAGTTCTTCTGGGTCACGCCCAGGTGGGCGAGCTCGGCCTCCAGAGCGTTGCGTCCGCCGCGGCCGCCGGCCAGGCGGGTGGTGAAGACCATGCCGTTGTCGGTCAGGGTCGAGGCGGGGATCCCGTGCTCAGCGGTGGCGGCGCGGAACGCGGAGACGACGATCGGGCCCGTGACCCGCTGGTGGGCGGTGACCGTCAGGGCGTAGCGGGAGTGGTCGTCCAGCCAGGTCAGGACCTCGATGTCGGTGCCGTCGGCCAGGCGGACGTGGGTGAAGTCGGCCTGCCAGGTCTGGTTCGGCAGCTCGGCCGCGAACCGGATGTAGGACGAGCGCGGCCGCTTCTTGGGGGCGGGCTCGACCAGGCCGTGGCGGGTCAGGCAGCGGCTGATCGTCGACAGTGAGACCACGGTGCGGTGGTGGTGCTCCAGGTGCCAGGCGATCGTGTCTGGTCCGGCGTCCAGCCCTTGCTCGGTGAGCGTCTTGCGGAGCCTGATGATCAGCTCGACGGTCGGGGCCGGGATCGCGCCCGGTGAGGTCTTCGGGCGCCGCGAGCGTGGCTCGAACGCGGCCTCGCCCTCGGTGCGGTAGCGCGCGACGAGCTTGGAGACCCACCCCTTCGACAGCCCGTAGTCGCGGGCCACGTCCGCCTGCGAACGTCCCTCGAGGACTACCGCCATCACGACCAGCCTGACCTTGGACACGGCCCAGGCTCCCGCCCGCACCGTTTCCTATGTCCTGACAGATGCGTTTCCTATGTCCTGACGCAGAACAC
>NZ_JACVQL010000024.1 GCF_019733465.1 Actinotalea ferrariae | reverse complement strand
GGTCGGCGCCGAGGCGCCGTCCGGCTCCGCCGTGACGTGCTCGCCGTCGGACCCGCCCCCGGGCCGCGGTGCGGCCGGGCTCATCGGGACCGCTTCACCGCACCGTTGACCGCGGCGTCGACGCGGCTGCCGCGCCGGGCGAGGCGCAGCTCGGTCCGGAGCGCGGTCGCGAGGTCCTCGGCGCTGCGCGGGATGCCGTCCGAGCGGATCCAGGCCACGACGTCGTCGAGCTGGTCGTCGCTGTACGCGCCGATTGGCAGGCCGGGCTCGACGTCGGGGCGTGGCGACCTGCCGTCGGCGTCGGGCACCTCGAACAGCGGGTCCATCGTCGGGGCGTCGGACGGCGCGGCCATGACGGCCGCCCGGCCGACGGCACTGGTCCGCACCGGAGGGGCAGCGGCCCGCGAGGGCGCGGACGCCGAGGGCGGCGGCGCGGTGACGGTCCGGGTGACGGTCGCGACGGGCACCACGGGGGCGACGGGCGGGACGACGGCGTCGTCGGCCGCGGGTCCCGGCTCGGGCGCGCGGTCCTGCGCCGGCGCCGCGGCCGGGTCCTGCACCGCCTCGGTCGCCGCCTCGATCGCCGCCTCGGGCGCCATCTGCGGCACGGTCAGCCGCGGACGGGGCCGCGGCGTGCTCGCGCGCCGGCGCCGGTAGGCGTCCGCGACCGCCGCCGCGACCGCGTCCGCCTCGCCCTGGGGGTCGAGGAAGGCCGCGGCCGACCACACCTGGACCACGGTCCAGCCGAGCCGCTCGAGCCGCTCCGGGATCTGGCGGTCCCGCACGCGGACGCTCGGCTCGTCGACGTAGGCGGCGTCGTCCGTGAGGACCGCGACGAGCATCGCGTCGGGCAGGTCCGGGTGGCCGACGACGAGCGGGATGCGCGAGCCGTCGAGCCCGTGGTCGAGGTCGACCGTCAGGCCCATCCGCCACAGACGCTCCGCGAGGTCGAGCACCAGCCGGTCCGGTTCGGGCCCGTGCGGAGCCGGACGCGGCCGCCCGACGTCGGCCCCGGCCGCGGTGCGCTCGCCCGCGAGCGCGAGCAGCTCGGCGAGCATCTGCGCCCCGGGCGCGCGCAGGCGGTCGGGGTCCAGCTCCTCGGGACCGAAGCAGCTGACCACGGTGAGCCGGCGTCGGACCGAGCCGAGCGCCTCGAGCAGGAGGCCGGCGCCACCCTGCTCGCTGATCGCGCCGAACCGGTGGAGCACACGTCCGTGCGGGGTCCGGCCGAAGCCGAGCGAGAAGATGACGGCCTCACGGCTGAGCCCCTGCGCCGCGGCGACGTCGACCACGGCGAACGGCTCCGGGTGGTCGACGCGGAAGAACGCCCCGAGCGCGGGGTTGTCGCGCACCTCCGCCATGACGGCGTCGCGCACGGCCTCCGCGTGGGCGGGCGACGCCGTGACGACGGCGAGGGACTCCTCGGGCCGGGTCAGGGCGTGCTCCGCGACGAGGTCGACGACGTGCTCGACCTCCGCGCGCGTGGCCTCCACCGCACCCGAGGCCGCGGGCATGCCCGAGCCGTCGACGACGTCGAGCCGGAGCAGCGCCGACACCGACGGCAGCGGCGTCGCGACGAGCCGCCCCGCGTACCCGTGGTCGGCGAGGAACTGCGTGAGGTGCGGGTCGCGCCGCGAGGAGTCGGCGTGCAGCGGGATGGACGGCAGCACCGCGGCGAGCTCGGTCATCGCGGTACCCGACGCACACCGCGTGTCGCCCACCACGACGACCTGCCGTCCCCGGGCGAGCGCGCAGAGCACCGTCTCGAGCGGCAGGTGGTTCGCGGCGTCGAGGATGACGAGGTCCTCGGTGCGGCGCGGGGGCAGCAGGTGCGGCACGAGCATCGGCGCGGACACCAGGCACGGGCGCAGATGGCGCGTGACGGCCGGGTAGCGCTCGACGGCGTGGCGCAGCGTCGTGAACCGGTCCTCGACGATGTCGCCGAACAGCTGCTGGGTCTCCTCGTCCGCGGCCCGCAGCCGCGTGCGCAGGCTCTCGCGCGCGGAGGCCTTGGCGAGCAGCGCGCGGTCCTGCAGGTGGCGCAGGTCGAGGGTCCGGAACTCCGCGACGAGGCGGGCGAGCGCCGTCCCGTCGTACCCCGCGAGCGCCGGGTCCGCGGCGAGCAGCTGCTCCAGCACCGTGCTCCACCACGCGAGCTCGAGCTCCGCGGTCACCATGACGGCCGGGACACCCCGCTCGGCGAGGTCGCTCAGCAGCGGGCCGAGCCCCTGGCGGTCGAGCGCCCGGACGAGCGCGGTGCGCTCGGGCAGCGTCTCGAGCGCGGACCGGTCGAGGTGCAGCCGACGCAGGCGGTCCCCGAGCTCGGCCCAGGGCAGGTCGAGCAGCGCGCCGCCCTGCACCGTGTTCGCCAGCACCGCCGCGAGTGCGTCGAGGTCCTCGCGCACCTCCGCGAAGTCGTGCTCGATGTCCGCGAGGCCGTCGGGGATGCGGGGCCATCCGCCCGCCGGGCAGTGCGCCTGCCACAGCTCGCGCTGAGCCTGCACGTCGACGAGGGCGGCGTGCAGGTCCGCGACCGGACGTCCGGGCCGCACCATGTCCTTGGCCTGCTTGCGCAGACGCCGGCGCAGTCCGCCGCTCATCTCGATGCCGCGCTCCTCGCGCCAGCCCTTGGGGGCGGTGGCCGCGACGAGGTCGGCGGCCGAGCGCTCGAAGACGAGCGGCTGGAAGACGTCGAGCGCACCCCGCACGCCCGCGAGCATCGCGAGCTGCTCGGCCCACTGGGCCGGCGTCCGGGCCGGCGTCAGCCCGGTGGCGTCGGCGACCCGCTCCACCTCCGCCTGGAGCCTGGGCAGCGAGACCTGCACGAGCCGCTCGATCCGCGCGAGCGCGGCCGCCGCCCGGTCCTGGGTGGGCAGGTCCGCGCCGTACCAGGGCGTCGTCCGCGAGCTCGCTGAGAAGGCGCCGAGGCCTGCGGCCCGCACGAGGTCCGTCGCCGCCTGGGCGCGCCGCTCACCGGTGAGCGACTCGGCCACCGGCGGCGTGAGGCGCACGGTCGTCTGCGGCGCAGGCCGCACCGACGTGAGCCGGGCGAGCGCCTGGAGCGCGTCGTACGCGCTCGTCCCCCACGGCTCGCGCACCGCGTGCAGCCCCTCGATGTAGCCGCTCAGCCGACGACGCCGGTCCAGCAGCTCGCGCTGCACGATGGCGACCTTCTCGCCGTCGACCGGCACGGGCTCGACCGTCATGGCGGCGAGCAGGCGTCGCGCCGAGCTCGCGCGCCAGCCCGAGTCCGGCGCCACGTCGAGGACGAGCTCGTCGAGGCCGAGGCCGGTCAGCCGGTCGGTCAGCGCCTGGGCCGCCCGGCGGTGACCGGGGACGTAGAGCACGGTGCGCCCGCTCGCCGCGGCGTCCGCGACGACGGCCGCGAGCGTGCCCGCGACGTCGCTGCCGGCCGGGGCGTCGACGAGCAGGTGGTGACCGGCAGCGACGGCGTCGAGCACGTACTCCTGGACCGGGTCGAGGTCCCCGACGCCGCGCTCCTGGTCGAGCGGGCGGTCCCCGCGCAGCGGCGTGGGCAGCGGGTGCTGGAGCGCGTCGATCGCGCGCTGGTCCCCCGCGAGCGCCGCGACGAGCTCGTGCTGGTGCAGCGAGAGCGCCTGGGCGTCGAGGTCGGCGACGAGCGCCTGCTCGGGGTGCACGAACGTGCCCACGAGGAGCCGGTCCTCGAGCCGGAAGTCGTCGAGCACGGCCGAGCCCAGGGAGGTGAGGCGCTCGAGCGCCGGGCGCGGGTCGAAGCCCGACGCCGTGAACGCGCCGCGCGCGAGCGCCGTGGGGTCGAGCAGCGCGCCGCGGCTGCGCAGCGCCGTCGCGAGCAGCGGGTTGATCTCGAGCGACGGCTCGAGCACGAGGTCGTAGTCGCTCTCGCCGCGGCCGCGCGCCGTCACCGCGACAGGGCGCAGCAGCACGGGGGCGCGCACCGTCCGGGTCGCCGCGTCCGCGTCGGGCTCGGCCGACGTCGTCCCGGCAGGGCGGGTCGTCGAGGCACCGCGGGTCGCGGCGGCGAGCACGGCGACGTCGTCGGCGGGCTCGGCGGCGTCGCCCGCGGCGCGCGTCTCGGTCCAGGTCGCGACACCGATCGCGAGGAAGGCGGACGCGATCCCGTACCGCTGCGCGTGCTCGTCGGCGAGCACGCCGACGGCACGGGCGCGGCGCTTGGCCGTGGAGAGCGCCGACCCCTCGCGCACGAGGTTCGACAACCGGGTGGGCCGGCCGGCGAAGAGCTGGGCGATCCCCGAGGGGTGCGCGGCGGACAGGTCGAGCTGCGCGTCGCCGAGCCGGTCGACGTCGGCCAGCGCCGAATGACCGCCGCGGGCGACGAGCCGGGCCCGCCACTCGTCACGGACGCGGTCGACCAGCTGGGCGGTCGTCAGGGGAGGAACGGCGACGGGGGCGGCGGCACCTGACCCGGGGCGTCCGCCGTCGGGTCCCGGTGCGTGCCTGCGCTCGGGAGCTGTCACGCATCCACGCTAACCGCGTCGTGCCGCGCTGCCGGGGTGCCGCGCCGCTCGCAGCGCGCCTGTCACCCGGTCGGGCAGGGAAGCGTGGTGCCGCGGCGCAGAGGCGGGGCCTCGGGACGGAGGACGGCGGGCGGACCGGCGGGATGAACACGCTGGTCAGGGACCTGATCCCGGACATAGAACAGTGCGCACCGCGCAGGGGGCAGGCGATGCGCACTGTCAGGGCCAGTGTGCCCGGCGGTGAGAGCCGGGTCAAACCTCTCGTTGAAGTCTCGACCACTTCTCACCCGTCCGTGTCAGGTGCGTCACCTTCCCGCGACGTGGGGCCGTCCCGAGGTTACGCTTGCGTAGGTTCCCTGATGTGCTGCTCCGGCGATGCGTCACCCTCCCCACAGATGCGGACGCGTCGTATGGACACACTGCCCACGCCTACCCTCACCACGGCTCCCGCCGCCACGCCCCCACGTGAGCGGCCGGCGAGCGAGTTCACGGCCCTGAGCCGCACGGTGCAGGAGGCGGGGCTCATGCGCCGCCGGTACGGCTACTACTGGACCAAGTTCGCGGTGCTGACCACCGTGCTCGCGGGCCTCGTCGCCGCCGTCGTGCTCCTCGGGGACACGTGGTGGCAGCTCGCCGTCGCGGCCGCGCTCGCCGTCGTGCTCGGTCAGGTCATGTTCCTGGGGCACGACGCGGCGCACCGCCAGATCTTCAAGTCCGGCCGGTGGAACGACTGGGCGAGCCTCGTGCTCGCGAACCTCTACGCGGGCATGAGCTACGGCTGGTGGCAGCACAAGCACAGCCGCCACCACGCCAAGCCGAACCAGGTCGGCGCGGACCCGGACATCGCCCCGGACGTGATCGTGTTCCACAACGAGGACCGCACGGCCCCGGTGACCGGCCTGCGCGCGTGGTTCCACGCCCGTCAGGGCTGGCTCTTCTTCCCGCTGCTGCTGCTCGAGGGCCTCAACCTGCACGTCGCGGGCGTCAAGACGATCTTCGGCAAGGGCGAGGTCAAGCGCCGCCCGGTCGAGATCGCCTTCGTCACGCTGCGCCTGGTCGGCTACGTCGCGCTCGTCTTCTGGGCGCTGCCCGTCGGCATGGCCTTCGCCTTCCTCGGCGTGCAGCTGGCGATCTTCGGGCTCTACATGGGTGCGGTCTTCGCGCCCAACCACAAGGGCATGCCGATCGTCCCGCGCAACAGCCGGATCGACTTCCTCAGCCGCCAGGTCCTCATGAGCCGCAACGTCACGGGCGGCCGGCTCACGGACTGGTTCATGGGCGGTCTCAACTACCAGGTCGAGCACCACCTCTTCCCGAGCATGCCGCGCCCGCACCTGCGCCGCGTGCAGCCGATCGTGCGGGAGTTCTGCGCGTCGCGCGGCATCCGCTACACCGAGACGAGCCTCGCGCAGTCCTACGGCATCGTCATCGCGTACCTCAACCGCGTCGGCCTGGCCGCGCGTGACCCGTTCCAGTGCCCCATCACGATGGAGTTCCGCTCCGCCCGCTGACCGCGCCCGCGCGGCCCGCTCGCAGCCTGCGCCCTGGGATGTGCGGCGCATGGTGCTGCTGGTGCCCGTGAGGACAGATGTCTGTCTCGGTGGTGGCCGTGCGCCTCACGAGCACCATGCGCCGCACGTCCCGGAGTGAACGAGGCCACCCGGGGGCCCAGGAGTGGCCCTACGGGGCGCCCGGGAGCGACTCGCACGCGACGCCGTCACCGTCGCCGTCGAGGGCCGCGACGTCGCCGAAGAACGGCAGGTAGGCCTCGTACCAGCCCTGCGCCTCGGGCCAGGACCCGAGGTCGCCGCAGTCGACGGTGTTCCCCGGGTTCGCCGGCGCGACCGGCGCGGGTGCCGGGACGGGCGCCGGGGCCGGTTCGGGTGCCGGCGGCGGGACCGCGGCCGGTGCCGGGTCCGACTGTGCCTCGTCCCCCGGAGCCGGGGCGGGCGGGACCGCGGACCCGGGCGGCAGCGGCTCGTCCGGGCACGCGGACAGCACGCTGACCATGGCGTTCTGCTCGGCGGCGGTCACCCAGAGGCCGTACGTGTACTTGACGGCCACCTGCCGGGCGACGTAGGCGCAGCGGTAGCCCTTCGCCGGCGGCAGCCACGTCGCGGTGTCGCCGTCGCCCTTCTGCGCGTTGAGCGGGCCGTCGACCGCGAGCAGGTTGAGCGGGTCGTTGGCGAACTGCGTCCGGCGGGCGTCGTCCCAGCCCTGGGCACCCTTCTGCCACGCGTCGGAGAGCGCGACGACGTGGTCGATCTGCACGGCCGGGCTGGTCGCCTCGCCTCGCTGGAAGGCGATCGTCGCGCCGCCGTAGGGGTCGACGAGCGTCCCGGTCACGACCACGCAGTCGTGGGTGCCCGGCTTGAAGGTCTGCGGCTCGAGGTCACGCGCGAGGACGTCGTTGCGGGTGTCGCAGCCGTTGCGGTCGACGTCGACCCAGCCGTCGCCGAACAGCGCCCGGTCGTAGCCGGTCCTCGACGCGCGGCCCTTGACCTCGAGCAGCATCGCCGTCGCGAGCGCCGACTGCGGCGGGGCGGTCGCAGCGATCGAGGCGACGTCGCTCGGCGCGAGCTCGGGCGACGGCAGCGTCGCAGCCTCGTCCTCCACCCCTGCGGGCACCGCGTCGCCGCCCGGCTGCAGCGGCTCGGGGCCCCCGCACGCCGTCAGGAGGAGCGGTGCCGCCGCCAGGACCGCCAGCGCCCGCGCACCCGCGGCGAGGCGCGCGCGCCACGCGGCACGGACGAGCGAGGAGGGCGGCACGCCTCATGATCGGTCGCTGCTGCGACCGAGTGAGGCCCGACACGCGCGCGCTACGGGCGAAACACCTCAGGGCACGGGCGTGACGGCCCAGGTGCCGTCGGTCGTGATCGCGAGCACGCCCGGGAAGGCCAGCTCGTAGGTCTCCGTGAAGGCCGCGTCGTCGCCGAACAGCACGCTCTCCGGGCCGGTCGGTCCCACCTCGACGGCGGAGAACGCCCGCCCCGAGAACCGGTCGTCCGGCCCGGCCGGCGTGTACGTGACCTGGATGCCGCTCGCGGTGTCGCCGAGGAAGAGGACGGTGGACCCCGTCCCCTGCTGCGCCCCCGTCACCGGCGCGAGGTCGTTCCAGCTCTGGAGGGTGACGGTCCAGGAGCCCTCCGCCCGCACGACGACGACCTGCTCGGGCGCGGTGTCCTTGAAGATGTCGACGAGGTAGGCGCCACGGAACGGCGCCACGCCCTCGCCCCAGGGCGAGGAGCGGTCGGGCTGCGTCACCTCGACCGGCCCCTGGCACGCGGAGCAGTCGAGGTCCACGACGACCGCGATGTCGCCCTGACGCGTGAAGCCGACGACGGCGGGCCCGGTGCCGCCGAGCGTCGCCGGGACCCCGTCCCCCACCACGCCCGCGTGCAACTGCTGGTCGGGCAGCGGCTCCTCCGCGTCGGACGGCGTCGGGCTCGGTGCGGGCGACGGCGTGGCGGTGGGCGTCACCTGCGCCGCGACCGGCTCCTTCGACTTCTCGGCCGGGGCGGCCGTCGGGGCGCAGGCGCCGCACAGCGTCATCGCCGCGGTCAGGGCGACCGCCGCTCCGCGGCGCGGTGCACGTCGCCGAACGGGACGACGGGTGGGGCGCGGTGCGGGCATCCCGGCATCATGCCGGACGTCGCCCGCACCGCACCCCGCCCACCTCGTCCCGCCTACCTCGTCCCGAGCGGCCCGCGAGCCGTGCGGACCGGCTCAGCCGTCAGAACCAGCTCGTCAGAACCAGCTCAGCCACGGCACGACCGTCACGGTCGCTGACCGCAGCGGCACGCCGTCGGCCGTCACCGTGAGCGTGTGCTCGCCGTACGTCGTGCGCAGCGGCACGAGGGCGAGCGTCACCGCGACGCCGCTCCGGTGCACCACGCTGCTCGCCAGCACGCGGCCGTCGAGCTCGACGGCGATCCGCGACCCGGGCACCGAGCCGTGGACCGTCGTGAGCAGGATGCCGCCGCGCGTGAGCCGCTCGCCGTCGTCGACCGGACCACTCAGGCCGATGAGCGTGACCGTCGGGGTCACGACCGTCACCGTGGTGGTCCGGACCTGGGTGCCGTCCGGCGACGTCACCGTGACGGTCGCCCTCGGGTCCTGCGCCGTCGGTCCCGTGACCGTGACCGTGGCCTGCCGGTCGAGCGCGATGGCGGTGACGTCCGTGCCGGCCCCCTCGGGGACCTGGACCGTGTACTCGCCCTGCGCCGGGTCGAAGCCGGGCACCGGCACGCCGCCGACCCGCAGCGCCGCGAGGTCGGCGACCGCCGACGGCGAGGCCGCGAGGACGTCGATCTCCACCTCGGCGACGGTCATGTGCACGGGTGCGCCGTCCCGGAGGGACGGGTCGAGGACGAATCGCACGGCGTCCGTGCGGACCCCGCCCAGGTCGATCTCCGCCGTCGGCGCGCCCCCCTGCGGCACGGTGACCGTCTGCGGACCCCCCGGCACCGCGACCCAGGAGCCGTCGGTCGCGCGGTACTCCGCGAGCACCGTGCGCGCCCAGGACGGGTGCGAGCCGTCCCGGTAGAAGTGCACGGTGGCGGCGGACACGTCGGCCGGTGCCCCGAGGTCGTAGGTCAGGGTGTCCGACGGGCGCAGCGCGCCGGAGCGCCAGTTCGACCAGGCCTTGTCCGTCGTGTCCCCGTTGCGCGTGCCGTCGACGTCGTACCCGGGCTCGGTGAAGGTCGCCGACGCCGTCGTCGTCGGGAGCGGCGCCGCGTTGGCCGGCGTCGGCTCCGTGACGACGACCGCGAGGCTCGCGGGCAGCGTGCCCGACGGCGCCGTCGCGGTCCCCTCGACGCGGACGACGCCTACGGCCGCCGTCGCGCTCGCGTCGACCGTCGACCAGTCCCACGTGACGGGCAGGTCGTAGGTGCGCGGGCTCGTGCCCACGTGCGCGGGGACGACGTCGGGCGCCTGCGCGACGACCGAGGCGAGGTCCGCACCGACGTAGGTCGAGACCGACACCGGGTCCGTCAGCGTGTGGTCGCCGACGTCCACGACGGCGGTCGCCTCGAAGGGCGTGCCGAACACGTCGGCGCCGGTCCCGGTGACGGTGACCGCCCCGGGCTGCGCCCACGACGACGCGTCGGGCACCTGCCACGTGACCGCGACCGGCGTGCCCTCGCCCCACGGGTAGACCGGGACGACCGTCGCCGGCAGCTCGGGCGCGACGCCGACCGGCGTCGCGACCTGCACGGGAGCGACCGACTGGAGCTGCGCGGACCGGACGGTCCAGCGCTGGTGCGCGCCGGTGCTGCTGGTCCACGTGCCCACGCCGGTGCCGGCAGCCGTCCCCTCGCCCGCGACGTCGAGCTGCTCGGTCGTGGCGACGTTGAGCAGCGACCACGTACGGCCGTCGAGCGTGTTGAGGACCCACTGCTGCTCGGGTGTCGCTGCGGCCGTCCCCAGGTCGGAGGCGACGACGGCGACCGAGTGGTCCGGGCCGGCCGCGAGGACGCCACCCGTCGAGTCCGTGAGGACCACGGTGCGCCGGTTCGTGCCCTCGCCCGAGAGCGTGTGCAGCTCCCAGCGCTGGCCGGTGGCGCCCGCGGCGTCGTCGGCCAGCGGCTCGATCGTCGTGCCGTCCGCGTCCGCCGTGAGCAGCAGGCGGCTGCCCACGCCCTCGAGGAGCAGCCCCTCGTCGTCCGCGGGCACGGCGTCGTCGGCCGCGCCCGTGACGCCGTCGACGAGCAACGTGGTCACGGACTTCGCCGGGACCAGGACCGTGGCGGTCCGCGTCGCGGCGTCGACCGCGACGGGGGTGCCCTCGACGAGCGCGTTGGCCTCGAGGTCGTCGGACGTCGGGGCCGTCGTGACGACCGGCGTCACCGTGGCGCCGGCGTCGACCTGGCCGAAGAGCGACAGGTCGAGCGTGACCTGCTGAGCCTCGTCGGACTGGTTGACGTGCACGAGCGTGGCGCCTGTGCCGTCGCCGCGGAGGAAGGCGGTGGTCGCCTCGCTGTCCGTGGGCACCGACCAGTCACCGGGGTGGATGTGGTGGGTGAAGTTGCGGACGGTGTTGTACTTCGCGTTGGTCAGGACCTGGCACGAGGGGTCGGGGTACCCGGCCGCGACGCGGCGCGCGGAGTTGCCCTCGGCGTCGCAGTCGAAGTCGATGTAGACGCTGCCCCAGTTGGCGGTCTCGGTGATCTCCATGTTCCAGAGGTCCTCGACCGGCTGCCAGAAGACCCAGGCGTCCGGCTCGAGCTCGCGCAGGTCGTCGACGATGCGGTCGGCCATGCCGAGGCCGTTGTCGATGTTCGTGAGGTCGAGCCCGTCGACGCCGCTGAAGTCGCCCTCGACCTCGCTCATCCACAGCGGCTTGCCGCTCGTCTTGGCGATGTCCCGGGCGCGGACGCGGTCGCCCGTGCCGTAGGTGTGCACGTTGAGCTGCTCGGCAGCGGCGCGGGCCTCGTCGGTCCAGCCCCACCAGTCCGTCACGAACGTTCCGGGGTTGGTCTCGTCGGGCGCGGAGATCACCGCGTCGGTCGTGGTGGCGGGGTCGTCGAGCCGCGCGTCGAGCGCCTCGATCACCTGGGCCTGCAGGGCGGGACCCATGTGGGCGCCCTCCTGCCGGCAGCACTGGAGGGAGCCGTCCGGGTTGAGGAACGTGCCCCAGTAGTTCGTGTTCGGCTCGTTCATCGGGTTGACGGTGTCGACCTCGATGCCGTGCGCGTCCTCGATCTCCTCGACCACGCGCGTCATGTACGCGGCGAAGTCGTCGATGCTGTCCTGCCGCAGCTGGTCGGTGCTCGGGTCGAAGCCGCCCGTCGCGTAGCCGCTCTCGGTCATGAACCACGGCGGGGAGTTGCTGAACGCCTCCCAGTGCGTGATCCGGTCGTCCTGCACGAGGCGGTCGACCCACCAGCGCTGGCCGGGGTCCGCCGCGAGGTCGTAGGCGGCGTCGTCCTCCGGGTCCCAGGCCGCCCGGAACGCCTCGGCGTTCTCGAGCGTCGCCTCGTCGGTGTCTCCGTCCCCGTCGAGGTCCGCCTGCCACCAGCCGGGCACGTCGCCGCCCTGGCGCATGTAGGCCTCGGAGTCGACGTCGGTCGCGTTGCCGCCGCCGACGTTGTAGCGCGCGATGTTGAGGTTGAGCCCGTCCTCGCCGAACACCTTCTGGTACAGCTCCTCGCGCACGTCGGCGGGGTAGCCGCCCGTCGCGTGCGCGAACCAGACGAGGCTCGTGCCCCAGCCCTCGAAGGGCTCGGCCGCCCGGTAGCCGGGGTTGGGCGTCACGGTGACGGGCGTGGGCTCCGCCGCCGCCGTCGCGCCGGTCCCGGAAGCCGGTGCGGCGAGCGCGGCGGCTCCCGCGGCCGCAGGGGCGGGCGCCTCGGCCGCGAGGGC
>NZ_JACVQL010000239.1 GCF_019733465.1 Actinotalea ferrariae | reverse complement strand
CGGCGCCGGAGCGGAGGCCGAGGCGCGGGCGCCCGAGGCACCCCCGGCCACGGCCGGTGTCCCCGACCAGCCCGCCGCGGCTCCCGTGGGGACCGCCTCGGTGAGCGCCCCCGCGGTGCCGCTCGCGCCCCTCGTCACGGCCTCGGCGACCGGGCAGCTCCTGGCCAACGTCGGGCCGATCGCGATCGCCGCGCTCACGTCGCCCGCCGAGCAGGCGCTGAGCGGCAACTTCGTCGCCGCCGTCACGATCGCCCGGATCCCGCTGTTCTTCTTCGCCGCCGTCCAGGCGGTCTTCCTCCCGTCGCTCGCGGCGCTCGTCGCGCTCGGCCGTCGGGCCGAGCTCGTCGCGACGATGCGCCGGGCCCTCCTCGCCACCACCGCGCTCGGCGTCGTCGGCACCGTCGGCGTGCATCTCCTGGGACCCTGGGCGCTGGGCCTCGTCTACGGGCCGGAGTTCGCGATCGACCGGCTCGACCTCGACCTCATCGCGGTGTCCGGGGGCGTCTTCATGCTGGCCCAGGTGCTCGCGCAGGGCCTCCTGGCCCACGGCGCGGACCGCGCGGCCGCGGTGGGCTGGTCGGTGGGTCTGGTCGCCGTCCCCCTCGCCCTGCTGCTTCCGCTCGACCCCGCCACCCGGGTCGCCACCGCGCTGTGCGTCGGCTCGGCGGTGGCCGTCGCCGGGCACGCGGTCGGCCTGCGTGCCGCGCTCCGCGGCACCGCGCCGGACCAGCCCGACCGTCCCCCGAGGGAGATCCGCCGATGAACCCCCGCGCGAGCGTCCTGATGCTGGCCTACGGCGCCGAGCCGTACCTCGGCGAGGCGGTCGCCGCCGTCCTGGCCTCGCGGGACGTCGAGCTCGAGCTGCTCCTCGTCGACAACGGCTGCACCTCCGACGCGGTCGAGCGTCTCCCCGCGGACGCACGCGTCCGCGTGCTCCGGCCCGGCACCAACCTCGGGTTCACGGGCGGCGTGGACCTCGCCGCCCGTGAGGCCGTCGGCGACGTGCTCGTCCTCGTCAACAGCGACGCGGTCGTCGACGCGACGTGCGTCGCGGTGCTCTGCCTCGAGGTCGAGGACGAGCGGATCGGCGTCGCGGGCGCGACCGTGCTCCTCGCGGACCAGCCGGGCGTCGTGAACTCCGCGGGCAACCCGCTGCACGTCCTGGGCCTCAGCTGGGCCGGCTGGATGGGGCGCCCGGTCGACGAGGTCCCCGCCCGCCGGACCGTGGCGTCGGCGAGCGGCGCGACGCTCGCCGTCCGGCGCTCGCTGTGGAACGAGCTCGGCGGCTTCCCCGAGCCCTACTTCGCCTACCTGGAGGACCTCGAGCTGTCGTGGCGCTGCCACCAGCGCGGGCTCGACGTCGTCGTGCTCCGCGAGGCGACGTCGTCGCACTACTACGAGTTCAGCCGGTCCCCGCTCAAGATGTACCTCGTCGAGCGCAACCGCCTGCTCGTGCTCGCGACGTGCCACGAGGCTCGCACGCTGGCCGTGCTCGCGCCCGTGCTGATCGCGTTCGAGCTCGCGATCACGGTCGTGGCGGTCGCGCAGGGCTGGGGTGGTCAGAAGGTCCGCGGCTGGGGCTGGGTCCTGCGGCACCTCCGGTGGCTGCGCGAGCGCCGTGCCCTCGTCCAGGCCGGCCGCACGGTCCCCGACCGCGACCTCGCCGCGCTCCTCACCGACCGCTTCGAGCCCGCGCAGACGCCGCTGCCGAGGTCCGCCGCGCCGCTCGAGGGGCTCCTGCGCGCCTACTGGAGGCTGGCCCGCCGCCTCCTGCGGTGAGCACGAGCCCGCGCGCTGAGCACGGCGCGCCCGCGCCGCACCAGCGTCGTGCGGTTCCTCGTCAGCGCACGACGTCGGCCAGGACGTCCGGCGCGGCGAGCGTCCAGCGCTCGGCCCAGTCCCCGATCGGGTCGACACCGGCCGCGCGGAGGCTGTCGTGCGACAGGACGGAGTAGGCGGGGCGCGGCGCGGGCCGCGCCGCGCCGTCCGACGTCGTCGGGGTGACCATCGCGCCGTCGTGGCCCGCGGCCTCCACCACGGCACGTGCGAACCCGAACCAGCTCGTGCTGCCCGCGGAGGTCGCGTGGTACGTCCCGGTCGGCGCACCCGCGCGCACGAGCCGCAGGACGAGGTCCGCGACGTCGACGGTCCACGTGGGCTGGCCGACCTGGTCGTCCACGACCGAGAGCCCGTCCCGCTCGGCCGCGAGGCGCGCGATGGTGCGGGGGAAGCAGCCGCCGCCCGCGCCGTAGAGCCACGCCGTGCGCACGACGAGGTGGTCCGGCGACTCGGCCCGCACCGCCCACTCCCCCGCGAGCTTCGTGCGGCCGTAGGCGGAGCGCGGGGCGACGACGGCGTCGTCGGCGTAGGGCTCGTCCGCGTCGCCGCGGAACACGTAGTCGGTGGAGATCTGCACCATGCGCGCGCCTGCCGCACGCGCCCCGCGGGCGAGGTTCCCGGCACCGACCGCGTTGACCGCGAAGGCGGCGGCCTCGGCGCTCTCCGCGTCGTCGACCGCCGTCCAGGCGGCGCAGTTCACGACGACGTCGTGGCCCTCGACCGCGCGCAGCGCGGCGTCCGCGTCCGTGACGTCGAGGGTCGCCCGGCCGGCGGCCGTGACCTGCTCGCCCGAACGTTCGAGCAGAGCCACCAGGTCGCGCCCCAGCATCCCCGGGGCACCCGTGACCAACCAGCGCATGGGCGCCTCTCCCTCCGGTCGAGCGAGCGCCCACTCTAGCGAGCGCGCGACCGGCTCCCGTCGCGCCGAGCCCGCCCCGGTACCATGCTCCGGGCCGTGGCTCCCGCGTGGGGGTGCGCGCCACCAGCCGAGCCGCAGGAGCGCCAGCATGCCGTCACGCCGTCCCCACGACGCCTCCTCCTCCGGGGGCACCGCACGGGGCGCCGACGACGTGCGGGCGACCGCCGCGCCCGGTGACCTGCCCGGCCCCGCCGACGCGACGCCGCACGGCGCGACCCCGGCC
>NZ_JACVQL010000238.1 GCF_019733465.1 Actinotalea ferrariae | reverse complement strand
CCACCGAGGAGGTCGAGTGGCGGCTCGGCTTCGGGCCGCCGACGCGCGCGTGGGTCGTGCGGCCCGAGGCGCGCGCGGACCGCCCGCGGCCGGGCGTGCTGCTGCTCCACTGCCATGCGGGCGTGAAGTCGATCGGCGCCGAGCGGCTCGTCTCGACGCCGTCGCCCAGCGCGACCGCCGAGCGCCTGCGCGCTCAGCTCTACGCGGGGCGGGCGCTCGCCGACGACCTCGCGCGCCGCGGCGCCGTCGTCCTCGCCCACGACACGTTCGCGTGGGGCTCGCGCCGCTTCGACCTCGACCCGCTCCCCGTGAGCCTCGTCGAGCCGGCCCGCCGCGCGGAGCTCGCGTGGGCCGCCGACGGCGCCACGCCCGACGCCGACCAGCGGTACGACGCCGTCGCGGCGCACCACGAGCACGTCGTCGCCAAGGCCGCGGGCATGCTCGGCACCTCGTTCGCGGGCATGGTCGCGCACGACGACCTCGCGGCGCTCGCCGTGCTGCGGTCCCTGCCCGACGTCGACCCGGAGCGCACCGGCGTCGCGGGCTTCTCGGGCGGCGGTGGGCGCGCGGCGGCCCTCGCCTCGCTCGACGACCGGCTCCGCGCGGTCTCCGTGCTCGGCATGATGACGACGACGTCGGCCCTGCTGCCGGACCACGCCGACGCGCACTCGTGGCTGCTGACGACGCCCGGGCTCCTCGGTCGCCACGGCCTGCCCGAGCTCGCGAGCGGCCGGAGGACGCACGACCTGCAGGTGCTCTCGTTCGCCGAGGACCCGCTCTTCCCGCCCGACGGCGTGCGCGACGCCCACGCCGAGCTGCGGGCCACCTGGTCCCAGCCGGGCGGCGGCGTGCTCGACGAGGCGGTGCTGCCGGGCGGGCACGTCGTCGGCCTCGGCACCCAGGAGCGCCTGACCGACTTCCTCGCCGCGAGCCTCGGGCTCTGACCCGGCTCGCGGCCGCCGACGTCGTCCGCCCAAGCGCAGGTCAGTCGTGCGTCGTCGCCCGGCGTCGCGCCAGGACGCCGCCGACCGCCGATCGCGAGAAGGGCACCGGTCAGGTCCGTCAGCCCTGCCGGGTCCGAGCCGGGGGCGCGAGGGGACGCGAACGGTCGGCCGCGGCGGCCAGTCAGCATCGAGTTGCCGCGGACCGGCCCACGTACGCTCGTCGTCATGACCAGTGAGCCGAAGCCCCCCTGGTGGCAAGCGACGAGGACCGCGCGGCAAGGGTTCGTCCTGTCGGGCTTCTACGCCGTCATCGGCCTCGTGCAGCTGTACCTCGCGCTCACGGATGACGAGGTGAGTGGTCGGTCGGTGTTTCTCGCGTCGATCTGGTTGTTCCTGGCCGCGGTCTACGTGACGTCGTCGATCGCCGCCCATCGCCGCGCGGTCGCCGTCGCGTCGAGATGACGTGCTGGTGCGGGCACCGGGGGCCTGCGTCGGGCATGCGCGCCGGGTGCCCGTGGTCGTCCGCCTGACGTAGCAGACGTGCCGGTGAGGTCCAGGCTGGCGTCGTTCAGGGCGCTCGTCCGGAACGCGCAGCTGCCGGTGTAGCCGCAGGTGCGGTTGTGGCTGGGGTCGCCGGTGTTGCTCGTGGCGATCCGGGTGTCCTCCGGGTTGATCGCGAAGGCGCCCGTCGCGGACGTCGGCAGGGTGAGGCGGATCCGCGTGCAGCGCGTGGTCACCGTGAAGTCGAAGGAGTCCTGGCTGAAGTTGTACGCGCCGCCCGTGCGCGGCAGCGTCAGGTACTCCGTCGGCGTTGTGGTCGCCATGTCGGCGCAGTGCACGTCGAGCGTCTGGCCGAAGACCGTGAGCTGGTACTCGCCGTCGACCGCCGTCGGGGTCTCGAGCTGCACCTCGGCACAGCTTGCGTACGCGCTGACGGCGGCACCTCGGTCACGGGGGTGACGACGGCTGGGTCATCCCGCCCGGATCGGGCCGAGACGGGCGCCGAGCCAGGGTGAAACCGTCGCCGGCCCACCCGGGCACCGCCCTACGCTGCGGCGATGCGCCTGCCGATCTTCCAGCTCGACGCCTTCACCACGCGCCGCTTCGCCGGCAACCCTGCCGCCGTCGTGCTCCTCGACGCCTTCCCCGACGATGCCCTCATGCAGGCCGTCGCGGCGGAGAACAACCTCGCCGAGACGGCGTTCCTCGTGCCCTCGGGCGACCGGTACCGCCTGCGCTGGTTCACCCCGACGGTCGAGGTCCCTCTGTGCGGGCACGCGACGCTCGCCTCCGGCGCCGTCGTCCTCGAGCGGCTCGAGCCCGGCCGCGAGCGCGTCGCCTTCGACACCGCCAGCGGTGCGCTGACGGTCACCCGCGAGGAGGGCCGGTACGCGATCGACCTGCCAGCCCGGGCGATGGAGCGCGTGCCGGTCCCGGAGGCGCTGACGGCCGCGCTCGGCGTCGCACCGGTCGAGGTCCTGGCGGACGACGGCAACTACCTCGCCGTGCTCGCCGCGCCCGACGACGTCCGGACGCTCACGCCCGACGTCGCCGCGATCGCCCGGCTGGACCTGGCCAACGTCATCGTCACCGCGCCCGGGGACGGGTCGCACGACGTCGTGAGTCGGTACTTCGCGCCCGGCAAGGGCATCCCGGAGGACCCGGTGACCGGCGGCGCCCACTGCGCGCTCGTCCCGTACTGGGCGGCGCGCACCGGCAAGGACTCCCTCCTCGCGTACCAGGCGTCACCGCGGGGCGGCGAGCTCGACTGCAGGCTCCGGGGTGGCCGCGTCGAGCTGCGCGGCTCGGTCGCGTTCTACCTCGAGGGGCACATCGAGATCTGAGCCCTGATACCCCGGGTCAGGCGGGCCGGCGCACCAGGAGCCGGTCGAGGTCGTAGCCCTGCGTCACCGGGTTCCACTCGACGTGCGGGGGCCCCTGCACCTCGATTCCGTCGCGCAGCAGCGCGGACACGAACACCTCGGTCTCCATGATCGCGATGGGTGCGCCGGGGCAGCGGTGGTGACCGTCGCCGAAGCTCAGCAGCGTCGGCGGCACGGTGCGGTCCAGCGGGCGGCCGGGGCACAGGCCGAGCGGCTCGTCGCCGACGACGAGCGGGTCGGCGTTCGCGGCGCGCACGTCGAGGTCGACCAGCGCGCCGGCCGGCACCTCGACCGGTCCGTCCGGACCGTCGAGCCGCAGTGGCGCCGTCGTGCGGCGGTGCAGGTGGCCGACGACGGGCTCGAGGCGCAGCGTCTCCTCGAGGATCGCGAGCCGCTCGGGGCGCTCGGCCGCGAGGTAGCCCGCGAGGAGCGCGGGCTCGTCGGTGAGGTGCCACACGGCGACGGTGATGAACTCCCGAGTCGTGACCATGCCGGCCGCGCCGTACGTCACGCACTCAGTCAGGACCTCGAGGTCGCTGAAGCCCTGGTCGAGCAGCTGGCTGATGACGTCCTCCCGCCGCTCCCGGCGTCGGGCGCGGATCGCGGGCTTCACGTCGAGGTGGTGGAACCGCAGCAGCGTCGAGCTGCGGCGCAGCGTGCGCAGAACGCCCTTCACCGAGCGGTCCCGGGCGGTCGGGTCGCCCTCGAAGAACGACTCGAGCCGGCGGCTCATGCCCGGGATCGAGGACTCGGTGAGCCCGACGACCCGCGCGGCGACCTGCACGGCCATCCGCAGCGACAGCTGGCTCACGTCGGTCCACCGGTCGCGACCCACGGTCCCGACCAGTTCGTCTGCGAGCGCCTCCATCATCGGCCGGTAGCTCTCGGTGACCTTGGGCGCGAAGAACCGAGCGGCGGCGCGGCGCTGGGCGTGGTGCGGCGGCCCCTCGAGGTAGAGGATGGGCGGCCGCATCCGTTCCCCGGTCGGGTCCATCCGCTCGGCGCCGAAGCCGGCCTGACGGGTGTCCTCCGAGTCGCGCAGCACGTGCCGCGCGAGCGCGAACGTCCGCACGACCCACCGCCCGTCCGGCATCCGCTCCACGGCCGGCGCGGCGGCGTCGTCCGGCCGCGTCAGCTTGCGGACCGGACACCCCCCGACGTGCTCTGCCCCCTGCGCCCCCTGCGACGTCGTGCTCATCCGACGACGGTAGGTGCGCGGGCGGGCACGCGCACCGGGAGGGAGCCGCCGTCGTCGGGCCGCGGCGCTGCGCGGCCGGCGGCCCAGCTCGGCTCAGCGCGACGTCGCCTCCTCGTCCCAGGCGGCGGCGTGGTCGTACAGCCACGCGTTCCGGGTGTCCGCGGCGGCGTGGCGCAGGAACATCGGCATCATCGCGTCGCGCACCGCGGCACCGAGCCGGCCGTTCGGCACGCGCTTGCGGGAGTCGACGGCGCGGCCGTAGCGGACCACCCGCTCGACGCGCGGCCGGCGCACCCGCTGGTAGTCCGCGAACGCCTGCTCGTGGTCGGCGTCGCCCCGCAGGCGCGAGACCAGGGTAATCGCGTCCTCGAGCGCGAGGGACGCACCCTGGCCGGTGCTCGGGCTGGTCGCGTGGACGGCGTCCCCGGCGGCGACAACGCGCCCGCGGCTCCAGCGGCGGACGCCGGACAGGTCGTGGATCGCGTAGCCGCGCACGTCCCCGACGACGTGGTCGAGGATCTGCGGGACCGGGAACGCGTCGTCCGCGTGGATGGCGCGGAGGCGGTCGACCCAGGCGGCGGTGGGGATGGCGTCGAGCTCGGCGCTCGCCGCGAGCTCCTGCGTGACGTTGGCGAACCAGTAGACGGTGCCGTCGACGCGCACGAGGTAGCCGAAGAACCCGCGCGCGCCGAAGACGAAGTGCTGGGCGTCGGGCGTCGGCTCGAGCCCCGGCACTCGTGCGTACCCACCCAGCCCCACGAGGCCGGTGTAGCGGGGTGCCGGTGCCGCCGGGTCGATCCACGTGCGCGTCACCGAGCCGATGCCGTCGCAGCCCACGAGGACGTCGCCGCCGGCCGTGGTGCCGTCCGCGAACGTCGCGGTCACGCCCGACGACGACTCCTCGATCTCGACGAGGCGGGCGCCGTACCTGACGGGGATGCCCTCCGCCGCGGCCGCGGTGCGCAGCACCTCGTGCAACCACCCGCGCCGGACGATGACGCTCGCGCGGTGCGGCTCCCTGGCCGGACCGTTGGGCACGGTGCCGAGCCGCCGACCCCGGCCGCTCCACATCACCATGTCCCGTGCCGGGTGCGCGTCCGCCAGCAGCGCGTCGCGCAGCCCGAGCGTGTCCAGCACGGCCAGCCCGTTGGTCGCCAGGTTGAGGAAGGACCCGGCGATCGGGTCGGGCGCCGGCTGCGCCTCGACCATCGCGACGTCCCACCCCGCCCGCCGCAGGAACAGCGCGACGGCGGGTCCGGCGACCCCGCCTCCGACGACCAGTGCTGTGCGCATCTCGGTGCCTCCGCGGGCCGTAGAGTGAACAGGACGAGATGCTCGCCTTGCGAGTCTCTCGGATATAGAGAGACTATGAGGAGCGCTGTCGTGCCGTCAACCCGCGAGGAGCACCTGCGTCGAGCGCCCGAGGTCATGCGCGACCTCATGACGTGGGCGGTCCTGTTCCAGGACGCCGTCGCGCGCGCGGGTGGGGTCAACAGCACCGACATGCAGACGCTCGGCATGCTCGTCAGCCAGGGCCCGGCCACGCCGGGCGAGCTCGCGGACCGGGTCGGGATCACGACCGGCGGCGCCATCACGGCCGTCCTGGACCGCCTGGAGCGCGCGGGCTACGTCGAGCGCACGCGCGACCAGCAGGACCGTCGCAAGGTCGTCGTGACCGCCCGGATGGACGCCATCCTCGAGCGCGTCGGGCCGATCTACGGCCGCGTCGCCGCACGCTGGTCGGAGTACCTCGAGACGCTCGACGACGATCAGCTCGCGTTCGCGAACGAGCTCTTCGCGCGGGCCGCGGAGATCAACAGCGAGGAGACGCGGCGCCTCCGCTCGGCCGTGCGCCCCGGGCGCGGCGGCTCCCCTGATGCCGAGTCGTCCTCCGGCCAGGACTGAGCTTCCCCGGCGGCGCGCGTCGTCCCCAGGGCGACCGGGGCCTCGTCCGATCGGCCGATCAGCCGCCCCCGCGTGCTGCCGTACGGTCGGCGCATGCCCTCCCCGTTGCGCGCCGTGTGGGCGGAGCCGGCCCCGCCCCGCCCGCCGGTCCGCCGCTGGCGCGAGGTCGCCGTCGTCGGCGTCGTGGCGGCGGTCGCGCTGCTCGAGGGGGTGCTGCGCCCCGAGCTGCACGGGCGGCAGCTGTTCGCCGTCGGGACGGCCGTCCTGGCGCTCACGCTGCTCTGGCGGCGGACGCGTCCGCTGACCGCGCTCCTCGTCGCGTTCGTCGGCATCACGGCCCTGTCGCTGGTCCCCGACCCGCCCGAGGTGTGGTCGAGCATCTTCGTCCTCGGCCTGGCCTACGGCGTCGTGCGCTGGGGCTCGGGGCGCGCGGCGGTGATCGGCGGCAGCGGGCTGCTCGCCTACGGCGCGATCGACTCCGTCGCGCGGGGCCTGCCCGCGGGCGACGTGATCGGCGGCCTCGCCGTGCTCGGCGCGAGCCTCGCGCTGGGCACCGCCATGCGCTTCCGCGCCCGGGCCCGGCAGCGCGCGCTCGACGAGGTGCGCCTGCTCGAACGCGAGCGGATCGCGCGCGACCTGCACGACACCGTCGCGCACCACGTCTCGGCGATCGCCGTGCGAGCGCAGGCCGGGCTCGCGGTCGCGCCGCTGCGGCCCGAGGCCGCGACCGAGGCGCTCGCCGTCATCGAGGCGGAGGCGTCGCGCACGCTCGCCGAGATGCGGACGATCGTGCGCGTGCTGCGCCGCGGCGAGCCCGACGCCGCCGCCGACGCACCGAGCCGGGGCCTGGCCGACGTCGTGCTGCTC
>NZ_JACVQL010000237.1 GCF_019733465.1 Actinotalea ferrariae | reverse complement strand
GGGCTCGGTGACGGACCGGCCCCCGGCCGGCCGGTGCCGGCGCAGCGCCCCCCGGTCGTCGGGCAGCCACAGCGCCGCCGAGCGGGCACCGAGGTGCTCGACCGCCGTCGTGAGCAGCGCCCGCGCGGCCGAGTCGACGCCGGACGCCACCGAGAGCGCCGCGGTGACGTGCTGCAGCGTCGAGAGCGCGCCCGCGGAGACCTCCGCGGCCGTGCGGGCGGCCAGCAGCTCGCGCTCGTACCGCGACCGCTCGCTCGCCCGGCTCAGCGCGACGTCGATGCCGTCGGCGCCGACCCGGGCGGACATCAGCACGGGCAGCCGGCCCGCGGGTCTCCGCTGCGCATGAAGCTCGACCGCGACCTCGTCGAAGCCGCCCTGCATGCGCAGCAGGGGACCGAGGTGCGTCTCCCAGTAGATGCGTCCACCGACGGAGAGGAGCGAGCTGAGCCGGCGCCCCACGACGTCGTCCTGCGCAGTCCCCAGCCAGTCCAGCAGCGTCCGGTTCGCGACGACGACCGTCCCGTCGAGGTCGGTCCGCAGCAGCGCGACCGGGGCGACGTGCCAGGCGTCGTCGTCCCGCGTCGTCGGTGCGTGGTCCGTCCGGTCGCCCGCCGGCTCCGCGGTGCGGCCGGTCACCGGAGCGCGGGCTCCAGGTAGGCGGTGATGGCCGCGACGACCTGGTCGGGCGCGCTGAGGTTCGGGCAGTGGCCGACGGCGTCGAGCACGACGAGCTCGCTCCCCGCCAGGTGCTCGTGCACGTAGCGGCCGACCTCCGGCGGCGCGATGACGTCCTCACGGCTCTGCAGCACCAGCGCGGGCGTCGTCACGCGGCTCAGGTCCGCACGGTTGTCGGAGAGGAACGTGGTGCGGGCGAAGCGGCGCGCGATGGCCGGGTCCGTCCGGCAGAACGAGTTCGTCAGCTCCGTCCCGAGCTCCGGCCGGTCCGGGGTGCCCATGATCACCGGCGCGATGAACTGCGACCAGCCCAGGTAGTTGTCGTCCATGGTCGCGAGGAGCTCGTCGATCTCGGCAGCCGTGAACCCGCCGCGGTAGGCGTCGTCGTCGACGTAGCGCGGGCTCGGGCAGACGAGGACGAGCCGGTCGAAGAGCTCGGGCCGCTCGGCCGCCGCGAGGAGCGCGATGGTCGCGCTGACCGAGTGCCCGACGACGACGGCGGGACCGAGGTCGACCGCCTCCAGGACCTGCACGAGGTCCTCGGCGTACCCCTCGAGGCGGGCGTAGCGCACCGGGTCGTAGGCCGAGAGGTCCGAGGCGCCCGCGCCCACGAGGTCGAACGTCACGACCCGGTGCGTCGCCTCGAAGGCAGGGGCGACGTGGCGCCACATCGACTTGTCGCAGCCGAAGCCGTGGGCGAGGACCAGGGGTGGTGCCCCCGGTTCGCCGCGGAGCTCGACCGCGTTCCTCGAGAGCAGGTCCACGGGCCCAGCGTAAGCGCCGTGGCGCCCGAGGTCACCGGCCGAGCGCCAGGGGCGCGGGCAGCCCCGCGGCCAGGACGTCGAAGGCCTCGCCGACGACGTCGCGGAACGGCCGCGTGAAGCCTGTGGTCCCGGCGTACCAGAGCGCGGTGCGCGCGGCGCTCGTCGCGACGGCGACCGCGAGCGCGGGGTACAGGTCCGTGGGCGGCGCGCCCATCCGGCGCGCGAGCGCCTCCGTCAGCGCCCGGTCGAGGTCGGCGGACGACCCTGCGAGCGCGGCGCGCAGGTGGGGATGGGCCTCGAGCACGCGCGCGCGCAGCGACCAGAACGTCTCGTCGATCGACACCGTGGCGGCGTAGGCGTCGAGGACGGCGCGGAGGGCGTCGAGCGGCGCCTCGTCCGCGGGCCGCGCGGTGAGCTCGGCGGCGAGCTGGCCGGCGACCTCGGGGTCGTTGCCGACGAGCGCGTCCTCCTTGCCGGCGAAGTAGTTGAAGAACGTGCGCGGCGAGACGTCCGCCGCGGCCGCGATCTCGTCGGTGGTCACGCCGTCCAGACCGTGCTCGGCCACGAGCGACAGCGCGGCGAGCCTCAGCGCGCGGCGGGTCGAGCGCTTCTTGCGCTCGCGGAGGGAGTCCGGGACGACGGGATCCATGACACCCAGCGTACGTCACTTGCGGAGTCTGCAAAACTGCAGATGGTGCGAACTTGCAGTCACTGCAAGTTCGGCGTACCGTCGTCGGGTGCCCAGACGCTCCACCACCGCCCCCGCCACCACCTCCGCCGCGCGCACCGCGACCGCGAACGCCGCGATCCCGCACACGCTCGACCGGGACGCACGCCGCGTCTTCATCGGCCTCGTCCTCGGCATGCTCGTCGCGGCGCTGAGCCAGACGATCGTGTCGCCCGCCATGCCGATCATCGTGAGCGAGCTGGGCGGCATGGAGCACTACAGCTGGCTCGCCACCGCGGCGATGCTCGCGTCGGCCGTCGTGGTCCCGATCGTCGGCAAGCTGTCCGACCTGTACGGGCGCCGGTCCTTCTATATCGCGGGACTGGTCGTGTTCATGGCCGGCTCGGTGCTGGCCGGGCTCGCGCAGGACTTCTGGTGGCTCGTCGGCGCGCGAGCGGTCCAGGGCCTCGGCATGGGCGCGCTCATGACGCTGTCCCAGACCATCATCGGCGACATCATCCCGCCCCGGCAGCGCGGCAAGTACCAGGGCCTCATGGGGGCCGTGTTCGGCCTCAACTCGATCGCCGGCCCGCTGCTCGGCGGGTTCATCACCGACCACTGGGGCTGGCGCTGGCTGTTCTTCACCGCCCTGCCCGTCGGCGTGGTGGCGCTCGTGGTGATCGTCCGGTTCCTGCACCTGCCGCACGTCCAGCGACGCGCGAAGGTCGACGTCGCGGGCATCCTCACGCTGTCCGCCGCGCTCGTCGCGATCCTGCTCGCCACCTCGTGGGGCGGCACGACGTACGCCTGGGACTCGGTGCAGATCCTCGGCCTCCTCGGTGCCGGCGCCGTGCTCCTGGCCGTGTTCGTGCCGATCGAGCTGCGCGCCGAGGAGCCCGTGCTGCCGCTCCGCCTCTTCCGCAGCTCGGTCTTCACGCTCGCGAACCTCGCCGGCTTCTTCGTCTCGATGGGCATGTTCGGCGCGATCTTCTACATCCCGGTCTACGCCCAGGGCGTGCTGGGCGTGAGCGCCACGAGCTCGGGCCTCATCGTCATGCCGATGAGCGCGGCGATGATCCTCGTCGGGATCGTCGTGGGCCTGCTCATCACGCGCTGGGGCCGGTACAAGGCCTTCGTGGTCGCCGGGACGCTCGTCCTGACCGGCGGCTTCCTCCTGCTCACGCGCATGCACCACGGCTCGTCGGAGCTGCAGCTCAGCGTCGCGATGGTCGTCATCGGCGTGGGCCTCGGTGGGGCGATGCAGACGTACACCCTGATCGTCCAGAACGCCGTCGACCGCCGGGACCTCGGGGTCGCGACCGCGGCGACCCAGTTCTTCCGCAGCGCGGGTGCGACCGTCGGGGTCGCGGTGCTCGGCACCATCATGAGCTCGCGCATCGCCACGGCGATCCCCGAGCACCTGCCGGCCGACGCGGCCGCCTCGCTGCCCGAGGGCGGCATCGACGCCGGCGCCGTGCTCGACCCGTCCGCGCTCGGCACGCTGCCGGACGCCGTCGCGCTGGCCGTGCGCCAGGGGCTCGCCGACGCGCTGCACGACGTCTTCCTGGCGGCCGTCCCGCTCGGCGTCCTGGCGGTGGTCGCGTCGGTGCTCATCAAGGCTCTGCCGCTGCGTCAGACGCTCGAGCAGGGCCCGTCGGCGGGCGCCGGCAGCGACGGCCCGTCGGGGACCGGCACCGATCGTCACGCGACCGACGCGACCGACGCGGTCGACGCCACGACCGGCGCGATCGCCGAGGCGGGCAACGAGGTGCTTCCCGCGGGCGCCCGCGGCGCCGTGCACGCCACGGGCGCCTAGGGTCGCCCCATGGCAGCCGAGGTGCTCGTGCTCAGCGGTCGCGGCCGGTACGCCGACCCGTGGCACGACCACGCGGCGACGTCGGCCGAGGTCGTGGCGGTGCTGCGCGCGCAGGGCGTCGACGCCCGGCTGCGCAGCACGTTCCCCGACGTGCTCGACGGCGTGACCGGGCTCCGGGCCGTCGTCGTCAACGCCGGCTCGGGTCGCGTGGACCCCGGCTTCGACGGCGACGACGACGCGTGGCGCGGCTTCCACGACCGGCTCGCCGACCTCGTCGCGGCGGGTGCGGGCGTCCTCGCGCTGCACCAGTCGGCGAACACCTTCACCGACGACGCGCGCTGGCGCGCGATGCTCGGCGGGCGCTGGCACGAGGGCTCGTGGCACCCGCCGCTCGGCGAGGCCACGTTCACGCCCGTGCGGCCCGACGCACACCCCGTCACGAGCGGCCTGGACGACGTCGTCGCGACGGACGAGCAGTACTGCGACCTCGAGGTGGACGCCGGGTGCCAGGTGCTCGTCACCACGCGGCACGACGGCGTCGACCGTCCGGTCGTCTGGGCGGCGCCCGGCCCGCACCGCGTCCTGTACGACGCGCTCGGTCACGACGTGCGCTCGTACGAGAGCCCCTCGCGCCTCGCGCTGCTGCGGCGTGAGCTCGCCTGGGTCCTGGGCGAGGGCTGAGCGCGGGTCTGGTCGTTCCGAACGCCGGTCCTCGTCCGAGCCGGTCCTCGTCCGAGCCGGTCCCGGTCCTGTCGGCTCAGGGCCGGGGGATGTTCCTGAGGTTCGCGCGCGCCAGGTCGACCATCTTCCCCACGCCGCCGCCGAGGATCGTCTTGCTCGCCGAGAGCGCGAAGCCCTTGATCTGCTCGGCCGTGATGGCGGGCGGGATCGAGAGGGCGTTGGCGTCGGTGACGAACTCCATGAGCACCGGTCCGGGACGCGAGAGGCCGTCGGCGAGCGACTCGCGGACGAGCGCCGGGTCCTCGACCCGGATCGCGTCGATCCCCACGCCACGGGCGATCGCCGAGAAGTCGGTGGCCTCGTGGTCGGTCCCGAACTCGACGATGCCGTCGACCATCATCTCGAGCTTGACCATGCCGAGGGACGCGTTGTTGAAGAGCACGATCTTCACGGGCAGGCGGTGCAGCCGGACCGTGAGCAGCTCGCCCATCAGCATCGCCAGGCCGCCGTCGCCGGACATGCTGACGACCTGGCGCGACCGGTCGGCGAGCTGGGCGCCGATGGCGTGCGGCAGGGCGTTGGCCATGCTGCCGTGCCGGAACGAGCCGATGACGCGGCGTCGGCCGTTCGGCGTGAGGTAGCGCGCGGCCCACACGTTGCACATGCCCGTGTCGACCGTGAAGACGGCGTCGTCCGCCGCGAGGTCGTCGAGCTGCGCCGCGACCCACTCCGGGTGGATCGGTCGCATGGTCTCGACCTGACGCGTGTAGGCCCCGACGACCTTCTCGAGCGACTCGGCGTGCTCGCGGAGCATCCCGTCGAGGAACCGGCGGTCCGTCTTGCGCTCGAGCAGCGGCAGCACGGCGCGGATGGTCTCGCCGACGTCGCCGACGACGGCGACCTCGAGCGGCGTGCGCCGGCCGAGCCGCACCGGGTCGGCGTCGACCTGGGCCGTGCGCCGCTGGGGGAGGAAGTTCGCGTACGGGAAGTCCGTGCCGAGCATGAGCAGCAGGTCCGCCTCGTGCGTCGCCTTGTGGGCGGCGCCGTAGCCGAGCAGGCCGCTCATGCCGACGTCATACGGGTTGTCGTGCTGGATCCACTCCTTGCCGCCGAGCGCGTGGGCGACGGGTGCGAGGACGGCCTCCGCGAGCTGCATGACCTCGGCGTGCGCATCCCGTGTGCCGGCGCCGCAGAAGAGCGTCACGGTGCGGGCCGCGTTGAGCGCGTCGGCGAGCGCACGGACCTGGTCCGGCGGCGGCACGACGCGCGACGGTCCCGGCGCGACGACGCTCGGCACGGTCGGGTTGCCGGACTCCGCGCCCGCGACGTCGCCCGGCAGGACGAGCACCGACACGCCGCGACGGCCGAGGGCGGTCTGGATCGCGACCCGCAGGGCCCGCGGCATCTGCGCGGGCGTCACGACCTCGCACCACTCGCTGCAGTCCTGGAACGTCCGCTCGGGGTGCGTCTCCTGGAAGAAGCCCGTGCCGATCTCGGCCGTCTGGATGTGCGACGCGATGGCCAGCACCGGTGCGCCCGAGCGCTGGGCGTCGTAGAGGCCCTGGAGGAGGTGGGTGTTGCCCGGCCCGCAGGACCCTGCGCAGACCGCGAGCCTGCCCGTGACCTGCGCCTCCGCCGCCGCGGCGAAGGCGCCGGCCTCCTCGTTGTGCACGTGCACCCACTCGATGCCGTCGGTCCGGCGGATCGCGTCGACCACGGGGTTGAGGCTGTCGCCGACGACGCCGTAGACGCGTTCGACGCCGGCGTCGCGGAGCATCCGGATCAGCTGCTCGGCGACGGTGGGGTTGGCCATGGTCCTCCTCGGGCGAGGGCGACGGCGCCGCGGTGCGGGCTGGGCGCCTCGCCGCGGTCTCCTCGCCGTCGTCCTCGCCACCGTAACCAGGCGCCCCGGGCGCCGCGACGGGGCAGGGCGCGAGAGGATGCCCGGGTGACCACCGACATCGGCTACCCCGAGACCGGTCGACGCCTGCGCTGCGCGCTGTTCGTCGACTTCGACAACGTCTACCTGGGGCTGCGTCGCCTCGACCCGGCCGCGGCCGAGGCCTTCGCCGGCTCGCCCGGTCACTGGCTTCGCGCGCTCGAGAGCGGCAGCGACGTCGACGGCGACTTCTCACGCCGCTTCCTCATCCGGGCCTGCTACTTGAACCCCTCGGCGTTCTCCCAGTTCCGGCCCAACTTCACGCGCGCCGGCTTCAGCGTGGTCGACTGCCCGTCCCTCACGCAGCAGGGCAAGAGCAGCGCGGACATCAACCTCGTGCTCGACGCGGTCGACGCGCTCGCGGCGTCCACGCACTACGACGAGTTCGTCATCCTCTCGGCCGACGCCGACTTCACGCCCCTGGCGCTGCGGTGCCGCGCCGCGGACCGCCGCGTCACGATCATCACGGCGGGTCCCGCGGCGAGCGCGTACCGGGCGGTCGCGGACACGGTCGTGACGGCCGACGAGCTGGCCGAGCTCGTGCGCCACCCGGACAGCGCGGCCGACGCGGACGACCTCGTGACCATGGGTCAGACCGTGCGGTCCGGCAACGGGTCCTCCGGCCGCGGCCGGGGCCGCCGGGGCTCGGGCAACGGCTCGGGCGACGGCGCAGGTCAGGGCCCGGGCGACGGCTCGGCC
>NZ_JACVQL010000236.1 GCF_019733465.1 Actinotalea ferrariae | reverse complement strand
TCGCACCCCCCGTGCTCGCCGACCGCGGGCTCGCCGCGGCCGTGAGCGCCGTCGCCGCGCGCGCCACGGTGACGACGTCGGTCGACGTCGCCCTGCCCGACGGCGCGCGCCCCGCCGCGGCCGTCGAGAACGCCGCCTACTTCGTGGTGACCGAGGCGCTCGCCAACGTCGCGAAGCACGCCGAGGCCTCGACCGCGCACGTCGCCGTCACGACCGAGGTGCGGGAGGACGAGCGGGTGCTCCTCGTGGAGGTGCGCGACGACGGCGTCGGCGGCGCGGCGCTCGCGAAGGGGCACGGCCTGGCCGGCCTGGCCGACCGCGTCGAGGGCCTGGGCGGCGGGCTCGCGCTGACGAGCCCCGCCGGCGGGCCGACCGTGGTCACCGCCACGCTGCCGTGGTCCTGACCCTCGAGGCACCACCGCAGGGCCGGGCGCCGGGGCGTGGGCACGCTCCGGGGCCCGGCCCGCGGACGGGCACACTGGCGCCCATGCGCATCGTGCTCGCCGAGGACTCCGTGCTGCTCCGCGAGGGCCTCGTCCGCCTCCTGCGCGAGGCGGGTCACGAGGTCCTCGCCGCGGTCGACCACGCGGACGCCGTGGTGCCGGCCGTCCTCGAGCACCGGCCCGACGTCGCCGTCCTGGACGTCCGGATGCCGCCGACCTTCACCGACGACGGGCTGCGCGCCGCGGTCGCGGCCCGGGCCGCGCTCCCGGAGCTCGGCGTGCTCGTGCTGTCCCAGTACGTCGAGGAGTCCTACGCGCGCGACCTGCTCGCGGACGGCCGCGGCGGCGTCGGCTACCTGCTCAAGGACCGCGTGCAGGACCTCGACGCGCTCGAGGACGCCGTCGCGCGCGTCGCCGCGGGCGGCACCGTGCTCGACCCCGACGTCGTCGCGCAGCTGCTGGTGCAGCGCCGGCCGGTCGACCCGGTGGAGACGCTCACGCCGCGCGAGCGCGAGGTGCTCGCGCTCATGGCCGAGGGCCGGTCCAACGGCGCGATCGCGCAGCGGCTCGTCGTGAGCGCGGGCGCGGTGGAGAAGCACGTCGCCAACCTCATGGCCAAGCTGGGCCTGGCCCCGGCCGAGGAGGACAACCGCCGCGTCCTCGCGGTCCTGGCCTGGCTCCGCGAGTCCCGCGCCTGACCCCTACCCGCACGGTCGCGCCTGACCCCGCCCGCACACTGGAGCGACATCGTGCGACACGCCCGGGCGGTTTCAAGCGGCCGATGCAACGAGTA
>NZ_JACVQL010000235.1 GCF_019733465.1 Actinotalea ferrariae | reverse complement strand
GATCCGGACCGCGGCGCCCGCGACGGCGGCGACGCCCAGCGCGACGACAGCCGGACCCAGGCCGGCGGCGGCATCCGCGGCGACGAAGGCGACGACCGGGGCTGCGGCGACGCCCAGCCCGACCGGGCCGCCGACCCGCTCGAGGGTGCGACGGGCGGCGGCCCGCGCGGGCGACTCCGGTGCGAGGTCGGGCATCCCGAGCGTCCGGCGCGCCGTCGTGCTGGCGCTCTGGTGCCGGCGGCCTGGACCGGGTGACGCGGGTTCGGTGGCGCGGGCGTGCTGGAGCCGTCGGTGGTCGAGGGCCGGGTGCTGGCTCATGGGTCTTCTCCTCATCGGTCGGTCGTGACGTACCGCCAGCCTGAGCGGGTGCGCCGGCCGTAACCAGGGCCCGCCGATCCGCCCCTCCGGCGCCACCGGAGAGGGGGATCAGCAGGCCGTGGCTCCGCGTGCCCGCGCCGAGATAGGAAGGGGCACCGGACGCACGAGCAGGACGGGTGGGCAACGGATGATCGACAGGGCAGGGCTCGCGGAGTTCCTCCGCACCAGGCGGGAGGCGCTGCAGCCCGAGGACGTCGGGCTCCCGCGCGGGCGCCGTCGCCGGACCGCGGGGCTGCGGCGCGAGGAGGTCGCGGCGCTGTGCACCATGTCGACCGACTACTACGCCCGGCTCGAGCGCGAGCGCGGGCCACGGCCGTCGGAGCAGATGCTCGCCGCCATCGCGCAGGGTCTGCACCTCACGCTCGACGAGCGGGACCACCTCTTCCGGCTCGCCGGTCACCAGCCGCCGCCGCGCGGGGCGCTGAGCGAGCACCTCAGCCCAGGCCTGCTGCGCATCCTGGACCGGCTCGGCGACACCGCCGCCGAGGTCGTCACCGAGCTCGGCGAGACGCTGCGCCAGACGCCCTTGGGCGTGGCGCTCACGGGCGACGCGACGGCCTGGACGGGACCGTCACGCAGCATCGGCTACCGCTGGTTCACCGACCCGGCGAGCCGCCGGCTGTACCACCCGGACGACCACGCGCACCTGTCACGCGTGTACGCCTCCAGCCTGCGCAGGGTCGTCACGCTCCGCGGGCCGGGCTCGCGCGCAGCCCGCCTCGCCGACGACGCCCTTGCGCGCAGCGAGGAGCTCCGTGCCCTGTGGGAGGCGCACGAGGTGGGCGTCCGGGTCGACCACGTCAAGCGGTTCGTCCACCCGGAGGTCGGCGACCTCGAGCTGCACTGCCAGACGCTGCTCGACCCCCAGCAGTCGCACCTCCTGCTCGTCTACACCGCCGTGCCGGGCACGGAGAGCCACGAGAAGCTCCAGCTGCTGGCGATGGTGGCCCCGCGCACCGTCGCGACCTGACCCGGGGTCGCCATGGCCGCTTCATCGGCATCGGGAGCGTGGCGCGGCGGGCCGGTACGGTCTCGGGCTGTGACGAGCTTCCGTTCCGACGACGGCCTACGGATCGCCTACCGGACCTGGGGCACGGCCGACGGCACACCCGTCGTCCTGCACCACGGCTTCGGTGCGAGCGCCGAGCAGGACTGGGTGCGGACGGGGCTCGTCGACGCCCTGGTCGCCGCCGGGCGCCGCGTGGTCGCGCTCGACGCGCGCGGCCACGGCGCCTCGGACAAGCCGCACGACCCCGCGCGCTACGGCGAGCCCCGCATGGCCGACGACGTCGTCGCGCTCGTCGAGGCGCTCGGCGCACCCGCCGTGGACCTCGTCGGCTACTCGATGGGCGCCCTGGTCTCCCTGTTCACGGCCGCGCGCGAGCCCCGGGTCCGGCGGCTCGTCGTCGGCGGCATCGGTGCCGCGGCCGTCGAGCTCGGCGGTGTCGACACGCGCGTGCTCGACCCGGAGGCGCTGCGGCACGCGCTGCTGACGGACGACCCGTCGACGATCACCCACCCGGGCGCCGCCGGCTTCCGCGGCCTCGCCGACGAGACGGGCGCCGACCGCACCGCGCTCGCCGCCCAGGCGTCCGCCCGGCACCACGGGACGCTGCCGCTCGCCGAGATCACCGTCCCGACGCTCGTGCTCGCCGGCCGCGACGACCCGCTCGCCGCCCGGCCTGAGGTCCTCGCTGCGGCCCTGCCCGACGCGACGTTGCGGCTCGTCGACGGCGACCACGGGGCCGTGCTGCACGACGCGGGCTTCCACGAGGCGATCGTCACCTTCGTCGGCGCCGGCTGACGCCCAAGGAGTCCGCCGCCGCGGCGGGTCGCAGGGACAGCGCCCTGAGCGCCTCCGGGAGCTCGACCGGCCCGACGACCTCGCGCCCTCAGCCCTTGACCGCTCCGCCGAGGCCCGCGCCCTGGAGGAAGAGCCGCTGGAACACGAGGAACAGCGCCACCGGGATGACGGTCGAGATCGCGAGCGCCGCGAGGAAGACGCCGAGGTCGGTGCTCGCATCGATGGACGGCAGCCGGACGGACAGCGGCTGGATGGTGGGGTCCTTGAGCACGAGCAGCGGCCAGAGGAAGTCCTTCCAGGCCGCGATGACCGCGAACACCGACACGACGCCGAGGATCGGCTTCGACATCGGCAGCACGATCGACCAGAAGAGCCGGTACGGCCCGGCTCCGTCGACCCGGGCGGCCTCGAACACCTCGCGCGGCAGGCTGTCGAAGAACCGCTGCACCAGGACCACGTTGAACGCGCTCGCACCCGCGGGCAGCCAGACGGCCCAGAAGCTGTTGACGAGGGACCGCCCGAGCAGGGGCGGGTCGAGGATCGTCAGGTAGAGCGGCACGAGAAGCACGACTGCCGGGACGAACATCGTGGACAGCACGAGCGCCTGCACGGCCTTGCCATACGCCGGGCGCAGCACCGACAGGGCGTACCCGCCGGTCGCCGCGACGACGATCTGCGCGAGCCACGAGCCGAGCGCGAGCCAGATCGTGTTGAGGAAGTACCGGCTGATCTGGACGTCGTTCCATGCCCGGTCGAGGTTGTCCCACGCGATCCCGTGCGGGAAGACCGCCATCGGCGTGCGCAGGATGTCCTGCGTCGGGGTCACCGCGTACTTCGCGAGCAGGACCACGGGCCCGAGGCCCACGACGACGAGGGTGCCGAGCAGCAGCACGTGCGTCGTCCCCATCCCCCACCGGATCGACGGGCGCGCCCAGTCCGCGCCGGACAGCGCCGCGCGGTCCTCGCTGTCGTCGCGTGCGGCGCGACGTCGGGCACGAGGGCGCGCGCGCTCGGACGCGCCCGCGGGCACCGCTCCGCCGGCAGGCCGGGAGGGTTCGCCGGGCCCGGGGCCTACCCCCGCGGCGGCGGCATCGGCGACGACGACGACCTCGCTCGGGTTGTCGGTGGGCGAGAGGGTCATGTCGTGCTCCAGGACCGGGTGAGCCGGAAGTAGACGAGCGAGAAGACGGCGAGGAAGGCCGCGAGCATGAGCGACAGCGCCGTCGCGGCGCCGTAGTCGCCGCCGAGGCTGTTCTGGAACGCGTAGCGGTAGATGAGCAGCAGCACGGTCACGGTCGCGTTGTTGGGCCCGCCGCCGGTGAAGAGGTAGGGCTCGAGGAAAACCTGCGCGGTGCCGATCACCTGGAGGATCAGGGTGATGAACAGGACGCCGCGCAGCTGCGGGAGCGTGACGTGCCAGATCTTGCGCCACAGGCCTGCGCCGTCGACCTCCGCGGCGTCGTACAGCTCGGGCGGCACGCTCGTCAGCGCCGCGAGGTAGATGATGATCGTGCCGCCCGCGCCGGCCCACGTGGCGGCGAGCACGAGGGACGGCATGGCCCACGACGCGTCCTGGAGCCACGGGAACGGGCCGAGGTCCGCCCAGCCGAGGATCGTGTTGAACACGCCTGTCGGGCTGCCCTTGAAGAAGAACTTCCACAGCAGCACGGCGACGACCGGCGGCACGACGACCGGGAGGTACGCGAGCGCCGAGTACAGGCCCTTGGCGCGCCGCACCTCGCGCATGAGCACTGCCACGACGAGCGGGATCGGGTAGCCGAACAGCAGCGCGAGGAAGGCGAAGTACGCCGTGTTCCGCACGGCCCGCCACAGGATCGGGTCGGCGAGCACCTGGCGGAAGTTGTCGAGGCCGACGAAGGTCGGCTCGGTCACCAGGTTCGTCTCCTGGAAGCTCATGACCACCGCGCGGACGATGGGGAACCACGAGAAGACCCCGAAGATCACGAGCAGCGGCAGCAGAAAGGTGAGGTTGCTCAGCCCGCCACCCCGGACCCACGTCGCGGGGCTGCGGCGACGCGCGCCCGGTGCGGCGTCGCGACGTGCGCCCGGTGCGGCGTCCGGCCGTGGTGGCGGTGCGGTGGTGGCGGTCACGGCGTGTCCTTCGGTGGGGTGGTGGGTACGGCCCGGACGGCGGAGGGGGCGCCGCCGTCCGGACCGGGTCTCGTCAGCCCTGGTCGAGCAGGCTCTGGGCCTGCGCGTCCGCGTCCTCGAGGAGCGAGTCGATGTCGGCGTCCTCGTCGGTGAGGACCGCCTGCACGAGGGGGTCGAGCAGCGCGTAGATCTCCTGCGTCTTCTGCGACGGCTCGCCCGCGAGCGGCAGGGCGAACATGGCGTCCGTGAACGCCGTCATCTGGTCGAGCGGGACGTTGATGTAGTCCTTGATCCACTCCTGGTTCTCCTCGTACTGCTCCTGGGAGAAGAGTGGCAGCACAGGCGTCCCGACCGGCTGGTCGTTGGCGACGAGCGTCTCGGCGTCCGCCACGGCGCGCTCCTCGTCGACGAGCTTGTTCAGGTAGAAGAAGTCGATCCACCTGATCGCGGCGTCCTTGACCTCCTCGCTCACGTTCGCGGGGACACCCGCGAGCGTGCCGCCGGTGAGGGTCGCTGCGTCGGCCGAGTCGCTCAGCGGGATGGGCGCGAGCCCGTACGTCGCCGGGTCGATCGCGTTGGTCTGCACCAGCGAGGTGTAGATGTCGGAGCCGGACGTGTACATGCCGATCTGTCCCGCCGCGAACTCCTGGTTGATGCTGCCCCAGTCGAGGAGGAAGTTGCTCCCCATGGAGCTGTCCTCCCAGCGGAGCGCCCGGAGGAACTCGAGGGTCTCCTTCGTGCCGTCGTTGTCGAGGGTCGCGGTCGCCCCCTGGTCGGGATCGACCTCGACGGTCCGGCCGCCGCGGGAGACCGTCTGGGCGGTGAGCTGCCAGCCGCCCGTGTTGTTCTGAGTCATCGTGGCGTAGCCGGCGACCCCGGGGTTGGCGTCCGCGATCCTCTTCGCGTACTCACGCACCTCCTCCCACGTCGTCGGGGGCTGGTCCGGGTCGAGGCCGGCCGCCTCGAACAGCGCCCGGTTGTAGTGCAGCGCGACGGGGTACGCGTTCTTGGCAGGGATGGCGTACACGTCGCCGTCCTCCCCCGTGCCCGCCTCGAGGATCGTCGGGTTGAACCGGTCGGCGTACGGCAGGGAGTCGAGCTGCTCCTGCATGTTGGCGAGCTGACCGTTCTCGACGAGACCCTGGGCGTCGGTGAACGGGATCTCGAAGACGTCGGGGAGCGTGCCGCCGGCGAGCTGGGCGGCGAACGTCGTCGCCTTCCACTCGTACTCCTCCGGCACGACGTCGATGTCGGTGTTGGCCGCCTCGAACTCCTCGACCTGCGCCTCGAACGCCGCGATCGCCTCCTCGGTGGATCCGGGCAGCAGGGAGACCACCCTGAGGGTGACCTTCCCGTCGCCGTCCGAGCCGCTGTCGCCGTCGTCCGAGCCGTCGGTCGAGCACGCCGCGAGCGTTCCGATCGCGAGCGCCCCCGCGAGGGTCAGGGCGGTCACCTGACGTGTGGACTTCATCGTCACTCCTGTCTCCGGTGGTACGTGGGTGCTGGGTTGCTTGCTACCGGTCCGCTGGGGTGCGGATCGAGGTGTGGCTCGTCCTCACAGGCGCAGCCAGACGGAGGTGTCGGTCGGGAGGCGGCGAGGCGCGTCGGGCACGCCCGGCTCGCTGGCGAGGAGGATCCGCGCGCCGTCGGGCAGCGGCGCGTCCTCGGTGCCGAGGTTCACGACGCAGGCGACGTCGCCTCGGGAGAAGGCCAGCACGTCGTCGCCGAGCACGGCACCGTCGAGGGTGTCGAGCCAGCGGAACGTGTCGCCGTGCAGCGCGCGCTCGGCCCGGCGGGTGGCGAGCACGCGGCGGTAGAGGGAGAGCATCGAGGCGTCGTCGTGCTGCTGCGCCTCGACGGACACCTCGCCCCACCCGGCGGGCTGGGGCAGCCAGGCGGGGGCACCACCGTCGGGACCGAAGCCGAACGTCGTCCCGCCGCGGGTCCACGGGAGCGGCACCCGGCACCCGTCGCGGCCCGGGTCGAGCCCGTTCGAGCGGAAGTGCATCGGGTCCTGGATCGCGTCGTGCGGGAGGTCCTCGACCTCGGGCAGGCCGAGCTCGTCGCCCTGGTACACGTAGAGCGAGCCGGGCAGCGCGGCGGTGAGCAGCGCAGCGGCGCGGGCCCGGCGCCGGCCGCGCTCGAGGTCCGTCGGCGTCCCGAAGCGCTTGCTGAGGAAGGCGAACGAGGTGTCCTCGCGGCCGTAGCGCGTCACCGGTCGGGTGACGTCGTGGTTGGACAGCACCCAGGTCGGCGGCGCCGAGACGGGGGCGTGCGCGTCGAGCGTCGTCTGGACCGACTCGCGGAGCGCCTTCGCGTCCCACGGGCGAGCCATGAAGTCGAAGTTGAACGCCGTGTGCATCTCGTCCGGGCGCAGGTACCGCGCGAAGCGCGCCCGGTCCGCGAGCCACACCTCCCCGATCAGGACGCGCGGCTCCGCGTAGGACTCCGCGACAGAGCGCCAGGCGCGGTAGATGTCGTGGAGCTCGTCACGGTCGACGTGCGGGTGCTCGCCGGGCCCCGGGTCGGCCGGGACGACGTCGGGCAGCGCCGGGTCCTTGACGAGCTGCGCGGCCGAGTCGATGCGGATGCCCGCGGCCCCGCGGTCGAACCAGAACCGCAGGACGTCCTCGTGCTCGCGCCGCACGTCGGTGTGGTTCCAGTTGAGGTCGGGCTGCTCCGGGGAGAACACGTGCAGGTACCACTCGCCGGGCGTGCCGTCGGGGTCGGTCGTGCGGGTCCACGTCGAGCCCTGGAACTCCGAGACCCAGCGCGTGGGGATGCGTGCGCCGTCGTCGCCCTTGCCGGGATGGAACCAGAACCGCGCGCGCTCCGGCGAGCCGGGCCCAGCGGCCAGCGCGGCCCGGAACCACTCGTGCTCCGCCGAGACGTGGTTGGGCACGACGTCGACGATCGTGCGGATGCCGAGGGCCCGCGCCTCCGCGATGAGCTGCTCGGCCTCGAGCAGGGTGCCGAACCGCGGGTCGATGGCGCGGTAGTCCGCGACGTCGTAGCCGCCGTCGGCGAGCGGCGAGACGTACCAGGGGGTGAACCAGATCGCGTCGACGCCGAGGTCGCGCAGGTACGGCAGCCGGCTGCGGACACCCGTGAGGTCACCCGTGCCGTCGCCGTTCCCGTCCGCGAAGCTGCGGACGTAGACCTGGTAGATCACCGCGCTGCGCCACCAGCCGTCCTCGGGGAGGTCGTCGCCCACCGGATCCTCTTCCTCGTGTCGGTTCCGCGCATGGCACGGGTCCTGTGTCCGCCGCCCGTGGGTCTCCCGGGGCCGGGACCGTCGTCGTCCGCCGAGGCGTGACCACGTCGTCGGCACGACCGTAACTACCCGACAGATTTAGCGCAAGAACCTGACACTCTTGTTATCAAGACGCGATGGAGAATCGTCGAGGCGCACGCGTGCAGCCGCATCTACGCACGGCGGGGCGTCGCGTCCGATCCGGTCGAGCGACGGACGCGTTGTGGTCGGCGGGCGGGGATCGCCTACGAGGCGCGCCGAGCCCGTCGCGCGCGGGCGGCCGCGGTCGACCCTCGGACCACGAGCTCCGGCTCGAAGAGCAGCTCGTCGTGCGAGACGGCGGCACCCGCGATCATCCTCGCGAGCAGGTCGACCGCCGCGCGGCCCATCGGCTCGATCGGCTGGCGCACGGTGGTCAGCGCGGGGTCGGTCGAGTTCATGAGGTTCGAGTCGTCGTACCCGACGACGGACACGTCACCCGGGACGTCGAGACCCGCACGCCGCACGGCACGGATCGCGCCGAGCGCGAGCGGGTCGCTCGCGCACACGATCGCCGTCGCGCCGGCCTCCACCAGCCGGTTCGCCGCCGCCTGGCCGCTCTCGAGCGAGTACTGGCTGTGCACCACGAGCGCGTCGTCGAGCGACCGGCCGTCACGTGCGGCGAAGCTCCTCGCGGCGACCAGCTTGCGCTCGGACGGCACGTGGTCGGGCGGCCCCAGCAGCAGGCCCACCCGCTCGTGGCCGAGCGAGTACACGTGCCCGAGGGCCTGGTGCATCGCGACGTGGTCGTCGCACGAGACCCGCGGGAAGTCGAGGTCCTCGATGGACGCATTGATGAGCACGACGGGGAGGCCGAGCTGCTCGAGGCGGTGGAAGTGGGCGTGGTCCGCCTGGCGCTCGGCGTAGAAGCCGCCCGCGAAGATCACGCCGGAGACGTGCTGCCCGAGCAGCAGGTCGATGTACTCGGCCTCCGTCACACCCCCCGCCGTTCGCGTGCACAGCACGGGCGTGAACCCCTGCTGAGCCAGCGCCCCTCCGATGACCTCGGCGAACGCGGGGAAGATGGGGTTGACGAGCTCGGGCAGCACGAGACCGACCAGGCGCCCACGCTCACCGCGCAGCTTGGTCGGGCGCTCGTACCCGAGCACGTCGAGCGCGGTGAGGACCGCGTCGCGCGTCGCCTGCGAGACACCCGGCTTCCCGTTGAGCACACGGCTCACCGTCGCCTCGCTGACCCCGACCTTGGCGGCCACCTCGGCAAGTCGTCTCGACATGCGGGCGACTATACGCCCGCACGCAAGGCGCTTGCGTAGAACGCGGCATCGAAACGCATCCTTGCGTAGACCACGGGCGCCCTCCCCGGCGGCCGCCCCGTCAGTTCTTCGACGCCCGAGCCGCCCACCAGCGGCGCTCGACGTCATTCGTGGCCAGCTCCGCGGCGTGCGCGGCGGTAGCGCGCGCTGCGGCATCGTCGCCGGCGCGCGCGAGCAGGTGGGCCCGCACCGCCGCTCGGCGCGCCGGGGCGGCGTCGGCGGCCACGCCGTCGTCGAGCGCGGCGAGGGCGGCCGACGGCCCGGCGAGCTCGCCGAGCACGACGAGCCTGGCCAGCTCGACCACCGGTCCGGGGTCGACCACGCGCAGCAGGTCGTACAGGCCCAGCAGCTGACGCCAGTCGGTCCGAGCCCACTCGGGTGCCTCGTCGTGCACCGCGGCGATCGCCGCGCGCAGCTGGAACGGTCCGATCGGGTGCCGGGCCAGGGCGTCGGTGATCAGCGCGACGCCCTCGGCGATCAGGTCGGCGCGCCAGAGCGACCGGTCCTGCTCGGCGAGCGGGACCGGCACGCCGTCGGCGGCGGTGCGGGCCGGGGCCCTGGCCTCGGTCAGCAGGATGAGCGCGACCAGCCCATCACCTCACCCCGCCACGGCGCGTGGTCCGGTGTCCGCGCGAGCAGCTCGCGCGCGAGCCGCAGCGCCTCCACGGCGAGCAACGGTCGCGTGATCGCGTCGCCGCCCGTGGGGCTGTGCGCCTCGGTGTGGACGACGCCGAGCACCTCCAGGACGACGGCGACGCGCTGGGGCAGGTCGGCCGCGTCGGGATGCGGGAACTGCTCCGCCCGACCCAGGCTTCGGAGCGTCGCCTTGGCGCGGGAGATGCGCTGCGCGACGGTCGCCTCGGGCACCAGCAGGGCGCGGGCGATCTCCCGGGTCGTGAGGCCGCCCATGACCCGGAGGGTCAGGGCCAGCTGCGCGCTGCGCCGCAGCGCCGGGTGGCAGCACAGCAGGTACAGCGACAGCGTGTCGTCCGCGTCGCCGTCCGCCCCGTCGTCCGGCGGCCGCCCGGGCGGCGCGGCTTCGAGGAGCGCGGCGCGCCGCTCGCGCTCCCGACGGGCAGCGCCGGCCCGGACCGCGTCCGACCAGCGGCGCAGGGCCACGGTGGTCAGCCACCCGGCCGGCTCGGCCGGGATCCCGTCCCGTGGCCACTGCGTCGCCGCGGCGACCAGCGCCTCCTGCAGGGCGTCCTCGGCGTCGGCGAAGTCGCCGATCCGCCGGACCAGGTTCGCGAGGGCGCGCGGCGACGCCGAGCGGACGGCCGCGACGAGCAGTCCGTGCGGCCGTCCGCCCGGCTTGGACCGGGCCGGCTCCGTCACGCCTCCCGGCTCGCGCCGGTGTCGGCGAAGTCGGCCTCGGTCCACACGCGCGCGATCCGCACGCCGCCGTCCACCGCGGCCTCCGGGAACCGCGCGGCGATCTCCGCGGCGCGCGACTCGTCGGCCACGTCGACCAGGTAGTAGCCGCTGACCACCTCGGTGAGCTCGGGCAGCGGCGCGTCCGTGAGCACCGGGCCGTCCGGCCCGCGCCGGACGAGTCGCTGCTCGGCGGTGTCCAGAGCCTTCGAGTCGACGAGCTCACCCGAGGTCTCCAGCTCGGACACGACGTCCCAGTAGGTCTGGTACGCCGCCTGACGCTCGGCGTCCGACATCCGGGCGAACAGCTCGCCGACCGCGGGGTTGGCGTGGATCAGGACGAGGTACTTCATCGGGGTCCTCCGGTCCGGGTCGACGGGCGCGACCCTGCCACTCTGTCGGAGCAGGCCGGCGATTTTCGACAGTCGCAGCCGATGTCGCGGTTCCTGACCCGCTACTCCACGTAGGACACGTCGCCGTTGCCCGAGCGGATGTAGACCGAGCGCGACGCGCCCGGGTCCGTCGGCGCGTCGACCGTCGAGCGGCCCTTCGCGCTCGCGATGTCCAGCGCCACCGGCCCCCCGCTCGAGCGCACGACGACCCGCCCGTTGCTCGTCGTCGCGCGCACGTCCCCGAGCACGCCGCCGACGTCCAGGTCGCCGGCACCCCCGTCGACGACGGCGTCGCCGTGCACGTCGCGGACGGTCACCGCGCCGACCGACGTCGTCACCTCGGCCGAGCCGCCCACGCGGCTGACCTCGACGTCGCCCGCCCCCGTCGCCGCGGTGACGCTCCCGCCGACCTCCGTGACCGTGACGGCACCGGTGTTCGTGCTCACCGTCACGTCGCCGACGACGTCGGCGACCGACACGTCGCCCGCGGCGGAGCGGACGGTCACGCGCGCCCCCTCCGGGACCCGCACCTCGAGGGACGCGGTGCACGTATCGTCGAGGACGCCCGTGCACTCGTGGTGGATCTCCAGGCGGCCCTCACCCTCGTCCACCTCGTCCACTGCGTACGTCGCGGCGGTCAGCCCGGTGCGGGCGCGAGCCACCACCTCGACCGCCGTGCCGCCGGTGGTGACGGTGACGTCGCCGTCGGTGACGAGCTCCACGGACCCGGCCGCGGCGTACGAGTGCGTCGTCGTGGTGTCGTTCCGGGCCAGGTGGTCCGCCGTCCGGAGGCCGCCCGCCACGAGCGCCACGGCGCCGAGCACGCCGCCGGTCCAGCGCAGCGCCGTCGCGCCAGGGCCGGGCCGGGCGCTCATGCCCGGCCTCCCCGGGCGGGCGCGTGCTCGAGCCAGCGGAGCACGGCCAGGACCCGGCGGTGGTCGTCGCCGTCGGGCGCGAGGTCGAGCTTCGTGAGGATCGAGGTGACGTGCTTCTCGACGGCGCCGAGGCCGACGACGAGCCGCTCCGCGATGGCGGCGTTCGAGCGGCCCTCGGCCATGAGGCCGAGCACGTCCCGCTCGCGGCCCGTAAGGCCCGCGAGGCCGTGGTTGCGGGTGCGCGCCACGAGCTGGGCGACCACCTCGGGGTCGATGACGGTGCCTCCGGACGCCACCCGGTCGAGCGCAAGGAGGAACTCGTCGACGTCGGCCACGCGGTCCTTGAGCACGTAGCCCAGGCCGCGCACGTCGCCGGCGAACAGCTCGGACGCGTACCGCTGCTCGACGTACTGGGACAGGACGAGCACCGGCAGCCTCGGGTGCAGGCTGCGCAGGTGCACGACCGCGCGCAGCCCCTCGTCGGTGTGCGACGGCGGCATCCGGACGTCGGTCACGACCAGCCCGGGGAGGTCGGTCGTGCGGCTCAGCGCCGCGACGAGCTCGTCGGCGGTCCGGTGCCCGGTGACCTGGTGCCCCTCGGCGGCGAGGAGCCGGGTCAGCCCGTCGAGCAGGAGGACGGAGTCCTCGGCGATCACGACGCGCACGGCACCTCCACGGTCACCCTGGTCCCCGCGCCGGGCGGGCTGTCGAGACGGAACGTCCCGTCGAGCGCCTCGACGCGGGCGCGCAGACCCTCGAGCCCGCTGCCCGGCAGGGCCCGCGCCCCGCCGCGCCCGTCGTCGCTGACCGTGAGCCGCAGCCGGTCACCGACGAGCTCGGCCCGCACCCGTGCCTGCTGGGCGCCGGAGTGCCGCGCCACGTTGGTGAGGGCCTCGGCGGTCACGAAGTAGGCGGCGGCCTCCGCCGCGGGGCCGGCGCCGGCGAGCGCGTCGGGCGCGGGGACGTCGAGCGCGACGGAGACCGGGCACCGCGCCGCGAGGGCCGAGAGCGCGGCGTCGAGGCCGCGGTCCGTCAGCACGGCCGGGTGGATGCCACGCACCAGGTCACGGAGCTCCGCGAGCGTCTCCTTGACCTCGCGGTGCGCGTGGTCGAGCGCGGCGGCTGCCGCGACAGGGTCCGTCGCGGCCGTGCGACGCGCGACACCGAGCTCGACCCCCAGCGCGACGAGCCGCTGCTGGGCGCCGTCGTGCAGGTCGCGCTCGATCCGGCGCCGGTCGTCGGCCGCGGCGCCGACCGCGAGCGCGCGCGTCTCCGTGAGGTGCTCGGCCCGCACCTCAGCCACGGACGCGCGGCGCTGGGC
>NZ_JACVQL010000234.1 GCF_019733465.1 Actinotalea ferrariae | reverse complement strand
GGCGGGACGCTCGAGGCCGGGCCGCGTGCGCGCGGGTTCGCCGTCGTCGCGGAGCTGCCGACGGCGGACCGGCCGGACGTGCGGCCCGTGGGTGCGCCCGCGGTCGCACCGGGCGAGCGTCGCACCGACGGTGAGCCGAGGGGGGAGGAGCCGCGATGACGACGATCCGCGTCGTGCTCGTCGACGACCAGCAGCTCATCCGCACGGGCCTCGCGATGGTCGTCGCGGCGGAGGACGACATGCGCGTCGTCGGCCAGGCCGCCGACGGCGCGGCCGCGCTCGACCTGCTCGCCACGACCCCGGCCGACGTCGTCCTCATGGACGTCCGCATGCCGCGGATGGACGGCGTCGAGGCGACGCGGCGCATCGTCGAGCGCGGGGACGCGGCGCGCGTGCTCGTGCTCACCACGTTCGACCTCGACGAGCACGCCTTCGCGGCGCTCAAGGCCGGCGCGAGCGGGTTCCTGCTCAAGGACGCCTCGGCCGAGGACGTCATCGCCGCGATCCGCACGGTGCACGCGGGCGAGGCCGTGCTCGCGCCGACGACGACGCGCCGCCTGCTCGCGCACGTCGCGCCCGACCTGCCCGGGCCGCGTTCGGGCCCCGACCCGTTCGAGCGGCTCACGGACCGCGAGCGCGAGCTGCTCGTCGAGCTCGCGACCGGCGAGAGCAACGCGGAGATCGCCCGGCGGCTCTACCTCTCGGAGGCGACGGTCAAGACGCACGTCGGCCGGATCCTCGCCAAGCTCGGGCTCCGGGACCGGGTGCAGGCCGTCGTCCTCGCCTACGAGACGGGCCTGGTGCGCCCGGGCCGCTGACGCACCGTCAGCCCAGCAGGTCCGCCGCCGTCAGCCCGGCGGCCCCTCGCCGTCACCCTCGCGGCGTACGCCCCGTCCCGCACAGGACGACGACCCCGCGCCCCCGCCCGCACGAGCCTGAGGTGGTGACGCCCGCACGGGGCGTCGGGGGAGGTGGGGAGCATGACGGCGACCACGAGTGCCGGCAGCAGGAACGCGAACGGCAGGAGCGGCACGACCGGCGCCGGCACGACCGGCGCCGGCGCGACCGGCGGCGGCGCGATCACGCCCACGCCGGACGGCTGGACCGGCGCGTCGACGGTGGCACCGAGCCGGCGGCACCGGCTCGCGGCCCTCGCGCTCCCCGTCGCGGGGCTCTGGTCCGCGGGCGAGCTGGCCGCGGGGATCGCGTGGCTGCGCGGGGCCCCGGGCAACCCCGCGGTGCCGCGGCCCGACGAGGAGCCGGGCCTGTCCGTCCTGCACCTCATGACGCCCGACGTCGGCGCGGCCGTGCTCGCGGCGCTCGGCGGGGTCGGTCTCGCGCTCGTCGGCGCCATGGCCGTGCAGCGTCGATCGGTCACCGGCGGTGCCGCGCGCCGGCGCGGCCCGGGCCGCGAGGTGCGGGGGTCGGGACCCGACGCCCGCCGCGGCGTGGCGCTCGTCGTGGGCCTCGCCACGGCGCTGGGGGCGCTGCTGACCCTCGTGCTGCCGGACTACCGGCTGCTCGCGTGGACGGCCTACCTGCCCATCATCGCCGTGATGTCGCTGACCGGGACGATGCCCGAGGGCGTGGACGTCTGGCCCTGGCCCGTGGTGCACATGGCGCTCGCGACCCTCGGCGGCCTTGCGCTCGTGGTCGCCGCCGCGCAGCACCGGCGCCTCACGGCGCGCTGCCGGGACTGCGGCCGGTCCGGCAGCCCGGGCCGCTTCGCCGCGTGGGCCGTCCGGCGTGCGCCGTGGGCGGTCGGCGTGGCCGTCGCGATCCCGGTCGGCTACGCGGTGACGCGCCTCGCCTGGGCGCTGGGCATCCCGCTCGGCATCTCCCAGGAGATGCTCGACGAGCTGGCTGACATCGTCTGGATGGGGGCGGGCCTGGCCGTGCTCGCCATCGGGGGCGCGGTGCTCACCCTCGGGCTCGTGCAGCGGTGGGGCGAGGTCTTCCCGCGCTGGATGCTCGGGGTGCGCGGGCGGCGCGTGCCCATCGGGCTCGCCGTCGTGCCGGCGTCGGTCGTGTCGGTCCTGGTCACCTCGGCGGGGCTCATGTTCGTGCGCTACGCCCTGGCCGGGGGGTTCAGCGCGGGCGTCCCCGGTGAGGAGTCGGACGTCGCCGCGTGGCTGCCCGAGATGTTCTGGCCGCTCTGGGGCGCGGCCCTGGGCCTGGCGACGTACGCCTACGCCGTCCGCCGCCGCGCGGCGTGCGCCCGCTGCGGCCGCCGCTGACGCCGGGCTACGCGAACAACCGTGCACCTGGAGGCGTTCCCATCGCCTCCAGCTGCACGGTTGTTCGCTGTGGCATCAGGCGCCGGCCGACTCGTAGCGGCGCAGGCCGCGGCGGAAGAGCCAGACGCCCATCCCGACGCACCACGCCGCGACGAGCGGGGTGAGCAGCCCGACCCACGCCGACGTCCCCTCGCCCAGCACGGCCGCGGCCGGGAAGAAGGACACGAAGGCGAACGGCAGCACGAAGGTGATCACCGCACGGATGCCGAGCGAGTAGATGGTGATCGGGAAGCGGGCGAGCTCGCCCAGCGAGTGCAGCGAGAACGCGAAGGTCGAGAACGGCGCGTTGATCCAGAAGGCCGACGCGTTGGACGCCAGGTTGAGCCCGATCTTCACCGCGACGCCGCTGACGAGCAGCACGAGCGCGAGCGCCGCCCGCCCGACCGTCCAGTCGACGTCGACCTGCTGCACGGCGGCGATGATGAGGCCGATCCCCATCGTGATGTTGCCGAGCCCGTTGAGACCGACGTCGATGCTCATCACCTGGAGCACGGGCGAGTAGGGGCGCACGAGCACGCGGTCGAGCTCGCCCTGGTTGACCAGCCACGCGAGGCGCCAGGTGCCCTCGAAGAACAGCGAGCCCACGCCCTCGGCGACGTAGACCATCGCGTAGACGAGGACGATCTCCCAGAAGCCCCAGCCGTTGATGTCGGGGATCCGCCGGAACACCGTCCAGAGGAACACCAGGCCGACGGCCTGGGTCATGACGGCCGCGACCATGAGGATCCAGAAGTCGGCCTCGTACTCCATGACCGAGCGGATCTTCGCGCCCAGACTGCGGCGGTACAGCCACAGCGCGCGGCGCACGGGTCCGCGCACCACGGCGGGGCGGCCCTCGGGAGGGGCGATCGTGCCGGTGGTCATCGTCACCCTCCGTGCACCGTGAGTCGTCGGGAGGCGGCGCGCCACGCTGCCCGCGCGGCCCACCACAGGAGCACGGTCCAGCCGAGCTGGGCGCCGAGGCGCCACCACAGCTCGGCGCCCTCGAGCCGGCCGAGGTAGAGCATCGCGGGCGTGTACGCCATGGCCTGGAAGGGCAGCACCTCCGCGATCCACCGCAGCCAGTCGGGGAAGAAGACGAGCGGGACCATCGCGCCGGAGAACAGCTGCTGCAGCGCGAGCCGCGCCCAGCTGACCCCCATGTAGCTCTGCGTCCAGAAGCACAGCAGCCCGCTCATGTAGACCACGGCGAACTTGAGGGGCACGACGGCGAGCAGGCTCAGGCAGAACAGGGCGAGCCGGTCGGGCGGCGGCACGGGCACGCCGCCGAAGGCGGCGAGGGCGCCGGCGGCGACGATCACGCACGCGATGACCTCGAACGCCGCGAAGCCGAGGGTCTCGGCCAGGCGCGCGCGCTGGTAGTCGACGGGCTTGGTGAGGTCGACGGCGACCGACCCGTCCTGGATCCGCAGCGCCATGCGCCAGTCGCTGTAGGTCGACACGACCGTGCTCGACACGAAGCCCACCAGCAGGTACGCCTTCATCTCGGGCCACGTGAAGCCCAGCGGCTGCTGGCCCTCACGCAGGATCGTGCGCCAGAGGTACAGCAGCGACAGGAGCAGGAAGAGGTTGCCGAGCAGCCCGAGGAAGAACTGGAGCCGGTAGGCGACGAGGCTCTTGAACGCGACCCCGGCGAGCGCGCGGTAGGCGCGCAGCGGCACCCGCGCCGGGTCCTGCCCGCCTGCGGGCGCGGCCGGCGGGTCCGCGAGCCCGACC
>NZ_JACVQL010000233.1 GCF_019733465.1 Actinotalea ferrariae | reverse complement strand
AGGTCAATGACACAAGTAGCCGATGACCGTGCTTCGCGGGAATGCACGATCGCGACCGGCTGCCGACCCGGCCGGTCCCTACGCTGACGCCGTGACCATCGACGGCCGCATGACGGAACTGGCGCGCTCCTTCGTCGCGGGGACCTTCCCCGATGCGCACGGTGTCGTCCTCGCGGGAAGCATCGCCGCTGGGAACGACACCGCGACGAGTGACCTTGACCTCTTGCTCATCGGGCCTGGCGTCATGTTCGAGACGGGGAGGACCAGTCTCGCGGCCATGTACGAACATGCTGGGCGTCTTGTCGAGGTGTTCGCTTACACGCCGGACGCGTTCCGCGCCTGGGCGGCGCGCGAAGTCGCCCACCACCGACCCGTGATCTTGACAATGATCACCGAGGGCGCGGTGCTGCGATCGAGCCCAGAGCTCACGACGCTTCGGCAGTGGGCCGCGCACACCCTCGCTTCTGGTCCTGCGATCGACAAGCACTCACTCGACCTTCGTCGCTACCTCGTGAGCAGCGTGCTTGATGACCTGAGCGATGCCACCGACGCCGGCGAGCGTGCGCTCCTTCTAGCGAACGCCTTCTCGTCGCTCGCCGAGCTTGTGCTCCTGGCGGACGGCTGCTGGCTGGGGTCAGGCAAGTGGCTGGTGCGCCGACTGCGGCAGTGGGACGACGCGCGGGCACAGTCGCTGATCGAGACGCTCGTCAGCGGCGATGCCGTTTCCTTCGTCAGACAGGCGGACGAGCTGCTCGCACCTATGGGCGGCCGGTTGCAAGCGGGGATGACCCGGTGAGCGTGCCTGAGAGGTCCACAGTGACCGCACGGTCATGCCGCTGACCGAATGCCCGGAGTTCAACGAGGGCTCGAGCGGTGTGAGCACGGTGGATGGGGTCGCAGCCGCGGAGCGTGACAATCCGGGGCGGCCGACCGACCATGCTTGCTCCATGAGCGTCTCCACGACTGTGTCGATCGAGCAGCTACGGGCGGCCATCGACCGGGTGCTCGATGACGTAGCCGATAAGCACGGCCCCGTCGTCGACTTGGGCGCCGACTACTACTACGTCATGCCAGCCGCAACGACGTATGACGTCGGCACCACACCTGATCCGACGTCGTTCACCATCGGAAGCCTCGTCGACGACGTCGAGCTGGTCGACGAGCTAGCGCCGTCACCGACCGACCAGATGCCCGAGCGGCGCGACCTAGTCATATGGCACGACCTTGCCCACCTGACCGGGATCTTCCAGCGTCTCGCCGCACTCGATCTGCCTTGAGGCAAGCCTCGCAGCGGATGCCCTGCCGCCGGGTCGACCGGTTCCCAACGACCGGACGGTGTTGCCGCTGACCGATCCGAAATCGCGCGCTCGGTACCGACGCGCAGCTTCCGTGACAACAGCCGCTCCTACGCTCGGGCTATGGCAGGCGAGAGGACCTACGCGTTCGGCGTGCTGCTCCGGCTCACGACGACGGCTGGAGGTGGTCGACAGACTCCGATCCTCCGCGGGAGCGATCGCGGAGCGCGGTGGGCGTACCGACCCAACTGGGGTCTGCCGCAGATGACGGCTCCCGAGCAGACGGGCGCGCCGGTCCTCGCCTTCTCGAAAGACAAGGTCTTTCCGGGCGACGAGGTCCGCGCCGTGATCGTGCCGCCCTTCCCCCAGATGGTGGCCGCATGGAGCTGCGTCGCCATCGGTGACGAGCTGCCGATGTACGAGGGGCTACGCACCTGCGGGCACGGCCGGGTGCTGTGGCGCCGCGACACGGTGCTTCCCATTCCCGACCATGACCGCGAACGGTTCGTCGCTTGGGCACTGAATCCGACCATGCCGATGGCGCCGGACTGACCCGCGCACCACGCCGAACGAGCCGCAGAGCACGGCCCGTCTCGCTCGCCAGCACGCTGGCGACCGCACGGTCATGCCGCTGACCGGTACGCCCGCAAGATTGCGGTCACGCCCAGGACTGTGCTGCGCGACCGGACGGACGTGCTAGGTCAGCGTCATACTCGGTCGCGTGCGCACGATGGCTACGTTCCGTCTCTACGGCCCTGGTCCACTGTCCGTGACGCTCGCCGAGGTGCTCGAGTCCACGCCGGCTCCCGCACCGAGGACCGATCACCGAGCCGCGAGGCTGGGCGAGCAAGCGCTGGACCGGCGGTGGTCAGTGTGCTCCTCGGCGTCCGGCGTCGCAGAAGAGGTCGAGCTCCAAGAAGCGTTAGGCCGAGTTCTCGACCGACTAGAGCCGCACGCTGCCGAACTCTGGCGGCTCGTCGACGACGGCTACTGGGCCAACTGGTCTTGCTACGTCGGATCTCACGCCACAGAGCACACGGTAGAGATGGGGCGGCCGCTCATGGGTCGCATCCTGCAGCTACCCGGCGACCTGTGGCTCGACGTCTACGACGACTACCCGGACGAGTAGCTGCGGCGGCGCTACGTATGCCCAGGGGTCCAGTGGGACTGCTGCAAGGTCGGTTGACACTGGGTG
>NZ_JACVQL010000232.1 GCF_019733465.1 Actinotalea ferrariae | reverse complement strand
GGGCGGCGCTGCGTGGGGCGCGGCCGGGAGCGGCTGGGTCGACGCGGCGGGCGCGCGGAACGGGTCGAGCGGCGCGGTCGGCCGGTCGTCCGCGGGTCGCGGGCCCTCGGCGTGCGGAGGGACGGGCGGGGGCGTCTGGTTGTCGGGCGCGGTGCTCATGGGTGGACCTCCTGTGTCGTCGTCCCATGACACCGCGGCAGCCTTCGACGGCGCTGGACTGCACCTGGGAGTTCCCTGGGAACTCGCGTCGTCGTCCCGTCGCCCCGCTCGGCGTGCAGCTCACGAGAGCTCGCGCCCCAGGCGGCGTCGCCTGACCGGCGTCGGCCGACGGCTCACGATCGGCGCTCCGCCGTGCACAGGCGGCGCGTCGATGCAGGCGTCCACAGCCCGGGGGGGGGACCCTCATCAGTCGTGTCGGAGGGCGTTCGTACACTAGTTCCAACCCGGACGGACCGGTGCAGACCAGGCGAGGGGCGATCTCGTGCGCGACGCGGGGCAGGCGGTGGAGGGCGTCGAGGCGCTCGATGACGTCCTGGCCGAGCTGCGCCGCCTGGCTTCGCGGCTCGTCGCGATGCCGCTCGCCGACCTCGACGGTCCCGAGGCCGCCGCAGCGCGGCAGGTGCTGCGCGTGGTCGGTGACCAGCTCCAGCTTGCATCGGCGACCTTGCTGGCCACGGTCGAGCAGGACGGTCGCTGGGCCGTCGGCGGCGCCGATCGGACGGCTGCCGGCTGGGCCGCGCGCCGTGAGGGCATCGCCTACGGCGAGGCGACCCGTCAGCTCCGCCTGGGGCAGGCCATCGGCGGCCTGCCCGTCGCACGGGCCGCGATCGTCAGCGGTGACATCACGCGGGGTCATGTCGACGCCCTGGCCGAGGTCGTCACGTCCGAGGCGCGGCGCGCGGCGCTGACCGGGGATGCAGCCGACCGCAACGAGGCCTTCCTGGTCGAGCAGGCCAAGACGCTAGGAGTCGACCAGTTCCGCAAGGTCGTCAAGCGCTGGGCGATCGCCGTGGACGAGCCGACCGCAGAGCGCGAGCACACGGACGCCGTCGTCAAGGAGTCGTTGTCCTTCGCCCGCCGCCGGGACGGGGTCGCCTTCACGGGGTTCCTCACGCACGAGAACGGCGAGCTCCTCACGACCGCGGTGCGCGCGGTCGCGGGTGTCCCGGGCAAGGACGACGTCCGGTCGCTCGAGCAGCGCCAGGCCGCCGCGCTGGTGGGGGTGGCGAGGCTCGTGCTCGACAAAGGCCTCTCGGCCAAGGGCGCGCAGATCCGGCCGCACCTCAACGTCCTGGTGCCGTACGAGACGTTCGAACGCCTCGCGTCGAGGTCTGCGGGCGCCGACGTCGCGCCGGCCTCCCACGACAAGGCCCTGGTCCCACCGGCCGAGCTCATGTCCGGCGAGCCCCTGCCTCCCTCGGTGCTGGCGCGAATCGCGTGCGACAGCGAGGTGACCCGCATCGTCTTCGGTCCCGACAGCCAGGTGCTCGACGTCGGCCGCGCCGAGCGGACCTACACCAAGCAGCTGCGCCGTGGCGTGCTCGCCCGCGACCGCCACTGCCAGTACCCCGGCTGCACCGCACCGCCCACCCTGGGCGAGGTGCACCACATCCGCTGGTGGGACCACGGCGGAGACACCTCGGTGGGCAACGGCATCCTCGTGTGCTGGTACCACCACGGCGAGGTCCACAAGCAGAACCTCCAGATCACCCGGGTTCCCCACGGGTTCCAGTTCGCTCGCCGGGACGGCAGACCCCTCGCGCCGCCGGGCTACGGCCCGGCGAGCTCGTCGCAGTCGGGAGCCACGCCGCACAGTCATGGCGTGGCCGCCTCGACGCGCGCGGCGACGGCACCGCCGAGCGAGCAGGAGCGCAGGCCAGCGCCTGAACAACGACGCGTGCCGGCGCGTGAGCGGCGAGGCGGGGCCTCAGCCACGCGTCGACCCGGAGCACCGAGCGACCGAGGAGGTGGTTCGCCGAGCGAGCAGGAGGGCGGGCCGCCGGGCGAGCGAAGTGACTGGCCGCTCGAGGGCGAGGTGGAGGACCTCGAGCGGAGTGGCTGGCCGCTCGAGGGCGAGGTGGAGGACCTCATCCTCGGAGCGGAGGACCCGAACCTCGGCGCCGCATGAGCGTGCGTCAGCGGCCGCGCGTCACCGTCAACGCGGCTTCGTGGACGGCGCGGGCGATCTCGTCGCCCAGCGACCGTCGGCCGGAGCGGTCGACGACCACCTCGACGACCTCGATCCTGCCACCCAGGCGAGGGCCGGCGGCGAGTGCACGGCGCAGGGCGTCCGCGTCGTCGACGCGCACGTGCTGGACGCCGTACCCCGCGCAGATCGCCGCGAGGTCCGCCCCGTGCGGCGTCGCGAAGACGCGCTCGAACGCGCGGGCGTGCTCGGGCGCCCCGTGCTCGAGCGACGCGAAGATCGAGCCGCCGTCGTCGTTCGCGACGACCACCTGCAGGTCGGGCCGCCGCTCGAGCGGGCCCACGAGCAGACCGCCGACGTCGTGCAGGAAGGTCAGGTCGCCCACGTACGCACGGACGGGGCGCGCGAGCCCGATCGCGACGCCCGACGCGGTCGAGATCGTCCCGTCGATGCCGGCGAGGCCCCGGTTGGCGAGCACGAGCGGCGGCTCCGACCAGTCCGCCACGAGGTCGAGGTCTCGGATCGGGTTGCTCGACCCGACGACCAGGACCGGGAGCGGCGCGTCCCCGCCGGCCGCGCGGACCCCAACTGCGCCGGTCTCAGCGTCGCCAGCCTCAGGCGCCCTTGCCTCAGCTCCGCGGGCCTCACGCATCAAGGCCTCACCCGCCTGGGCCTCAGGCATGCAGGCCTCGGCCACGAGCGCGGCTACCCCCGGTCCCGTGAGCGGGCCTGGTCGCCCGAGCACCTCGGCGATCGCCGACGCCGCCGCGGCACCTGCCCGCTGCCACCGGTCGAGCCACGACGCTCCCGCTGCAGAGGCGTCCCGGAGGCCGCCGGCCAGCAGGAGCGGCGGGACCTCGGTGGCGACCTGGTCGGCGGCACGCGCGGCATCGGGCCAGCGCGCGCCCTCGGGCGCGACGACGAGCGTCTCGACGTCGGCCCTCGCGAGCAGCTGCTGCACGGGTCGCGACAGGGTGGGCCGCCCCAGCACGACGACCCGTTGGACGGCACCGCCCAGCTCGGGCTCGCCGAGGAGGAGGCGGTAGGCCGGGATCGCATGCGTCCCACCGCGGGCACCCGACGACGGCTCGGCGAGCAGCGGCCAGTCGTTCGCCTCGGCGACACGGCGCGCGTCAGCCCCGGCACCGTCTCCGGCGACGACGACCGTGCGCACGCCGTCGGGACGCGCCTGCGGGACGGGCGCCGCCGTGAGCGGCGCCCGCGAGGGCGCGGGCGCCCCTGCGGGCGAGACGCCGAGCGCCCCGCGGCGAAGCACCTCGGTGAGCCCCTCGGTCGACGGGGTGGGCCACGGCGCGCCGTCGGGCACG
>NZ_JACVQL010000231.1 GCF_019733465.1 Actinotalea ferrariae | reverse complement strand
GTCCGGGCCAGCGGCACGACGGCGTCCGCACCCACGGGCAGCGGACCGCCCGCCGCGACGAGGACGGATGCGCCCGGGACCAGCCGCAGCGGAGCCGCGGCGGTCACGGGCGCGTCGTCGACCACGGCGAGCTCGACGTCGGCGGCGGGACCCGGGCCGCGCACGCCGACATCGGTCGACCGCACCGCGTACCCGTCCTTGGCCGCGACCGTCCGCGCCGGCACGTCGGCCGGTGCGGTGACGTCCTCGGCGAGGATGCAGCCGTCGGCGTCCGCCAGCACCGCGTCCAGCGGGACCACGGGCCGGGCGGCGTCCAGGACGGCGGCGAGGTGCTCGGAGACCGATCTCATAGGGCCGCCATCATGGCAGCGTCTTCACGTACTCCGTGAGCCAGGCGCGCAGGTCAGGACCCAGGTCCGGGCGGTCCGAGGCGATCCGCACGACCGCCTTCAGGTAGTCCAGCCGGTCCCCCGTGTCGTACCGGCGGCCGCGGAAGACGACGCCGTAGACGCCGCCGCCCTGCTCGGCCGGCATGTCCGCGAGCGTGGCGAGGGCGTCGGTGAGCTGGATCTCGCCGCCGCGGCCCGGTGCGGTCTCGTCGAGCACGGCGAAGACGGCCGGGTTGAGCACGTAGCGGCCGATGACCGCGAGGTTGCTCGGGGCGTCCGCGGGGTCCGGCTTCTCGACGAGGCCCGTGATCCGGACCTGGTCCTCGTCACCCTCGAGCGGCTCGACCGCGGCGCAGCCGTACAGGTGCACCTGCTCGGGGTCGACCTCGAGCAGGGCGACGACGGAGCCACCCGTCCGCTGCTGGAGCTCGATCATGGTGGGGAGGATCGGGTCCCGCTCGTCGATGAGGTCGTCGCCGAGGAGCACCGCGAACGGCTCGTCGCCCACGTGGTGCCGCGCGCACAGCACCGCGTGGCCGAGGCCCTTGGGCTGGCCCTGCCGGACGAAGTGCACGTTGGCGAGGTCGCTCGAGTGGCGCACCTCGGCGAGGCGCTTCTCGTCGCCCTTCGCCTCGAGCGCGCTCTCGAGCTCGGGCACGGAGTCGAAGTGGTCGGCCAGCGTGCGCTTCGACCGACCGGTGATCATGAGGACGTCCTCGAGGCCCGCGGCAACGGCCTCCTCGACCACGTACTGGATGGCCGGCTTGTCGACGACCGGCAGCATCTCCTTCGGGGTCGACTTGGTGGCGGGGAGGAATCGCGTCCCGAGACCGGCGGCAGGGATGACGGCTTTGCGGATGGTCATCCTCGGAGGTTATCGGCGATGTGTGACGCGGGCGCTCCCGGCAGGTGAACGTGGACGTCTCGCGGGACGGCCGGAGGGACCCTGGGCGGGATCGTGGAGCGGGACCGTGGCGCGGCAGGAGCGAAGGGACAGCGCGGGATCGCACGGCTGGTCGGGTGACGTCTGCACCGTCTCGCCCCGTCCGGGCACGGCGCCATCCCCGGGAGACGATTCCTTTGCGATGATGTGACCATGAGCAGCGCCGGCCAGCCCTACCCGGACCGCATGGCCCGGCTCAGCACGTCGGAGGTCAAGGAGCAGCTGCGGCGTGCGATCCGGGCCGAGCGCGAGCGGCTGACGCCCCGCGCCCGCGCCCGGGCGGCCGACGGCTTCGCCCACGTCGTGGGCGACCTGCCGCAGGTGCGTGCCGCCTCCGTCGTGGCGGCCTACGTCTCCCGACCGAGCGAGCCGGGCACCGTCCCGCTGCTCGAGCGGCTCGCCCGTCGCGGCACCAAGGTGCTCCTGCCGGTGCTCGGCACCGGCCTCCAGCGCGACTGGGCGTGGTTCACGACGGCCGAGGACCTCCGCGTGCGCGCCCCGGGCCGGCCGCCCGAGCCGTCCGGCCCGACCGTGGGCGCCGACGCCGTCGCGCAGGCCGAGGCCGTCATCGCCCCCGCCCTCGCCGTGGACACGTCGGGCGCGCGCCTGGGTCAGGGAGGCGGCTGGTACGACCGCGTGCTCGCGCATGCGTCGCCGCGGACGCCCGTCGTCGCCATGGTGTTCGCCGAGGAGGTCTACGACGCCGCCGTCCGGCCCCTCCCGCACGAGCCGCACGACCACCGCGTCGACATCATCGCGACCCCCGCCGGCTGGCAGTGGGTCGAGGGCAGCCCGCGGCGCGGCGACGCCTGAGGCGTCACGCGTCCGCGGTCAGCCGTCGGCCGGTCGCAGGACCAGCTCGCGGACGGCCGCCTCGCGCACCGCCTCGACGCTCGACGGCCACGGGAACGTCTCGCCGGACGCCCAGGCGTCGAACTGGTCGGTGTAGTGCACGCTCCCGGGGTGACCGGAGGCGCCGGTGAGGTTGACCCACGTCGACGCGTCGAGGTCCGCCAGGTCGACGACCATCCGCATCGACGGTGCCGCGGTGACGCCGAACGACCCGCTCGCGGCGTCCCACGAGGTGGCGTTGACGATGGACGAGCCGCCGCCGACCGCCTGCGGGGTCGGGTTGACGAGCCGGCGCACGGCGGTGGGCATGCCCTCGCCGCCGAGCACGGGGTGCTCGGGCGCCGCCGTGTGCAGCCGGCCCCACTGCCAGTCGCCCGGGTCCTTGCTCAGCTCGACCGTGAGGTTCAGCCGCGCCGTCGTGAGCGAGCGCGACAGGATCTCGTCGCGGCTCTCGACGACGTTGACGGTGCGGCGGTCGTCCCACCACGGGTTGTCCGGCTGCTCGAGCAGGCGCACCACGACCTCGAGCCAGCGGCTGTCACCGCTCGGCCACTCGTCCTCGGGCAGGTCGTCCCAGAACGTCAGCTCGAGCAGCGTCGCCCACACGGCCGAGAAGTAGGCCGCGGCCGCCGAGTCGGGCACCTGGTCGTAGTCCCAGTCGCGCAGCAGCTCGATGCCCTGCTGGGTGAAGTCGTCCTCGACGGGCGCGTCGAGCAGCGCGGGGACGAGCGCGGCCGCGTACGGGCTCCACGTGTCGTTCTGGAAGCTCGTCATCGCACCCGCGTCGAGCGGGATCCCCGCCGTGACCGCCTCCTCGATGAGCGTCCGGATGCGCTGCGACCGGTACCCGTAGTCCCAGTCGCTCGTGAGGAAGGGCTGCTGGCCCGAGACCGTGACGGCCTGGTTCGCGGCGACGACGTACCCGACCGCGGGGTTCTGGACCGCAGGCATCGCCTGCGGCTCGACGTAGCCCTGCCAGTCGTACCGCGAGTCCCAGCCGGGTCGCGGCCACGTCCCGTCCGACGGCACAGGGCTGTCGGGGACGCGCTGCCGCACCGGGATGTGGCCCGGGGCCTGGTAGCCGATGTCGCCGTCGACCGTGGCGTAGACGATGTTCTGCGAGGGCACGTCGAACAGCGCGGCGGCCGCGGCGATGTCCTCGGCGTCCTGCGCGGTCATCATCGCGAAGACCGCCTCGGCGGTCTTGCCGGGCTGCAGGGCGGTCCACGCGAGGGCCACCTCGGGCACGCCGCGTCCGCCCTCGGGCGTCGGCGCGACGGTGATGCGGCCCACCTCCAGGGCGTCGGAGACGATCGGCCCGTGCACGGTCGAGCGCACCTCGATCTCGACCGGCTCGCCGCCGTTGACCTCGATGACCTCGGTGCGCGTCTCGAGCGGCACCTGCTCCCCGTCGCGCAGGTACGTGCCGTCGTCGGGGCTCGTGCGCTCGATGAAGAAGTCGGTGACGTCCGCGCCCAGGTTGGTCAGGCCCCAGGCGAGGTCGGCGTTGTGGCCGATGATCACGCCCGGGAAGCCGGAGAACGTGAAGCCGGACACCTCGAACGGGCAGTCCGTGCTCACCTCGGTGCAGTACAGCCCCATCTGCGCCCAGATCCCCGGCGCCGAGATGGACAGGTGCGGGTCGTTGGCCAGCAGCGGCAGGCCGGACGCGGTGTGCTCGCCCGCGACGACCCACGAGTTCGATCCCGTGCCGTCGCCCTCGGCGAGCAGGTTGGGCACCGCGGCGAGCGCCGCCTGCGCCTGGTCGAGCGCCTGCTGCAGCCCCGGCGCGAGGAGCTCGGTCGGCTCACCCCCGCCGTCCGCCGGCGCGACCGGCGCTGACGCGGGGGTCACCTCGCTCACGATCGGCGCGTTGGTCTCCTGCGGGTACCGCGGGAAGAGCTCGTTGACGCGCGCGACGTCGCGCACGGTCGAGTACGTCAGGGCGCGCGACAGCTCGTCGTCGTAGTTGCCGCGGAGGTCCCACGCCATGGCCTTGAGCCACGCGAGCGAGTCGATCGGGTCCCACTCCTCCGGCTGCTCGACGTCGACGCGGAACCCCAGGACGGCGTACTCGAGCCCGAGCGCCTCGGCGTCGCGCTCGGCCAGGTAGGCGTTGACGCCCTCGGCGTAGGCCTCGAACCAGGCGCGGCTGCGCGCGTCGAGCCGCTCCCACTCCTGCTCCGCGACGTCGCGCCAGCCGAAGGTGCGGATCACCGTGTCCGCCGCGAGGGCGTCCTCGTTCTCGCCGACGAGCTCGGACAGGCGGCCCGCGGTCACGTGCCGGCGGTAGTCCATCTCGAAGAAGCGGTCCTGCGCGTGCACGTAGCCCTGCGCACGGAAGAGGTCCTCCGCCGTCTCGGCGTAGATGCTCGGCACGCCGAGCGCGTCGCGCAGCACGGTCACCTCGGCGTCGAGACCCGGCAGGTCGACGGCCCCCGCGTCGTCCGGCAGGGGTCGCCGGACCACGGTCGCGGCCAGGGCGACCACCACGACGAGCGCGAGCACGACGGCGGCCGCGGTACCGGCGAGGAGGCGCAGGGCACGACGACGAGGCACGACCGCGAGCCTATCCGTCGGGCGGGTGCCCGCCGTCCGTGGAGCCGGGCGCGTCGAGGTCGTACCATTGGCACTCGGATGAGGCGAGTGCCAGCCCGTGGCAGCACGGCGACGCTGCCGCACCGCCATGACGACCCGGAGGAACCTGTGCCCACCTACTCCTACGCGTGCACGGCCTGCGAGCACCGCTTCGACGCGCAGCAGGCCTTCAGCGACGCCTCCCTGACCGAGTGCCCGCAGTGCCAGGGGAAGCTGCGCAAGCTCTTCGGGAACGTCGGCGTCGTCTTCAAGGGTTCCGGCTTCTACCGCACGGACGCGCGCAAGGAGGGCAAGGGCGGGTCGAGCACGACGTCGGGCTCGTCCACGACCAGCGCGTCCTCGAACGGGTCGTCCTCGAACGGGTCGTCGAACGGCTCGTCCTCGAACGGCTCGTCCTCGAACGGCTCGTCCTCGAGCGGCTCGTCCTCGACGCCTGCGACCGCAGGGGCCGGCACGTCGAGCAGCTCGAGCAGCGCGAGCAGCAAGCCCGCCGCGGGCTGAGCGCAGGGCGCTCTCGTCGCCCGGCGCCGGCGGTCCGTCCCGAGGTCGGTCCGGGGCGGCGTTCGTCCCCAGGCGGATCCCGTCCCCAGGCCCGGCGGTCCCCAACCTCGGGAGTGCAGCGGTCTCCCTAGCGTGCGGGCATGAATGAACCCCCACCACGCCCACGTCTCCTCCGGCTGCGCATCGTGGTGTGGCGTCTGCGCGGCGTCCTGGTCTGCCTCGGTGCGCTCGCCGTCGTGATGCTCGTCGCCCGGACGCTCGCGCCCCCGCCTCCGGCCACGGAGCCCGTCGTGGTGCTCGCGCGGCACGTCGCCGCCGGCACCGTCCTGACGGCCGCCGACCTCAGGCTGCGCCCGTTCCCCACGTGCTGCGCGCCCGAGGAGCACCACGCCGACGTCGCCGACCTCCTCGGCCGGGCCCTCGCGGTGCCGGGACCGGCGGGGCTGCCGGTGGTCGACGGCCTCCTCGCGGGTGCGCGCTTCGAGGTCGACCCGCCGGCGGGCAGCGCCGTGGTGCCCGTGCGGCTGGCGGCGGCGGGCCTCCCCCTGCTGCGTCCCGGCGACCGCATCGACCTGGTCGCGACCGCCGACCCGTGGCGGACCCCGGCGGCGGCGTCGGACGGCGGGACGGTCCCCGAGGTGGCGGGCACGAACGGTGCCGAGGACACCTCTGATGCCGACGGCACGACGGGCACCGACGACCCGGCCGGCACGGGGACGACGGCCACCCTGGTCCTCGCACGCGCGGCGCTCGTGGTCCAGGTGCCGGAGGCCGTCGCGGAGGGCGCCCTCGGGCTCGCGGGCCCGGCGCCCGACGCGGCCGTCGTCGTCGCCGTCACACCCGCGGAGGGCAGGGTCCTCGCGGCCGCGTCCGCCGGCTCGCCGCTGGGCGCCGTGCTCGTCGGCTGATCGTCCGACGCCCCGTCGGGCGATCCCCGGCACGGTGGGAGGATCGCTCGCGCACCTCGACCGTCGAAAGGGACCTGTGATGATCACCGGCTTCAAGAACTTCATCATGCGCGGCAACGTCGTCGACCTGGCGGTCGCGGTCGTCATCGGCGCGGCCTTCACGGGCGTCGTGACGGCCCTCGTCGACGGCCTGCTGAACCCGCTCGTCGCGCTCATCGTCGGCGACACGGACCTGACCACGGTGCTGACGTGGGCGGTGGGTCCCAACGACACGGTGTTCTCGATCGGGGTGATCCTCGACCCGCTCCTCAAGTTCCTGCTGGTGGCGCTCGCGATCTACCTGTTCATCATCACGCCGATGAACCGCCTCGCCGCGCGCCGCAAGACGGGTGAGGAGCCCGAGCCGAAGGCGCCGGCCGAGGACGTGCTGCTCCTCCAGGAGATCCGCGACCTGCTCGCGGCGCGCCCGAGGAACTGAGCAGCGCCCGTCCTGACGCGCGGCGACCTCTCGACGCGCTACCGATCTCTCACCAGTGCGGCGGGACGTCCCGGATCAGCCGCTCCTCGTTGCCCGACGACGCGTCGCCCCAGCCCGTGTCCTCGTCGTCGGGGCTGCGCGCGGGCAGCACCGGCTCGCCGCCCTCGGTGCCGCCCTGCGCCGCCGGCCGCTGAGACGCGCCGGCGGCGGGGGGCGTCCCGCCC
>NZ_JACVQL010000230.1 GCF_019733465.1 Actinotalea ferrariae | reverse complement strand
GGGGCAGCCTGGGCCTGAGCCCCGACGTCGCCGGAGCGGCCGCCGTCACCGGAGCCACGACGCGGCGACGTCCCGGCGAACGTCCCGGCGCTCGTCGCGTCCTGCGTCGCGGCGGCCGACTGGCGCCGCGCCTCGGCGAGCGCCTCCGAGGGGTCCGTCAACGACGACGGCGGCAGCTGGTCCCCGAGCGGCGACGTCCCCGCCGGCCGCCCGGAGTCGGCGGCCAGGTCGCCCGTCCCGGATCCCCCGAAGCCCTTGCCGATCGCGTTGAGGGCGGCGGTGAACTCGGTCGGGATGAACCAGACCTTGTTGGACTGCGTCCGTGCGACCTCGGGGAGCATCTGGAGGTACTGGTAGGCGAGCAGCTTCGGGTCCGCGTCGCCACGGTGGATGGCGTCGAAGACCTGGAGGATCGCGCGCGACTCGCCCTCGGCCTCGAGGATCGCCGCCTGCGCCGAGCCCTCGGCACGCAGGATCGCCGCCTGCTTCTCGCCCTCCGCCGTGAGGATCTGCGACTGCTTGACGCCCTCGGCCGTGAGGATGGCCGCGCGGCGGTCGCGCTCGGCGCGCATCTGCTGCTCCATCGAGCCCTGGATGGACTGCGGCGGGTCGATCGACTTGAGCTCGACGCGGTTGACGCGCACGCCCCAGCGTCCGGTCGCCTCGTCGAGCACGCCGCGCAGCTGGCCGTTGATCTGGTCGCGGCTCGTCAGCGTCTGCTCGAGGTCCATCGAGCCGACGACGTTGCGGAGCGTCGTGACGGTGAGCTGCTCGATGCCCTGGATGTAGTTGGCGATCTCGTAGGTCGCGGAGCGCGGCTCGGTGACCTGGAAGTAGATGACCGTGTCGATGCTCACGACGAGGTTGTCGGACGTGATCACGGGCTGCGGCGGGAACGACACGACCTGCTCGCGCAGGTCGACGCGCGCCCGGACCCGGTCGATGAACGGCACGAGGAGGTGCAGACCGGCGTCGAGCGTGCGCGAGTACCGCCCGAGCCGCTCGACGACCTGCGCCTGGGCCTGCGGCACGATCCGCACGGCCCTGATGAGGGTGACGATGACGAACAGCGCCACGAGGCCCAGCACGAGGTAGATGATCAGCTGGTTGGCGCTCACGGCCGGGTTCTCGATCACGGCTGACCCTCCGGGTCGTCGGGGAAGGCAGGACCGGCGGCGGACGTCCCGTCGTCGGCGAGGGTGGCGACGACGGCGGTCGCGCCGTCGATGCGGACGACACGGACGTCGGTGTCCGGCGGGATCACGAGGCCCGCGTCCGCCGTGCGGGCCGACCACTGCTCGCCCGCGAGCTTCACGAGCCCCGACCGCGACGTGACCTCGGTCATCGTCAGCGCCGGCCGGCCCACATGAGCCGCGGCGTTCGTCTCGACGAGCGGCGTGGTCCGGCGCAGGTTGCGCAGCAGGTAGGGCCGCAGCACGACGAGCATGAAGGTCGAGGTGGCCGCGAAGGTGAGCACCTGGACCGTCACGCTCGCGCCGAGGGCGCTCGCCAGGATCGCCGAGACGGCGCCCACCGCGAACATGAGCAGCACGAGGTCGAGCGTGAGGACCTCGAGCACGCCCAGGGCCACGGCGGCGATGAGCCACCACACCCAGTGGATCTCAATCTGGTCCATGCCACCCCTCGTCGCCCGTGACGTGCCGAGATCATCCTAACCGGCACGTGGTGAGACGGTGGGAGTCCCTTGACCGATCGATGAGGGACCGTGGTCGCCGCGGCGTCAGTGCGCGGCGCGTGCGCTCCACCGGCCGCCGTGTCGGTCCACCTGGAGCGCGACGTCGAACGTCTCGGAGAGCCGCTCGGCGGTGAGCACCTCCTCGAGCGGCCCCGCCGCGTGCACCCTGCCGTCGCGCAGCAGCAGCCCGTGGGTGAAGCCCTCGGGGATCTCCTCGACGTGGTGGGTGACGAGCACGAGCACCGGCGAGCGCCGGTCGCGCGCGAGCTCCGCGAGCGCGGCGACCAGCTCCTCGCGACCGCCCAGGTCCAGCCCCGCGGCGGGCTCGTCGAGCAGCAGGAGCTCGGGGTCCGTCATGAGGGACCGCGCGATCTGGGTGCGCTTGCGCTCGCCCTCGCTCAGCGTGCCGAACGTGCGCTCCGCCAGGCCGCCGACGCCGAAGACGTCGAGCAGCGCCCGGGCGCGCTCGTGGTCGAGCGCCTCGTACTGCTCGCGCCACCGGCCCGTCATGCCGTACGCGGCCGTGAGGACGACGTCGAGCACGGTCTCCGAGCCCGGGATGCGGTCCGCGAGCGCCGCCGAGGCGACGCCGATCCGCGGCCGCAGCTCGAACACGTCGACCGCGCCGAGGCGCTCGCCGAGCACGTGCGCGGTGCCGCTGCTCGGGTGCATGCGCCCGGCCGCGATCTGGAGCATCGTCGTCTTGCCGGCACCGTTGCGGCCCAGCACGACCCAGCGCTCGCCGTCGGCCACGGTCCACGAGACGTGGTCGAGGATCGTCTTGGCGCCGCGGCGGATGGACACGTCCTGCAGGTCGAGCACCGGCGTCATGGTCCACGACCCTACCCGCGGCGCGGGACGTGCCGCCCACCGCCACGCGCGATGCCGGCGGAGCGCTCGGGCGGCGGCAGACTGGACCCGTGAACGCCGCGCTCGAGCTCCCCCGGTCCGTGCTGCTGGCCCTGTGGGTCCGCGGCGTGAGCGCCGGCGCCGACCCCGTCCGCCGCGCCCTGCGCGCGGTGCAGGGCGACGACGAGCCC
>NZ_JACVQL010000023.1:23576-26941 GCF_019733465.1 Actinotalea ferrariae | reverse complement strand
CGCTGCCGTGGGGGCACGACCCCGTCGCCGACGAGGCCCGCGCGCGCGAGGTCATCCGCGCCAAGAGCGCGCGCTACAGCGTCGAGCACCCGCTCGCGCTGGGCGCGACCCTGGCCGGCGCCGACGACGCCGCCGTCGCGCGCACCCGCGCGGCGGGCCTGCCGCTCGGCGAGGCCTTCCAGCTGCGCGACGACCTGCTCGGGGTGTTCGGGGAGCCGGCCGCCACGGGCAAGCCCGCCGGGGACGACCTGCGCGAGGGCAAGCGGACCGTGCTCGTCGCCCGTGCCATGCGCACGGCCGAGGCGGCCGACCGCGACCTGGTCGCCGGGCACCTCGGCCGGCGGGACCTCGCCGTCGAGGACGTCGAGGAGCTGCGCGCGGCGCTCCGGCGCTCCGGGGCCGTCGGCGCGGTCGAGGCGCTCATCGACGAGCTCTCCGGACCGGCGCTCGCCGCGCTCGCGGACGCACCGCTCGTCGAGCCCGGCCGCAGCATGCTGGTCGCGCTCGGCACCGCGGTGGTCCACCGCCAGGCCTGAGAGCGGTGGCCCACCGCCAGCCCTGAGCAGGACTCACCCGCGGCAGGACTCACCCGCGCCCGCGCCCGGCTGACGCCGCGCCGACCCCGCTGGTCGCGCGACCGGCGCGGCCGGCGCGCGACCCCGTCAGAGCGCCAGGGCCTGGGCGCGCCGCCGGATCTCGGTCTTGTGCCCCGCGCGCAGCGCGTCGATCGGCGTCGACGGCCGCTCGGGACCGGTGCCCAGGGACTCGAGGGACGAGTCGGGGGTGAAGAGCCAGGCGACCGCCTCGTCGTCGGAGAAGCCGGCGTCCTGCAGGAGGACGAGCGTGCCCTGCAGCGACGGGACGACCTCCCAGCCGTCGTCGGCGGTGGGCACGAGGAACCGCGCGGGGACGCTGAGGATCTTGCGCTCGCCCTGCCGGACCGCCAGGAGCTTGTCCTCCTGCAGCAGCCGCCGCACGCGACCGACGTCGGTGCCGAGGCGCTCGGCCACGTCCGGGAGGGGCAACCACTCGTCCACCAGCGCATCGAGGCTCACCCCGCCAGCCTACGGTCACCCGACCGGCGCAGGGCCCGACCTTCCGTCGGCGCGCCGACGGAGGTAGGTTTCACTCCAGTCACACCAGTCACACTGGTCACAGCAGTGACCGCGAACCGAAGGTTGAACCCATGCCGAACGCCGCGTCGAACGCCGCCCTGCGGGCTCCCGCCTCGAAGCACCGTGCCGCGCGCAGCACCGGGATGGGGCTCGCGCTCGCCGTCGTCGGCGTCGCCGGGAGCGCGGGCGCCGCGCAGGCGCAGGACTACGTCGTCCAGCCGGGTGACACCGTCAGCCACATCGCGCTGCGCACCTCGTCGACCGTGAGCGCGATCGTCAGCGCCAACGGCCTCGACTCGCGCGCCTCCATCAAGGCCGGCCAGCACCTCGTGATCCCCACCGCGCAGGCGGCCGTGCCCGTCGCGGCGCCCGCGCCGGCCGTGGTGACGCACACCGTCGCCGCGGGCGACACCGTCTCCGCGCTCGCACGACGGCACGGCACGACGACGGCCGCGATCATCAGCGCGAACGGGCTGGCCGCGAACGCACTCATCCGCATCGGCCAGGTCCTCACCATCCCGGCGGGCGGCGCCCCGGCGGCGGCGCAGCCGGCCGCAGCCGCGCCCGCACCGCAGGCGGCGAGCCACACGGTCGTCGCGGGCGACACGGTCTCGGGCCTCGCGGCGCGCTACGGGACGACGACGTCGGCCATCGTCAGCGCCAACGGGCTCGGCGCGAACGCGCTCATCCGGATCGGCCAGGTGCTCTCCGTGCCGGGCGCCTCCGCGGCGCCGACCGCCGCGCCGACCACGGCGCTCGTGGGCAGCACCTTCGCGGGGCGCACGTACCCCGCCGCGACCGTCGCGTCCGCCAACGCGAACAAGGCGACCCTCCTGTCCGTGGGCGTGCCGAGCAAGGCCGAGATGCAGCAGCTCGTCGTCGCCACGGCGCAGGCGATGGGCGTCGACCCCGCGCTCGCGCAGGCGGTGGCGTACCAGGAGTCGGGGTTCAACCACGCGTCGGTCTCCCCCGCCAACGCCATCGGCACCATGCAGGTCATCCCGACGTCCGGCCAGTGGGCCTCCGACCTCGTCGGCCGCCCGCTCAACCTCCTGGACCCGCAGGACAACGTGACCGCGGGTGTCGCGATCCTGCGCCAGCTCGTCGCGACGAGCCCGGACCTCCCCACCGCCATCGCGGGCTACTACCAGGGCGCCGCAGGCGTCGCGAAGTACGGGATGTACCCCGACACGCGCCGCTACGTCGCCAACGTCCAGACGCACATGTCGCGGTACGCCTGACGGGTTTGCGGGCCTTGCTTCCGTAGACTGCCGCCGTGGCAGCCACCCTCACGGACCCGCTCATCGGTCACCTGATCGACGGGCGCTACGAGGTGCTGTCCCGGATCGCTCGCGGCGGGATGGCGACCGTCTACCTCGCGGTGGACCGTCGGCTGGACCGCGAGGTCGCCATCAAGGTGATGCACGCCCACCTGGCCGAGGGCGGCACGGGCGCCGAGTTCGTCGCGCGGTTCCGGCGGGAGGCGCGCGCCGCCGCCCGCCTGACGCACCCCGGCCTCGTCTCCGTCTTCGACCAGGGCGTCGACGGCGAGACCAGCTACCTGACCATGGAGTACGTCGAGGGCACGAACCTGCGCCGGCGGCTCGCCGACGGTGGGCTCCCCGTGCGGGAGGCGTTCGACGTGATCGAGGCCGTGCTGGACGCGCTCGCCGCGGCGCACCGGGTCGGCCTCGTGCACCGCGACGTCAAGCCCGAGAACGTCCTGCTCGCGAGCGACGGGCGGATCAAGGTCGCGGACTTCGGCCTCGCCCGCGCCGTCACCGAGGTCACGGCGACGACGACCGGCACGGTGCTCGGCACGGTCGCGTACCTGGCACCGGAGCTCGTCGCCCACGGCGCGAGCGACACCCGGACCGACGTCTACGCCGCAGGCATCCTGCTGTACGAGATGCTCACCGGCGCGCAGCCCTTCACCGGCGCCACCCCCATCCAGATCGCCTACCAGCACGTGAACTCCGACGTCCCCCCGCCCTCGGCCGCGGTCCCGTGGCTCCCCGCCGAGCTCGACGAGCTCGTGGGCGCCCTGGCGGCGCGTGAGCCGGACGAGCGCCCGGTCGACGCGCGGGCGGCGCTCGCACTGGTCCGGCGGACCCGGGAGGCGCTCGACGACGCGACGCTCGACCGCCGCGCCGAGGCGTCGGTCGCGGCCGTCGTCGTGGCCGACGCGCCGTCGGGCACGAGTGGGGCGGTCGCGGCGGACGACGACCCGCACGCCACCGAGACGATCCA
>NZ_JACVQL010000023.1:0-23427 GCF_019733465.1 Actinotalea ferrariae | reverse complement strand
GACGACGACCCGCACGCCACCGAGACGATCCACGTGGCCGCCGGCCGGGCGCGGCCCGGCCGCACGGCCGCGGATCCCTCCTCCGACGAGCACCCGGACGGGGCGCTCGGCCGGACCATGGCCCTGCGCATCGGCTCCGGCCTCGACGGTCCGGGCGAGCCGGAGCCCGCCGGCGCCGTTGGCTCCCGCCCCGGACGGCGGGCGGCGCTCCTGGCCACGGTGCTCCTCGTGCTGGCGCTCGCCGCCGGCGGGGTGTGGTGGTACGCGACGAGCGGCCCGGGCGCCTACACGGAGGTCCCGGCGGGCGTCGAGGGCGTGCTGCTCGCCGAGGCCGAGGCGGCGCTCGACGCCGCGGGCCTCGGGACGACCGTGGCCGAGGACTTCGACCCGACCGTGCCCGCGGGTGTCGTGGTGTCGACCGACCCGGGCCCCGGCGAGCGGGTGCGCAAGGACGGGACGGTCGAGATCGTGGTCTCCAAGGGGCCGGACCTGCGGACCGTCCCCGAGGGGCTCGCGGGGGCGCCTCTCGCGGACGCCGTCGCCGCGCTCGAGGCGGTCGGCCTCGTCGCCCAGGAGCCCGTGCGCGAGTACCACGACGAGGTGCCGGCGGACCACGTCATCGCCGTGGGCGCCGAACCGCTCGCGCAGCTCCCGGTCGGCACCGAGGTCGCGCTCACGGTCTCCGACGGCCGCGAGCCGGTCACGGTCATCAGCGTGATCGGCGCGACTCGGGAGGACGCCGTCCAGGGCCTCCAGGACCAGGGGCTCGTCGTGACCGAGGAGCCGGGCTACTCGACGGAGTTCGCCGCCGGGACGGTCATGGCGCAGAGCCTCGCGCCGGACGCGCAGGCGCACCGGCTCGACCCCATCACGATCACCGTGTCGCAGGGACCGCCGCTCGTCGAGGTGCCGGACGTCTTCGGTCAGCAGTTCGGAGCGGCCAGGACGGCGCTCGAGGCGCTGGGCCTCGTCGTCGCGAGGGAGAACCTGCTGGGCGGGGTCTTCGGGACCGTCCACTCGCAGGACGTCGCGGCCGGGACCGCGGTACCGGTCGGCAGCACGGTCACGCTCAGGGTCATCTGACCGGCCACCCCGGGACGCCGGCCTGCGGGAGGTCGTGCGGCCCGAACGCACGTCGGCCCTCGCCCGGCGTGCGGGTCGAGGGCCGACGGTGCGCGGCTGATCAGCCCTGGCGGATCATCTCCGCGACCTGGAACGCCATCTCGAGCGACTGCTGGTGGTTGAGCCGCGGGTCCACGAGCGTCTCGTAGCGCAGCGCGAGGCCGGCGTCGTCGATCTCCTCGCTGCCGCCGAGCACCTCCGTGACGTCGTCACCCGTGAGCTCGACGTGCAGGCCACCCGGCACGGTGCCGGTGGCGCGGTGCACCTCGAAGAAGCCGCGCACCTCGTCGAGCACGTCCTCGAGGCGGCGGGTCTTGTAGCCGCTCGCTGAGGTGATCGTGTTGCCGTGCATCGGGTCGCACACCCACGTCACCGGACGGCCCGAGGCGTGCACCTTCTCGACGAGCCCGGGCAGCGCCTCGCGGATGCGGGACGCGCCCATGCGCGTGATGAAGGTGAGCCGCCCGGGGATGTCCGCCGGGTTGAGCCGGTCCATGAGCGCGAGCGCGTCGTCGGCCGACGTCGTCGGCCCGAGCTTCACGCCGATCGGGTTCCGCACGCGCGAGAGGAAGTCGACGTGGGCGCCGTCGAGCTGCCGCGTACGCTCGCCGATCCACAGGAAGTGCGCGGAGCAGTCGTACGGCGTGCCGGTGCGCGAGTCGATCCGCGTCAGGGCGCGCTCGTAGTCGAGCAGGAGCGCCTCGTGGCTCGAGAAGAACTCGACCGTCCGCAGCGCGTCGAAGTCCGCGCCGCACGCCGCCATGAAGCGGATCGCACGGTCGATCTGCGCGGCGGTCTCCTCGTAGCGCGAGTACGCCTTGTTGGCCAGGAAACCGCGGTTCCACTCGTGGACACGGCGCAGGTCCGCGAAGCCGCCGGTCGTGAACGCCCGGATGAGGTTCAGCGTCGCCGAGGACCGGTGGTACGCGTCGAGCAGCCGGTGCGGGTCCGGGATCCGCGCGTCTGGCGTGAACGGGTGCCCGTTGATCGCGTCGCCGCGGTACGCGGGCAGCGTCACGCCGTCGCGCGTCTCGTCGTCCGAGCTGCGCGGCTTGGCGTACTGACCCGCCATCCGGCCCATCTTGATGACGGGCAGGCTCGCGCCGTACGTGAGCACGACCGCCATCTGCAGGATCGTCTTGATCTTGTTGCGGATGTTGTCGGCCGTCGCCTCGGCGAAGGTCTCGGCGCAGTCCCCGCCCTGGAGCAGGAAGGCCTCGCCGCGCCCCGCCGCCGCGAGACGGCCCGTGAGCACGTCCGCCTCACCGGCGAAGACCAGGGGCGGCAGCACGGAGAGCTCGCCCGTCGCGGCCGCCACGGCGTCGGCGTCGGGCCACTGCGGCTGCTGGCGCGCGGGGAGCGCACGCCACGCGTCGAGGCCCGCGACGACCGTCGGGTCGGGCGCGACGCTCATGACGTGCTCGCCGGCGCGAGCGGCTGACCGATGCCGGCGAGCAGCTCGCCGAACCACGGCACGGTGACGTCGAAGGCCTTGCCACCCGCGATCCGCGGGAACGCGATGGCCTTGAGCCGGTCGCCGTCCTCCTCGTCGTGCCCCACGACGCCCGACTCGCCGCGCAGCGCGCACTCGACCGCGTAGTCCGTCATCGACTTGATGAGGCGCAGGTCCTCGGCGTTGGCCGCCGCCGCGCGCGAGTAGTAGCCGCTCTTCTGGACCATCGTCTTCTCGGCGCCCAGGAGCTCGGCGAACTGCTTCGCGAACCACTGACCCGGGTTGATGGTGTCGAGCTTGACGTGGCCGAACGGGTCGCGCTGGACCTCCTCGCCGGCCGCCTCGAGCTGCGCGACGATCTCGTGCATGCCCGCACCCTCGGACAGGAAGATGTTCACGTTGCCGACGGTGTCCATGACCTCGCGCAGGCGCGCGGCCTCGGCCTCGATGTCGAGCGCGAGCTCGGGCAGGAAGACGGCGTGCACGTCCCAGCGCTCGCGCGACAGGCCGATGCTCGGCACCCACTCCTGGGTGTCGAGCCAGCGGCGGTACTCCGCCGCGGCCGCCGCCGTGAGCCAGCCGCAGTGGCGGCCCATGACCTCGTGCACGATGAGCATCCGGTTGCCCGAGCGGTGCTCGCCGATGACGTTGCGCGCGAAGCCCGCCGCCTCCTCGGCCGCGGTCCACGCGCCGAGCGACTGCTTGATCGGCACGACGTCGTTGTCGATCGTCTTCGGCAGGCCGACGACCGTGAGCTCGTAGCCGTTCTCGTGCAGGTACGCGGCCAGGTCGGCGGCCGTCGTGTTCGTGTCGTCGCCGCCGATCGTGTGCAGCACGTCGACGCCGTCGGCCTTGAGCTGCTCGGCCGCGACGTGCAGCGGGTCCTGGCCCTCCTGGACGAGGCCCCGCTTGACGCAGTCCTTGGCGTTCGTGAGCTTGACGCGCGAGTTGCCGATCGGGCTGCCGCCGAAGCGGTGCAGGACGCCGGCCTTCGCGCGCGCCTCGTCGTCGACGACGACCTTGGTCCCCGTGAGCAGGCCGTGATAGCCGTGCTGGTAGGCGATGAGCTCGATCTCCGGCGCGATCTCCGTGTAGCGCTCGATGAGCCCTCCGACGGCGGAGGACAGGCACGGGGCGAAGCCACCGGCGGTCAGCAGGGCGACACGACGAACCGACATCTCGGGACACACCTCTCGTTGGAAGCACAGCTCAGCACGCAGTCCCCGCGAGCACGGGGGCGACCGATGGCGCGACGGCGGGCCTTCGGTCCTGCACAGGCCGCCGTGGGCGACCGCGTCATCCTACTGAGGGCGGGGCCTCGTCCTGGGGCGGGACCGGAACCTGGACGTCCGGGGCCGGGCGGCCACCGGGCGCCGGCGGGCCCACCTCCGCGGGAGCGCCGTCCGAGCCGTGGCCCGCGGCGATCCGCGCCTTGGCGGTCGCGGCGTAGATGTCGACGTACTCCTGCCCCGACAGGCTCATCAGGGCGTACATGATCTCGTCGGTCACCGAGCGGAGGATGAACCGGTCGTTCTCCATGCCCTTGTACCGGCTGAAGTCGAGCGGCTCGCCGATGACGATCCCGATCCGCATGGGCTTGGGGATCACCCGGCCGATGGGCTGGGCGACGTCGGTCCCGATCATCGCGACCGGGATCACGGGCGCCCCGGACTCGAGGGCGAGGCGCGCGACGCCCGTCTTCCCCCGGTAGAGCCGGCCGTCAGGGCTACGCGTGCCCTCGGGGTAGATGCCGAAGAGGTTCCCCGACTCGAGCACCTGCAGGCCCGTGCGCAGAGCGGCCTCGCTCGCCTTGCCGCCGCCCCGGTCGACCGGGATGGTGCCGACGCCGCGGAAGAAGCCCGCCTTGAGGCGACCCTTGAGCCCGGTGCCGCTGAAGTACTCGGCCTTGCCGATGAAGCGGATCTTGCGCGAGAGGACGAGGGGCAGCACGAAGGAGTCGATCACCGCGAGGTGGTTGCTCGCGAGGATCGCCGGACCGTCCTGCGGCACGTTCTCCAGCCCACGCACCCACGGTCGGAACATCCCGTGCAGGAGCGGACCGGCCGCGATGTGCTTCATCAGCCAGTAGAACAAGCGTCACCTCCGCTGCGGCGCCCGCGCGACCCGCGCGCAGCGTCCCCACGACTCTAGAGTGCTCTGCATGGCAGGACGTCCGCACGACGCCGACGAGCCCCCGGTGGGGCGCGACGCCGAGCGCCCGGACGGCGCCGACGCCCCGGCCGGGCCCGACGCCCCGGCGGGGCCCGGAGGGACGGTTCCCGCCGGGGACGGGGACGAGGAGCACGCCGTCCCCGTCGACGACGAGCGCGAGGTAGCGCACGACGGCCCGACGCCGCAGGACGGCACGGGCGCCGCGGCGGACGGTGTGCCGGGCGACGTGCCGGACGACGTGCCGGACGGCGTGTCGGACGGGGCCCCGGACGGCACGGCACCCTCGCCGCGGCCGTCGGTCCCGTCCCCCGCGGTCCAGGCGCGCGGCGCCTCCCCCGACCCCGACCCCGACGACATCGACGAGCGCTGGCGTGCCATCGTCGCCGAGCTGGGCGAGCTCGGCGGGCTCGGCGGGCTCGGCGGGCTCGAGGCTCTCGGGCCTGCTCCGACGTCACCCACCACGCCGGCGCGGACCCCGCCCTCGTCCACGGCCCCGCCGACGACGCCCCGGCGACGCGCGTCCGACCTCCCACCCGAGGGCGACGCCACCGGCCCCGGTGCGAGGACGGTGCGACCCGCCGAGCCGACCGGGCCGCGCGCGTGGCAGCCGGACCCCGCCGTCGAGGAGGCCGAGGACCACTTCACGCCGTCCGACCCGGGTCCGGTGCTCGGCGGCGACCCGTTGCTGACCCTGGCGTGGTCGGCCGCCGTCGGCGTCCCCGTCCTCCTGCTGGTCGCCGTCGTGCTCTGGCGCGACATGCCGTCCCTCGTGCTCCGTGCCGCCGGCGTCGCGTTCCTGGTCGCCGTCGGTGTGCTCCTGTGGCGCATGCCGCACCGCCGCGACGACGACGCGGGCCCCGGCGCCGTCGTCTGACGGGCATCTGAGTCGTCTGACGGGCACCCGACCCGCGGGCCCCGGTCGACGGCGTGCGGGAGGGCTGACGTGTCGTGCGGCCCGATCTACCGTGGAGCCATGACTCGCACCGAGCCGAGCACGACACCACCCGACGAGGGCGACGAGGACGCGCGCCTCGCCGAGCTCGAGCGCGCAGGCTGGGTGGCGCTCAGCATCGGCGGAGACGCAGCGCGGGAGCACTACGAGCGCGTGCTCTCCGAGGCGCCGCTCATGCTGCTGCCGGGCAGTCTCGTGCTCGACGACCGCGCGTCCATGGTGGCGTCCATGGCCGGCGCCCCCTGGGACGAGCACGAGCTCGAGGACGTCCGCGTGCACCGGCTCGCCGACGACGCCGCCGTCGTCGCGTACGGCGTGCGTGCCCGGCGCGGCGACATGAGCTACTCGGCCCTCATGAGCAGCGTGTACGTGCGCCGAGACGGCTGGCGTCTCGCGCTGCACCAGCAGACGCCCCGCTAGCCCGCCGGCCGGCGGCCGGAGGCGTCACCGGGTGGCGAGCCCTCCGCGTCGAGCGCGCGGCAGGGTCAGAGGCGCGCGAGGTCCGCGGCGCCGACGATGCCTGCGTCGTTGCCCGTCGCGGCGAGCTCGATGCGGGCCTCCGGGCGGAAGCCGCGGCCGGAGAGCTGGCCGAGGAACGCCGCGCGCGCGGGCTCGAGCAGCAGGTCCCCCGCCGCGCCCACGCCGCCACCGATGACCACGAGCGCCGGGTCGAGCAGGGCGGCGACCGAGGCCGACCCCTCGCCGATCCAGCGGCCGAGCTCGGCCAGGAGCTCGACCGACAACGGGTCGCCCTCCTTGGCGGCGAGGGTCACGGACGGACCCGAGACCTTGTCGGCGCGCCCGTCGGCGAGCTCGAGCAGGCGCGTGGCGCGCGACGGGTAGGCGGACGCGGCTGCGCGGGCCTCGCGCACGAGCGCACTGCCCGACGCGTACTGCTCCCAGCAGCCGTGCAGGCCGCACCCGCACTGGTGCCCCTGCGGGACCACGCGGAGGTGGCCCACCTCGGCCGCCACGCCCCAGGCGCCGCGGACCAGGCGGCCGCCGACGACGAGGGCACCGCCGAGGCCGGTCCCGACGGTCAGCATGAGCATGTCGTCGACGTCGCGACCGGCACCGAACTGGAACTCCGCCCATCCGGCGGCGTTCGCGTCGTTCTCGACGACGATGCGGACGTCGTCGGCGACGAGTGCGGCGATGCGCTCACGAAGGGGGTAGTCGCGCCAGGCGATGTTCGCGCCGAAGAGCGCGGTCGACCGGTCCGAGCCGATGAAGCCTGCCGCCGCGACGCCGAGCGCGCCGACCTCGTACTGCGCCGACAGCTCGGTGTAGAGGTCGGCGACGGCGCGGTCGATCTCCTCGGCATCGCGCGCTGCGGTCTTCCGCTTCGCCTTGGCGAGGATGACGCCGTCCTCGTCGACCACACCTGCGGCGATCTTCGTGCCGCCGATGTCCACACCGATCGCGTACATGTCCGTCCTTGCTTGAGAGAGGCAGGTGTCCGAGGACTCGTCGGTGCAGGCTACCGATCCTCACACGAACGGATGCAGGACGACCGTGGTGCGGCCAGGGACTGGATAGGGTCGACCCACCATCCGTCTGCCACTGGAGTCAGCATGGACGAGTTCCGCACCCCCCACCTCGTCGAGGTCTCCCCCAGTGAGAACCTCAACACCCTTCTCGCCGCCCGCGTCGCCGACCGGCCGGACGCGACCCTCATCGAGCACAAGACGACACCCGACGGGCCGTGGATCCCGATCTCCGCACGCGAGTTCGACGCCGAGGTCGTGGCCGTCGCCAAGGGTCTCGTGGCGCGCGGCGTCCAGCCGGGCGACCACGTCGGCATCATGAGCCGCACGCGCTACGAGTGGACGCTCCTCGACTTCGCCGTCTGGGCCGCCGGCGCGGTCCCCGTGCCGCTGTACGAGACGTCGTCGGCCGAGCAGGTGGTGTGGATCCTCAGCGACTCCGACGTCCGCCTGCTCGTCGTCGAGACGGCGGAGCTCGCCGCGACGGTCGAGGGCGTCCGGGACCAGGTCCCTGCGCTCGGGGACGTCCTCGTGCTCGACGACGGCGCCATCGGCTCGCTCACGCAGGCGGGCGCGGGAGTCGCGGACGACGAGATCGTCCGGCGTCGGGCGATCGCCGTCGGGTCCGACGTCGCGACGATCATCTACACGTCGGGAACGACGGGGCGGCCCAAGGGCGCCGAGCTCACGCACGCGAACTTCGTCTCGCTGACGCGCAACGCGGTCGCGAAGCTCGGCGAGGTGTGCCCGCCCGGGTCGCGGACCCTGCTGTTCATGCCGCTGGCCCACGTGTTCGCACGCTTCATCGAGATCCTCATCATCCCGGCGGGCGCGATCCTCGGCCACGCGCCCGACACCCGGACCCTCGTGGCGGACCTCGGCTCGTTCAAGCCCACCTTCATCCTGTCCGTGCCGCGCGTCTTCGAGAAGGTCTACAACTCCTCGGAGCAGAAGGCGGCGGCGGGCGGCAAGACCGCGATCTTCCAGCGCGCCGCCAAGACCGCGATCGTCTACTCGCGGGCCCTCGACGACCCGAAGGGCCCGAGCGCGTGGCTCAAGCTGCAGCACAAGGTCGCCGACACGCTCGTGCTGAAGAAGATCCGCGCCGCACTGGGCGGCCAGGCGCAGTGGGCGATCTCGGGCGGCGCCCCGCTCGGTGAGCGGCTCGGCCACTTCTACCGCGGCGTCGGCCTGCACGTCCTCGAGGGCTACGGCCTCACCGAGACGACGGCGCCCGCGACGGTCAGCGTCCCCGACGGGGTGAAGATCGGCACGGTGGGCCCCCCGCTTCCCGGCCTCGCGGTCCGCGTCGCCGACGACGGCGAGATCCTCATCAAGGGAGACGGCGTCTTCGTCGGCTACCACAACAACCCGCAGGCCACGGCGGAGGCCTTCACGGACGGGTGGTTCCGCTCGGGCGACCTGGGCTCGATGGACGAGGACGGCTTCCTGCGCATCACCGGTCGCAAGAAGGAGATCATCGTGACCGCCGGGGGCAAGAACGTCGCCCCGGCCGTGCTGGAGGACCGTCTGCGCGCGCACCCGGTCGTCAGCCAGGTCGTCGTCGTGGGCGACCAGAAGCCCTTCATCGGCGCGCTGGTCACGCTGGACGCGGAGGCGCTGCCCGGCTGGCTGTCCACGCACGGGCTCCCCGAGATGGACGTCACCGCTGCCGCCGCGCACCCCGAGGTCAGGGCTGCGCTCGACCGCGCCGTGGAGAAGGCGAACGCCGCCGTCTCTCGTGCGGAGTCGATCCGCAAGTACAGCGTGCTGACGACGGACTTCACCGTGGCGAACGACTACCTGACCCCGTCGCTCAAGGTGAAGCGCGCCAGGGTCATCGCCGACTTCGACGGTGAGATCGAGGCGCTGTACGCCGGAGCCACGCAGGCCGCGGAGCACTGACGCCGCACCGCCGTCGTCGCCGGACGTCCGGTGACGACGGCGGGCTGCGCGCCCGCGACCCCACACCGCGCGCCGCCGGCTCGCGCCACGGTGCCGGCTCACACGGCGCGCACCAGACGCAACGGAGGCACGAGGCCCGATCCGGCCAGGACGGCGATGGCGGCGCGCTCGGCGTCGTCCAGGTCCGCTGGCGGTGACGCCGGCCGGGCACCCGTGGGGCCGGGCGCGGTCGCTCCGCGCACGGGGATGGTCAGGAAGGTCACCACGCAGTCGGTGCACGCGTCTCCGCGCACCGTGCAGGTCCCGCAGTCGATGATCATGCGGCTGACGCTACGGCCAGGGTCCGACACGACCGCCGTGACGCTGCCCGCCCATCTCGGCGCCTGCCGCCGGCGCCACGTCCGCACCGAGCCTCGGCACCGCCGGCACGGACCTCCTCGGCGTTGCGCACCCGCCCGTGTCGGTGCCCCCGCCTACCGTCCTCGCCATGCACCTGGTCCCGCGCTCGACGACCCTGTTCGGGCCCCCGGACCGCGCGGGCGTCCCCGGCGGCACGGTCGGCACTGCCGGCCCGGCGAGCGCGGGGAGCACCGGCAGCAACGTGAGCACCCGCAGCACCAGCAGCACCGCGGGCGGGGGCGTGCAGCTCACCCTCGACGAGGTCGGGACCCCGCTCGCGGACGTCACGTTCGTGGTGGTGGACCTCGAGACGACGGGCGGCACGCCCGCGACCTCCGCCATCACCGAGATCGGTGCGGTCAAGGTCCGGGGCGGGCAGGTGCTCGGCGAGTTCCAGACCCTCGTCAACCCGGGCGGGCCGGTCCCCGCCTTCATCGCCACGCTGACCGGGATCACGACGTCGATGGTCCGGGACGCCCCGCGGATCGCCGAGGTCCTGCCGAGCTTCCTCGAGTTCGCGCGCGGGGCCGTGCTCGTCGCGCACAACGCCGCTTTCGACATCGGGTTCCTCAAGGCCGCCGCCGCGGAGCACGGGTACGCGTGGCCGGGCAACCAGGTGCTCGACACGGTGGCTCTCGCACGCCGCGCTGTGACGCGGGACGAGGTCCCCAACCACAAGCTCGGCACGCTCGCGGCGTACTTCCGCGCGAGCGTGACCCCGGACCACCGCGCGCTGTCGGACGCGCGTGCGACCGTCGACGTGCTGCACGCGCTGCTCGGGCGCCTCGGCCCGCTGGGCGTCACGCACCTCGAGGACCTGGCCACGGCGACCGACCCGGTGCCCTCCGCCCGTCGGCGCAAGCGCCACCTCGCGGACGGCCTGCCGGACGCTCCGGGCGTCTACCAGTTCCGGGACGCGCGCGGGGAGATCCTCTACGTCGGTACCGCCACCTCGCTGCGCACCCGCGTCCGCAGCTACTTCACGGCGGCGGAGCACCGCCGTCGGATGAACGAGATGATCGCCCTGGCCGAGCAGGTCGTGCCCATCGTCTGCGGCACGGTCCTCGAGGCGCGGGTGCGCGAGCTGCGCCTCATCGCCGAGCACTCGCCGCGCTACAACCGACGCTCGCGCTTCCCCGAGCGGATGCCGTGGGTCCGCCTGACCGTCGAGCCGTATCCGCGACTCTCGGTGGTACGGGACGTGCGCGCCGAGGGTGGACCGCGTCCCGGCGAGGCCGAGGCGCACATCGGCCCGTTCCCGAGCCGGTCGGCGGCGCAGCAGGCGGTGGACGCCCTGCACGCGGCGTTCCCCGTGCGGCAGTGCGCGGCACGCCTGCCCCGGGTGCCGGCAGCGGGCGCGAGCCCGTGCGCGCTCGCCGGCATGGGCCGCTGCGGTGCCCCGTGCACGGGCGGTCAGGACGAGGCCGCGTACGCCGACGTCGTCGCGGCCGTCCGCCACGCGATGCTCGTCGACCCGGCGCCCGTCGTCCGCGTCCACGCCGCCCGGATCGCAGCGCTGACGGCCGCGGAGCGCTTCGAGGAGGCCGCCGCGTGGCGGGACCAGCTCGCCGCGTTCCTGCGGGGCGCCGCACGAGCCCAGCGCTCACGGCGCGCCGCCGCGCACGCACAGGTCGTCGCCGCCCGTCCGCGGGACGGCGGCGGCTGGGAGGTCGCGGTCGTGCGGCACGGGCGGCTCTCCTCGACGACGGCCACGCCGCCGGGGGCGGACCCGCGTCCCGCGATCGGCGCCCTGGTCGCGACCGCGGAGCACGTCCCGCCGCCCGTGCTCCCGTCGTCGGCGGCGCATCCCGAGGAGACGGACCTCGTCCTCGACTGGCTCGAGCAGCCAGGTGTCCGCCTCGTCGAGGTCCAGGAGGGCTGGGCGTGCCCGGTCCGCGGTGCCGAGGCCTTCCGCGCACCGGGCACGACGGCTGCGGCGGTCGCCGCGGCGATGGCCACGCCGCAGCAGGCGGACGCGCCCGCGTCCGGCGGGTCCGTGAAGCACACGCCCGAACGGGCACCGCAGCACGTGGCCCGCGGCGCGGCAGCCGACGGCGCGTCGATCGGCGACGCGGCAGTCATGGGCGCGGCGGTCACCGGCGCGGTCGTCGGCGGCGCGGCATGATGGGTTGAGTCCAGCCGAGAGAGAGGCCCACATGCTCACCGCCGTCGTCCTGATCGACACCGACCCGGCCCGCATCCCCGAGATCGCGGCCGAGGTCGCCGAGGTGGCCGGCGTCAGCGAGGTCTACAGCGTGACCGGTGAGGTCGACCTCATCGCGCTGGTCCGGGTGCGCGAGCACGAGCAGCTCGCCGACGTCATCGCGGACCGCATCAGCAAGGTCGAGGGCGTGCTGCGGACCCAGACGTACATCGCCTTCCGCGCCTACTCGCAGCACGACCTGGAGACAGCCTTCGACCTGGGCCTCGGGGACTGACGCGCCTCGGGGACCGACGCTCAGGCCGTCGGCGCCGATCGTCGTCCGTGTCGGGTACCGGTCCTCGACGTCGAGCCGCCTCGTGCCGGTGACCTGAGCCGCACGCCGGCCAGGGGCCCGCGACTCCGCGCGGTGAGCCGACTCAGGCCTGCGAGGCGGCGACCCAGCGCTCGAGGACGTCGGCCGCGCGGCCCTCGTCGACCGACGCCTCGGCGTGACGGAGCCCCGCCTCGAGCCGCTCGGCCAGCGGACCCGTCGCCGTGCCCTCGAGCGTGCCGTCCGCCACGAGCGCGGCCGCCGCGTTGAGCAGCACGGTCTGCCGGACGGGACCACGCTCACCGGCGAGCACACGCCGGGCGACGGCCGCGTTGACGGCCGCGTCCCCGCCCCGCAGGTCGGCGACCGTGATCGGGTCCAGCCCGAGCTCGGCGACGGGATCGAGCCGGAGCTGTTCGACGGATCCGTCCCGGACCCACCAGACGTCGGCCGGGCCGGTGGCCGCGAGCTCGTCCATGCCGTCGTGGCCCCGGAAGACGAGCGCCGACGTCCCCCGCTCGGCGAGCACGCCCGCCATGAGCCCGGCCATGCGGGCGTCGGGCACGCCGATCGCGGCCGCGGCCGGCTGCGCGGGGTTGGTCAGCGGCCCGAGGAAGTTGAAGATCGTCGGGACGCCGAGCCCCTTGCGCACGGCGCCGGCATGCCGCATCGACGGGTGGAACACCATCGCGAAGCAGAACGTGATGCCCACCTCGTCCGCGAGGGCGGCGACCCGCTCGGGCGACTGGTCGAGCCGGACGCCGAGCGCCTCCAGGACGTCCGCCCCACCGGTCGACGACGACGCGGCCCGGTTCCCGTGCTTGACGACCTTGACGCCCGTCCCCGCCACCACGAGGGACGCCATCGTCGAGATGTTCACGGTGTGCATGAGGTCGCCACCCGTGCCGACGATGTCGACCGCGCGCCCGGGCACGGAGATGCGGCGGGCGTGCTCGAGCATGACGTCGGTCAGCGCGGAGAGCTCGACGACGGTCTCGCCCTTGGCACGCAGCGCGACGAGGAAGCCCGCGACCGGCACCGCGTCCGCCGTCCCGCTCATCACCTGGTCCATCGCCCAGGCCGCCTCGGTGACGTCGAGGTCGTGGCCCGCCACCAGCCGCGTCAGCAGGTGCGGCCAGGTCGGCTCCGCGACGCTCCCGGCGTCGGGCACGCTCACCTCGCGGCCCGCGTCAGGCAGCCGGCGTGCGGCGCAGGAGGCCGGCGACGGCCTCCTGGAGCACGATCGGGTCCAGGGGGCGTGCGACGACGGCGTCCGGCTGCGCCCACGACGCCAGCCACGCGTCCTGCGGGCGTCCGATGAGCACGAGCACCGGAGGGCAGCGGTAGATCTCGTCCTTGACCTGGCGGCAGAGGCCGATCCCGCCGGACTTGCCCGCCTCGCCGTCGAGCACGAGGAGGTCGAGGCCGCCCGCGTCGACGGTCGCGATGACCGCGGCCGGCGTCGCGACCTCGACCCACTCGACGGGCGGCAGGTCCTTGGCGATGCGGCGCCCGACGGCGAGCTTGACCTGCTCGCGCGTCTCGACGTGGTCGCTGTAGAGCAGCACCCTCAGGGCCGTCGGCTCACCGGCGCGCTCGAGCGCGCCCCACTCGTCGCCGTTCTGCTCGCTCGTGACCGTGCCGCCCATGCCGTCCCTCACCCGTCCTTGCGTCGCGTGCCTGCTGGCACCACCACGCATCTTGGCACGGTCGGCGCAGCGCGCGTCGACGGCGCGTGGAGGCCACCCGGAGGGACTGTGATCGACTCGTGTCGTCCAGGGTCGCGCCCGTGCACCCATGTCGGGCCCGCGTCAGCCATAATGACGGGGTGTCAACCGCAACGGCTGCCCCTGTCACGCACCCGCACCTGAGCGTCAACCGCCCGAACCCCGTGTCGGTCGGCACGATCGTGTGGCTGGCGAGCGAGCTGATGTTCTTCGCCGGGCTCTTCGCGATGTACTTCACGATCCGCTCCACGCTCCCCGAGCTGTGGACCGAGGAGACGGCGAAGCTCAACCTCACCTTCGCGACGGTGAACACCACCGTGCTGGTGCTCAGCTCGATCACGTGCCAGATGGGCGTGTGGGCGGCCGAGCGCTTCCAGCCGCGTCGCACGGGCTCCCTGCTCCAGGTGAACCGGTGGGGGATGAACGAGTGGATCACGCTCACCTACCTCATGGGTGCCGCGTTCATCGGCGGGCAGGTGTACGAGTACGCCGAGCTCGTCCGCGAGGGTCTGACCATCTCCTCGAGCCCGTACGGGTCGGTCTTCTACCTGACGACGGGCTTCCACGGCCTGCACGTCGTCGGCGGTCTCATCGCCTTCCTCGCCCTCCTCGGCCGCTCGTTCGCGGCCAAGCGCTTCGGTCACCACGAGGCGACGACGGCGATCGTCACGTCCTACTACTGGCACTTCGTCGACGTGGTGTGGATCGCGCTGTTCGCCGCGATCTACCTGATCCGATGACGTCCGCCGGCCGTTCGACCACCGCTTCGCCTGCACCGACGACGTGCACCGACGAGATGAGGACCGCTTCGTGAAGGCCATCGCCGCCCGCAGGAACCACCGGTTCGCGCCGGTGGTCCTGCTCCTGCTGGCGCTGCTCGTGACCGGCGGCGTCTACGCCGCCCTCATGCCGAGCCCCGCCGTCGCCGCAGCCGCCGACCAGTCCGACATCGAGGGCGGCAAGGCGCTGTTCCGGGCGAACTGCGCCACGTGCCACGGCCCGTCGGCCGAGGGGCGCGAGGGCGTCCCGTCGCTCGTCGGCGTCGGCGCTGCCTCGGTGGACTTCCAGGTCTCGACGGGCCGCATGCCGATGCAGCAGAACGGTCCGCAGGCAGCCGCGAAGCCGCCGCAGTTCGACGAGGAGCAGATCAGCCAGCTCGCGGCGTACGTCGCGTCGCTCGGCCCCGGCCCCGCCATCCCGCCGCAGGAGCAGGTCGACCCCGCGGGTGGCGACGCGGCGAACGGCATGGCCCTCTTCCGCACCAACTGCGCGATGTGCCACGGCTCCATCGGCAAGGGCGGCGCCCTCTCCGAGGGCAAGTACGCACCCTCGCTCGCCGGGAGCACGCCCACGCAGATCTACGAGGCGATGGTCACGGGGCCGCAGTCGATGCCAGTGTTCAACGACGCCAACCTCTCCCCGGACGAGAAGCAGGACATCATCGCCTTCCTCGAGGAGCAGAAGGCCGGCAGCCCCGGCGGCACCGACCTCGGCGCGATCGGCCCGGTGGCCGAGGGGCTGTGGGTCTGGGTCGTGGGGATCGGGCTGCTCATCGGCTGCGCGGTGTGGATCGGAGCGAAGTCCTCATGACGACCGACAACAGCTCGACCGAGGTCGAGGTCCGGCGCGACGCCTCCGGTCTGCCCGAGCGGTTCGAGAACCCCGGTCTCGCGCCGCACCAGGAGCGGATGGCCGACAACGACCCGGTCGCGGACAAGCGTGCCGAGCGCCAGGTCGTCATCCTGTTCGCCCTCTCGGTCCTCGGCACCATCGGCTTCCTCGTCGCCTACTTCCTGGTGCCGCCGGGCGAGACCGTCGCGAGCATGCGGCTGTCGAACCTGCTGCTGGGGACCACGCTGTTCCTCGGCATGTTCAGCATCGGTGCGGCAGCCGTCCACTGGGCCAAGGTGCTCATGTCGGACCACGAGCGTCAGGAGCAGCGCCACCCGCAGCGCAGCGACGAGAAGGTCCGCGCCGAGGCGATCGCCCAGCTGAAGGACGGTGCCGAGGACTCCGGCATCGCGCGCCGCGGTGTGCTCAAGGGCGCCGTGGTGACCGCGCTCGCGCTCGCCCCGCTGAGCATCGTCGTGCCGCTCGTCGGCGAGGTCGGCGGCGACTGGAACGTCTCGAAGTTCCGCCACACGCTCTGGAAGCAGGGCAAGAAGCTGACGCGCGACCCGTCGGGCGAGCCCATCCGCGCGTCCGAGGTGACGGTCGGCTCCGTCTTCCACGTCATCCCCGAGGGGCTGCGGGACGAGGAGCTCTGGATCGAGGAGAAGGCCAAGGCCATCGTCCTCATGGTCCGCATCGACCCCAACGACCTGACCGAGCGCGAGGAGCGGAAGGACTGGTCGTACGAGGGCATCGTCGCCTACTCGAAGGTCTGCACCCACGTGGGCTGCCCCGTGGCGCTCTACGAGCAGCAGACCCACCACCTGCTCTGCCCCTGCCACCAGTCGACGTTCGACATGGCGAACGAGGCACGTGTCGTCTTCGGGCCGGCGAGCCGGCCCCTGCCCCAGCTGCCGATCACGGTCGACGACGAGGGCTACCTGGTCGCACGGAGCGACTTCCACGAACCGATCGGCCCGAGCTACTGGGAGCGGTTGAAGTGAGCACATCCACGACGGCGGCGCAGCGCGCCGCAGGTGGCACGGCCGACTACCTCGACCAGCGCACCGGCATCAGCCTGGCGGTCAAGAACTTCGCCCGGAAGATCTTCCCCGACCACTGGTCGTTCCTCCTCGGCGAGATCGCTCTCTACTCGTTCGTCGTCCTGCTCATCACGGGTGTGTTCCTCACGCTGTTCTTCGTGCCGAGCATGGGCCTCGTCGAGTACGAGGGGCCGTTCGCGCCCATGAACGGCGTCGAGATGTCCGAGGCGTTCGCCTCGACCCTCGACCTCTCGTTCGAGGTGACCGGTGGGCTGCTCATGCGTCAGATCCACCACTGGGCCGCGCTGCTCTTCATGGCGTCGATCGTCACGCACATGATGCGAGTGTTCTTCACGGGCGCGTTCCGCAAGCCCCGTGAGGTCAACTGGCTCGTCGGCTTCATCCTGATGATCCTCGGCCTCGCCGCCGGCTTCACCGGCTACTCGCTGCCGGACGACGTGCTCTCGGGCAACGGCCTGCGCATCACCGACGGCGTGGTGAAGTCGATCCCGATCGTGGGCAGCTACATGTCCTACTTCATCTTCGGCGGCGAGTTCCCGGGCGAGCACATCATCCCCAGGCTCTTCACCGTGCACATCCTGCTGGTGCCCGCCCTGATCCTGGCGCTCATCGGCCTGCACCTGTTCTTCGTCGTGCTCCACAAGCACACGCACTTCCCCGGGCCGGGCCGCACCGAGCGCAACGTCGTCGGCTTCCCGCTCTTCCCGGTGTACGTGGCGAAGGCCGGCGGCTTCTTCTTCGTGGTCTTCGGCGTGCTCGCGCTCATGGGCGGCACCATGACGATCAACGCCGTGTGGAACTACGGGCCCTACGACCCGTCACCGGTCTCGGCCGGGGCCCAGCCCGACTGGTACATGCTCTTCCTCGAGGGCTCCCTGCGACTCATGCCGGGTCAAGGCACCGAGTGGGACCTGTGGGGTTACACGCTCTCGCTGAACGTGCTCATCCCGGCCGTCGTGATCCCCGGCATCCTCTTCACGCTGCTGGCCGCCTACCCGTTCATCGAGGCATGGGCGACGGGCGACAAGCGCGAGCACCACGTGCTCGACCGTCCGCGCAACGCGCCGGTCCGCACGGCGACCGGTGTCGCCATCCTCACGGCGTTCTTCATCCTCATCCTCGCCGGCTCCAACGACCTCATCGCGACGCACTTCGCACTGTCGATCAACGACATCACGTACGTGTTCCGCGTGCTGTTCCTCGTGACCCCCTTCCTGGCCTTCTGGGCCACGAAGCGGATCTGCCTGGGGCTGCAGCGCAAGGACCGGGAGCTGGTGCTCCACGGTCACGAGACGGGACGCGTGGTGCGGTTCGCGAACGGCGAGTACATCGAGGTGCACAAGCCGCTCGACGAGTACGAGCGGTGGATCCGGGTGCACCACGAGCCGCGTCGACCCCTCGAGATCGAGCCCGCCGAGGACGAGCACGGCGTGCGTCGCAAGGGCTACCGGATGGACGCCATCCGCGCCCGGGCCTCACGGTTCTTCTACGAGGACCGCGTCGAGCCCGTCACCCCGGCGGAGCTGGCCGCGGCTCACTCGCACGGCGAGCACGACGCCCTGCCGGCGGGCGAGCCGGAGACGCAGGAGATCGGCGCCGGCTCCGGCGGCGGCCGTCACGCCGTGACCGGCGCTCCCCTGCCGGACGAGGGCGACACCCCGCGACCGAGCGTGCAGGACCACTGAGCGTGCAGGACCACTGAGCATCGACCAGAGTGGACAGCGTCCCGGGCTCGTCAGGCTGCGCACCCGCGCCGCGTGGCGAGCCCGGTCCGTTGTGATCAGGGTCCCCAGGGACCACAGGACCGAGCCGTCGCGACCAGCGACCCGACCGGAGGAGCAGCTCCATGGCTGAGTACACCCTGCCCGATCTCCCGTACGACTACGCGGCGCTCGAGCCCCACATCTCGGGGCGCATCATGCAGCTCCACCACGACAAGCACCACGCGACCTACGTGGCCGGCGCCAACACCGCGCTCGAGAAGCTCGCCGAGGCGCGCGAGAAGGGCGACTTCGCCGCGATCAACCTGCACGAGAAGAACCTGGCGTTCAACCTCGGCGGTCACGTGAACCACTCCGCCTTCTGGCAGAACCTCTCCCCCGAGGGCGGCGACCGCCCGGTGGGCGAGCTCGCGGCTGCGATCGACGAGTTCTTCGGCTCGTTCGACGGCTTCCAGGCGCACTTCGCCGCGACGGCCCTCGGCATCCAGGGCTCGGGCTGGGCGATCCTCGCCTGGGACTCGGTCGGCCAGAAGCTCGGCATCTTCCAGCTGTACGACCAGCAGGGCAACATCCCGCTGGGCATCGTCCCGATCGTGCTGCTCGACATGTGGGAGCACGCCTTCTACCTCGACTACGTCAACGTCAAGGCGGACTACGTCAAGGCGTGGTGGAACATCGTCAGCTGGGCGGACGCCGGTGCTCGCTTCGAGCGCGCACGCAGCCAGACGCAGGGCCTCATCGTCCCCTTCGCCTGAGCCGCTCCGGCGCTGGCCGGACCACGAGGACCCGCGGGCGCGGGCGTGCACACCGCACGCCCGCGCCCGTCGTCGTCCGTGGACCGCGTCGCTGCCGTCACAGCGCCTGCCTCCGCGTCGCCGCCGGGACGGCGCCTGCCGCACCGAGCCTGGTAGACAGTGCACCGTGCACACGCAGAGCCCCTGGACCATCCGGCTCGAGTGGGGGCCGTACGGCGCTGGCCACGTCGCGGCGGGTGCCGACGTCGCCGTCGTCGTCGACGTCCTCTCGTTCACGACGGCGCTCTCGGTCGCTGCCGACCTGGGGACCGTCGTGCTCCCCTACCCCCGGCACGACGCCGACGCGGTCGCGTACGCCGAGGCGCACGACGCCGTCCTTGCAGGACGCCGTTCCGCGCGCGACGTCCCGAGCCTGTCGCCCGTCTCGCTGCGGCGCACGACACCGCCCAGCAGGCTCGTGCTCCCGTCCCCCAACGGGTCGACGATCGCCGCGGTTCTCGCCGGCACCCGGGCCGAGGTCGTCGGCGCGTGCCTGCGCAACGCCGAGGCCGTCGCCCGCTGGGTGATCTCGCGTCGGCCGCGCTCGGTCGCCGTCGTGCCCGCAGGCGAGCGGTGGCCCGACGGCGGCCTACGACCCGCCGCCGAGGACCTCTGGGGCGCGGGTGCGGTCGTCGAGGCCCTCCGGGTCGCGGGCCTCGACGACGTCTCGCCCGAGGCGCGGACCGCCGCGGCGGCCTACCGGGAGGTCGCACGAGACATCCGGGCGTCCCTGCACGACTGCGCGAGCGGGCGTGAGCTCGCCGACGCCGGGTACGGGGGCGACGTCGACGTCGCCGCCGAGGTGGGTCAGGGCCGGGCGGTCCCGGTCCTCACCGCGCGTGGCTTCGTCCCGGCGCCCGTGCCGCCGCAGCCGGGTGTGTGAGCGGGGCCCGGCCACTGAGCGGGGCCAGGCCTCTGAGCGCGGCCCGGCCTCTGAGCGGGGCCAGGCCTCTGAGCGCGGCCCGGCCTCTGAGCGGGGCCGGGCCTCTGAGCGCGGCCCAGCCTCTGAGCGGGGCCGGGCGTGTGAGCCGCACGTCCGACGACGCCGACGCCCGCCCCTCCCCGCAGGGACGGACGGGCGTCGGCGACGACCGGTGCGTCAGTGGGCGTGCTGCCCGCGCGAGAACTCGAAGACCCAGCCCACGAGGCCGATGACCCCGAGGAAGCCGCCGATGGCCATGAGCCACCAGCCGATCGCCAGCGCCGCGAAGCAGATGGCCGCCGCCGCTGCGAGCACGAGGGGCCACCAGCTCCACGGGCTGAACACGCCCTGGTCGCCCGCACCCTGCTCGATGTCGGCGTACGGGTCGTCCTCGGGCCGCTTGTCGATGCGCCGTGCGAGGAGCGCGAGGTAGAAGCCGATCATGGCCGTGAGGCCGGTGACGAGGAAGAGCCCCGCGACGCCGACCGGCTCCCAGCGGCTCCACCAGCCGTAGACCAGGGCGACGACCAGGAAGAACGGCGTGATGTAGAGGAAGAGCTTGGTCTCGAACTTCATCGCTTCCCGTCCTCGTCCGTGGCGTCGCCGCCGTCGGTCACGTCGTCACCGAGCGGCCGGCCGTCGTCGATGATCGTCGCGGACGACTGCTCCGGCTCCGCGTCGCCGGTGGCGAGCCGCTCGGCCGCGAGCGACTGCTCGCCGCGGCGGTCGGCCTCCCAGTCCATGGCACCGGCGTCGGGCTCGACGTGGTCCATGGCCGCGACCTCGGGGTGGTGCAGGTCGAACGCGGGCCGCTCGGAGCGGATCCGGGGCAGCGACGCGAAGTTGTGCCGCGGCGGCGGGCACGACGTCGCCCACTCGAGCGAGTTCCCGTAGCCCCACGGGTCGTCGACGGTGACCTTCGGCGCGTTGCGCCAGGTGATGTACACGTTCCAGAGGAACGGGAGCGTCGACGCGCCGAGGACCATCGACCCGACCGTCGAAACCTGGTTCATCCACGTGAAGCCGTCCTCGGGCATGTAGTCGGCGTAGCGACGCGGCATGCCCTGCGCACCCAGCCAGTGCTGGATGAGGAAGGTCGCGTGGAAGCCGAAGAACAGCAGCCAGAAGTGGATCTTGCCGAGGCGCTCGTCGAGCATCTTCCCGGTGAACTTCGGCCACCAGAAGTAGAAGCCCGCGAACATCGCGAACACGACGGTGCCGAAGACCACGTAGTGAAAGTGCGCGACGACGAAGTACGTGTCGGAGACGGAGAAGTCGAGCGCCGGACTGGACAGGATGATGCCCGTCAGACCGCCGAAGAGGAACGTCACGAGGAAGCCGATCGACCACAGCATCGGCGTCTCGAACGTGAGCTTGCCGCGCCACATGGTGCCGATCCAGTTGAAGAACTTCACACCGGTCGGCACCGCGATGAGCATCGTCATGAGCGCGAAGAAGGGCAGCAGGACCGCACCGGTGACGTACATGTGGTGCGCCCACACCGTCACCGAGAGCGCCGCGATCGCGATCGTCGCGTAGACGAGACCCTTGTAGCCGAAGATCGGTTTGCGGCTGAACACCGGGAAGATCTCCGACACGATGCCGAAGAACGGCAGCGCGATGATGTAGACCTCGGGGTGCCCGAAGAACCAGAACAGGTGCTGCCACAGGATGGCGCCGCCGTGCTCGGGGTTGAACACCTGGGAGCCGAGGCGCCGGTCCGAGCCGAGCGCGAACAGCGCCGCCGCGAGCGGCGGGAACGCCATGAGGACGAGCAGGCTCGTCACCAGGGTGTTCCACGTGAAGATCGGCATGCGGAACATGGTCATGCCCGGCGCACGCATGGTGAGGATCGTGGTGATGAAGTTCACCGCGCCGAGGATCGTGCCGAAGCCGGCGAGCACGAGGCCGAAGACCCAGAGGTCGCCGCCCAGGCCTGGTGAGTACGTGGTCGTCGACAGCGGTGTGTACGCGAACCAGCCGAACGACGCGGCACCCTGCGGGGTGAAGAAGCCCGAGACGGCGATGATCCCGCCGAACAGGTAGAACCAGTACGCCAGCATGTTCAGGCGCGGGAACGCGACGTCCGGTGCGCCGATCTGCAGCGGCATGATCACGTTCGCGAAACCCGCGAAGAGCGGCGTCGCGAAGAGCAGCAGCATGATCGTGCCGTGCATCGTGAAGAGCTGGTTGTACTGCTCCTTGCTCTGCACGAGCTGGATGCCCGGCGCGAAGAGCTCGGCGCGGATCACGAGCGCCATGACGCCCGCGATGCAGAAGAAGACGAACGACGAGACCAGGTACATGTACCCGATCGTCTTGTGGTCGGTCGACGTGATGACCTTGACCACCGAGCGTCCGAGGCTCTGACGACGCGGGGCGAGCCCCGGGATCGTCTCCACTGCTGCGGCCATCAGCCCTCCCCCGTCGGGATCGCGTTGTCGTCGCCCGTGTTCTGCGTACGGTCGAGGTCGGAACCGAGGAAGCCGGTCTGGCCCGCCTCCCGCAGCTCCTCCATCTGCGCGTCGTACTCCTCGCGGGAGACGACGGCGACGTTGAAGAGCATCCCGGAGTGGAACTCGCCGCAGAACTCGGCGCACTTGCCGGCGTACACGCCCTCGTTGGTCGGGACGACCTGGAAGACGTTCGGGCGGCCCGGGATCATGTCCTTCTTGTAGAGGAACGCGGGCACCCAGAACGAGTGCACGACGTCGCGCGACATGAGCTGGATCTCGACGCGCTCGTCGACCGGCAGGTACAGCGTCGGGAGCTCCTCGGGGTTGCCGGGCTCACCGACCTCGAGGACGTGCTGGCCGGATTGGTGCACGTTGTCGTCCAGGTAGTTGAAGTCCCAGCTCCACTGCTTGCCGACGACCTGCACCGTCAGGTCCGGCTCGGCGCTGATGTCCTCGATCGCCGCCGTGTCCCGCTCCGTGTAGAAGTACAAGACGCCGATCATGAGGATCGGCAGGATGACGTACATGATCTCGAGCGGCACGTGGTACCGGAGCTGCACGGGGAGCGTGTCGTCGTCCTTGCGCTTCCGGTAGACGGCCACGCACCAGAGGATCAGGCCCCAGGTGATCAGCCCGACGGCGAGCGCGGCGATCCAGGAGCCGGTCCACAGGGTCGTGATGCGCTCGGTCATGTTGGTGACCTGCTCGCCGTCCTCCGCGCCGGGCAGGTAGCCCCGGCGGGCCTCGGCGGAGCAGCCGCTCGCGACCACGGCCACGGCCACGGCGAGGGCCGAGAGACGGGCGACGCCTCGGCGTCGACGGGGGTGTTGCACGTCCAAAGGGGTGCCTCTCATGTCATGCGGCCCCGGCGGCGGCGCCACCTCCGGCAGCCTGACCGGGACTTTCGTCTCGACCCGACCAGCCTAGCGTGCGCACGGCGCGCTGCAGGCCGGGCGGCGTGCTCCCGGCGCGCCCAGGTACGGGTGCGGCGCGCGCCCGGCAGCTCCCCACGTCGGCAGGCCGGCGTGAGCGGCCGCCCGGGGTGAGCGGGATCACGTCGCCGCGCTCCTCCAGGCGGCTAGCGTGACCGCGTGAGCGACGACCCTGCGCCCGCCGCTGCGGACGGCCGGCGCGGCGCGACCCGGCGCGCGTACCTCGATGCGGGCGG
>NZ_JACVQL010000229.1 GCF_019733465.1 Actinotalea ferrariae | reverse complement strand
GCGCGGTCCAGCGCCGCGTGACGCCGGGACCCGAACGGCGCCGTGGGCGGCCAGAGCGGCGCCTCCGCCACCGGCGGCACGGGCTTCACGGGTGTGCGCGGCACGCCGTCCTCGTCGGGAGCTGCCGGGTCCGGCGCCCACTCGAGGACGCGCCCGGGGCCGACGGCGTCGACGACCTCGGTGAGGAACACCGACGGCGGCGTCGGCCGCTGGGCGTCGCGCCACACCGACCCCGTGACGAGGAGGTCACGCCGCGCGCGCGTCAGCGCGACGTAGGCGAGGCGGCGCTCCTCGCCGAGCTGGTGCGCCGCGTGGTCGGCCACGTACTGGACGAGCCGACGAGCGGCGTCGGCCCGGTCGGTCGCGACGTCGAGCGCCACGTCCGGGAGGCTGTCCCTGTCCCCACGGAGGCGGGTCGGCAGCGCGCCGTGGTCCTTGATCCAGCCGGACGTGCGCGGCGCCATGGGGAACGTCTTGTCGACGAGTCCGGGCACCGCGACGACGTCCCACTCGAGCCCCTTGGCGGCGTGCACCGTGAGCAGCTGAACGGCGCCCGGGTCCATGTCACCGACCGGCGCCTCGAGCCCCCGCTCCTCCCGCTGAGCCGCCTCGAGCCAGGCCAGGAACGCGCCGAGCGTCCCTCCCTCGGCCTCGCCGAAGCCGCCGGCGACCGACCGGAAGGCGTCGAGGTTCGCCCGCGCCGTCGACGGCGCGATCCCGGGCCGCGCGGCGACCTCGATGTCGAGGCCCAGGAGCCGTTCGGTCTCGGCGACGAGGTCCACCACGGGCAGGAAGGTCAGGCCGCGCAGCGCGCGCAGCACCCCGGCGAGCTCCTCGAGACGCGCCCTGCCGGCGGCCGAGACCGACCTGCCCTGACGGCTGACCCAGCCGGGCTTGGGGAGCGCGTCGAGCGCGTCGACGATGCTCCGCTCGTCCGCGACATCGGCCGCTCCCGGGACGCGCCGGGCCGGGCCGTCGTGGCTCTCGCGCGACCAGTCCGCGAGCGCGTGCAGGTCCGCGAGACCGAGCCGTGCACGCGGACCCGTGAGCAGGCGCATGAGCGAGTCACCGCGCGACGGGTCGTGGGCCGCCTCGAGCGCCGCCACGAGGTCCACGACCTCGGGTGCGCTGAGCAGCCCGCCGAGACCCACGACCTCGACGGGCAGGCCGGCGTCGAGCAGAGCCGCCTGGAGCACCGGGAACTGGGACCGCTTGCGGCACAGGACGGCCGCCGTCGCGGGTGCACCGGCTCCGGCGGCCTCGCGGCGGTCGCGGACGAACTGCGCGACCGCGCGCGCCTCGTCGTCGAGCGTCTCGAGGTAGGCGGCCACCACGTGACCCGGTCCTGCTCCCGGGCGCGACCTCAGCTCGGGGAGCGTGACACCACCCGAGGTGCGCACGGCCGCGTCCCGCAACGGACCCGCGACGGCGTTGGCGACCGTGAGCACGGCCTCGTCGTTGCGCCACGAGGTGGAGAGGGCGAGGTGACCCGCCGGCACGGGGCCGTCGGCGTCGTCGCGCAGCGGGAAGTCGAGCGGGAAGCGCTCCAGGCCGCCGGCGCTCGCGCCCCGCCAGCCGTAGATCGACTGGTGCGGGTCCCCGACGGCGGTCACCGCGTGGCCGACGCCGCCCGAGGCGCCACCGAAGAGGTGGCGCAGGAGGCTGAGCTGGGCGACCGAGGTGTCCTGGTACTCGTCGAGCAGCACGACCGAGAACCGCGCGCGCTCGCCCGCCCCGACGTCCGGCACCTCGCGTGCGAGCCGTGCCGCCAGCGCGACCTGGTCCGCGAAGTCGATCACGTCCGCCTGACGCTTGCGCGCGGTGAACTCCTCGACGAGGTCCACGAGACGCGCGCGCAGCCGCACCGAGGCCGTCACCGCGGTCACGAGCTTCTCGTCCGCCGCGCGCGATGTCGTCCCGGGCGGGAGCGCGCAGAGCCGCTCCACGAGCCGTTCGGTCTCCGACCGGAGCTCGCCCGGCTCGACGAGATGCTCCGCGAGGCCGCCCGCGAGGTCGAGCACCGCCGACGTGATGGTCGACGGCGCGAGGTCGACCTCGAGGTCACCGGCCCACTGCTCGACGACGTCGTGGGCGAGCTGCCAGCGAGCGGCCTCGCCGAGCAGGCGCGCCGAGGGCTCGATCCCCAGCCGCAGCGCGTGGTCGCCGACCAGCCCGGCGGCGTACGCGTTGTAGGTGGAGATCGTCGGGACCACGAGGGTCGGCTGGTCGAGCTCGCGGCGCGAGACCAGCCGCAGTGCGCGGAGCCTGCGCCGGACGCGCTCGGACAGCTCGCCGGCGGCCTTCCTCGTGAAGGTGAGGCCGAGCACCTGGTCGGGCTGCACGAGGCCGTTCGCGATGAGGAAGACGACGCGTGCCGACATCGTCTCCGTCTTGCCCGAGCCGGCTCCGGCGACGACGAGGAGCGGCTCGAGGGGCGCCTCGATGACCGCGACCTGCTCGGGCGTGGGCGGCGGCAGGCCCAGCAGGCGCGCGACGTCCGCGGCGCCGAGGGACGGGCGCGCCTGCGCCGGCACGTCCGTGGACTCCTGGACGAGGGTCACGCGCCCACCACCCGCCCCTCGGGCTGCACCGGGCACGACCGCCGGACCGGGCACGTGCGGCACAGGTCGTTCGCCGTGGCCGAGACGGCCGACGCGCTCACCGTCGTCGCGACGTCGTCGAGCAGCCGGCGCGCCCACTCGGGCTCCGGGTCCTCGGCGACGGCGACCTGCTCGCGGACGCTGGGCTTCTTGTTCGTGGTGCCGACGTAGACGAGAGCGGCACCCCCGCTGGTCGCGCCGCCGGTGTGCTCGGTGAACGCACCGGCCTCGAGCGCCTCCTGGTACGCCCCGAGCTGGGCGTGCCGGCTGACCGCGTCCGCCGAGACCGGGCTGCGGCCCGTCTTGAGGTCGACCACCCGGACGCGCGGCGAGCCGTCGGGTGCGTCGGGGAGCCGTTCGAGCCGGTCCACGGTCCCACGGAGCAGCACGCGCCCCACCTGGACGGCGAACGGCTCCTCCACGGCGACGACCTGGCCGGCTCCGCGCAGGTACGCCGCGAGGTGCCGGATCATCCCGTCCGCACGCCGGCGCTGCACCGAGCCGACCCACCCGTCCCCGAGGCCGAGCTCGCCCCAGCGCTCGTCGAGGAGCGCGGCGAGCTCGGCCTCATCACCGCTCGGGAGCGCAGCAGCGACAGCGTGCACGAGCGTGCCGAGCGACTGCTCGCCCGAGTCGGCCGCGGTCCCGCCAGCCGCCTCGAGCGCCCACCTCAGCGCGCACGTGGCCGCCGCCTCGAGCTTGGACGGTGAGAGCGGGACCGTGCCGTCGGCCGGCCACAGCGGGGCGGAGGTCGAGGGCTCGGCGACGCCGTACCAGTGCCTCGGGTCCGCGCCCGGCACGCCGTCGGCCGCGAGACGTGCGAGGAGCACGGCGGCAGGGTGGGACGGGCCGGCGTCCGGTGCCGCCTCGAGCACGCCGCGGCAGCGGGCCACGACGGCACGCAGGTCGAGTGCAGGCGGCACCTGCACGAGCCGGGTGTCCTCGCCCTCCTCGCCGGGACCGGCGTCGACGAGGTCGAGCAGGCTCGACGGCTGGTGGTCGGTGTCCTGGACCGCGGTGACGACGAGCCGCCGACGGGCGCGCGAGACGGCGACGGCGAAGGCGCGCAGCTCGTCGTCGAGCACCGCCGCGCGGGCCTCCGCCGTCACGGCCGTGGCGCCCGGACCTCCGACCGCACGCCCGGCGAGCACCTCGACGAGGTGCTGCGCACCCAGCAGCGAGTCCCGCACCCGCAGATCGGGCCAGACGCCCTCCTGGACGCCCGCGACGACGCAGACGTCCCACTCGCCACCGGCCGCGGCGGCCGCGGTGAGCACGGGGACCGACTCCTCGACGTCCCCGCGCGCGGCGAGCGAGTCCGCCGGCAGGTCCTGCGCGGCGAGGTGCTCGACGAACGCCGCGGGCGGTGCCATGGGCAGCCGGTCGACGAACTGCTCCGCAGCGGTGAACAGCGCCAGCACCGCGTCGAGGTCGCGGTCCGCGCGCGCGCCGCCCGTGCCGCCCGCGACGGCGCGCCGGCGCCACGGCTCGTCGAGACCGGACGCCGACCACAGGGCCCACAGCACGTCGAGGACGGTGCTGCCGGGCGCGGCCGCCGCCTCCCGGCCCGCCCGGAGCACCGCGGCGAGACGCTGCACGGGCCGGCGCACGGCCGTGGGGAGCGTCGCGGAGTGCTCGGGCGCTGCGAGCGCCTCCACGAGCAGCACGTCGCTCGTCCGCTCGCCGTCCGCTGAGAGCTCCTCCGCCCGGAGCGCGCGGCGCACCCGCCGCAGCCCCACCGCGTCGAGGCCGCCCAGCGGCGACGTGAGGAGCTCGGCGGCGACCGCCGGCTCGAGCGCCTCCGCGCCGAGCACCGCACCGAGCGCCAGCAGCAGCGGACGCACCGCAGGCTCGGCCCGCAGCGCGACGTCGCTGCCCACCACCGCGACGGGGACCTGGGCCGCGAGGAGCGCACGGCGCAGCTCGGCGACCTGGCCTCCCGACCGCACGACCACGGCCATGCGGCTCCACGGGACGCCGTCGTGCAGGTGCGCGGAGCGGAGGGTGTGCGCGACGTACGCGGCCTCCTGCGCGGGCGAGCGCAGGAACCGCACGGCGACGGGGGCGCCCCCGAAGAGGCCGTGCTCCCGCGGCTCCCCCGACGGCGCGTGCTCCGCGGACGCCTCCGCGGCGCGGTGGCGGCGCCCCGGCCCACGGATCTCCTCCGTGACCGCGCGCACGACACCGCGCACCACCGGGCCGTGCCGCCACACCGTGCCCAGCACCACCTCGGTCGCACCGAACGCGCCCAGCCCGCTCCCGCGCGGAGCGCCGGCGCGGTCCACGAGGCCAGGGCTCGCCCCACGGAAGGTCTGCACCGCCGCGTCCGGGTCGGCGAGCAGCACGACGTCGGCCCCCGCGTCGGCCAGCACGTGCAGCAGCCGCGCCGTCGCGGCCGTCGACTCCTGGTGGTCGTCCACCACCACGAGGCGCCAGCCGGGACGCGGGGCCCCCGGCACCTCGGCGTCCCACGCCCGCAGCGCCTCGGCGGCCTCGTCCACGACGACGGCCGCGTCGTACCGCGCACCCGCGTCGGGTGTGCCCGACCGCAGCCGCGTGACGTCGAGGTACTCCGCGTACACCGCGGCGGCGGCCACCCACTCCGGGCGCGCGTGCTGCTGCCCGAGGTGCGCGAGCTCGGGCGGCCGCAGCCCGCGCTCGGCGGCCCGCATCAGCAGGTCGCGCAGCTCGTCGCGGAACGCCCTCAGGCCCAGTGCGCCCGCCGGCACCCGTGGCGGCCAGGCGACGCGCGCGCCCTCGCCCGCGGCGTGGCCGGCCAGCAGCTCGGCCAGCACCATGTCCTGCTCCGGGCCGGAGATGAGGGTGGGCGGTGGTTCGCCGAGGAGGGACGCGCGGGCGCGCAGCACGGAGAACGCCGCCGACGCCGCCGTGCGGACCACCGGCTGGCCCGTCGTGCGGCCCAGCCGCACGGAGAGGTCGTCGCGCAGCCGCGCCGCGGCGCGACGCGTGGGGGCCAGCACCAGCACCTCGTCGGCACGGAGCTCGCCGCGGACGACGCGCTGCGCGACGAGCTCGAGCGCCGCCGTCGTCTTCCCCGTGCCCGCGGCACCGCGGACGAGGAGCGCGGGCCCGCGGTGCCCGACCACGGTGCGCTGATCCGCGTCCGGCTCCGGCCACCGGGTGCGCACGGAGGGGGGCACGAGGGTCAACGTCACGCGGAGATCCCATCACAGCCCTCCGACACGACCCCGGTCACGCGCGCCGACGGGCATGCTGCACGGATGGACGCCAGCCGACCGACCGCTGCCGACACGTACACCTTCGGCGACACCCCGACCGCCGCACGGCGCCTCGCGCTCCTCGCCGAGGTGTTCGACCCACCCACCCGGGCCCTGCTCACGGCCTGGAGCCCGTCGCCGGTCGACCACGCGCTGGACCTGGGCTGCGGGCCCGGCCACACGACCGCCCTCGTGCACGCCACGAGCGGCGCGCGCCGCACGACCGGCCTCGAGAGGTCGGCCGAGCACGTCGCGCGGGCGCGCGCCGCCGCGCCGGCCGGCGTCGAGGTCGTGCAGCACGACGTGACGGTCGGCCCGCTGCCCGTCGCACCCGCGCAGCTCGCGCTCTCCCGGTTCCTGCTCACGCACCTGGCGGCGCCCGGCGCCGCGCTCGCCACGTGGGTCGGCGCGCTCGTGCCAGGCGGCCGCCTGCTCGCGCAGGAGACGGCGCGCCTGGCGTCCGCCGACCCCGTGCTGGGCCGCTACTACGCGCTCGTCGACGAGCTCCAGCGCCACCACGGCCAGGCGCTCGACATCGGCTCGCGCCTGGGCGACCTGGCGGCGGCCGTGCCCGGGACGGAGGTCGTCCACGCCGCCGTCGTGCCGCTGCGGCCCTCGGTGCCGGCGATGGCCGCCCTGCACGCCATGAACGTGCGGACGTGGCGCACGGACCCGTACGCGGTCACCGCCTTCGACCCCGCCGAGCTCGACGACCTCACGACGGCGCTCGACGTGATCGCCGCAGGCGGGCGGGCGACGGCCGACGTCGAGCTCGACCTGGCCGAGGTCGTCGTCGAGCGCGGCCGGGACTGACGTCAGCCCGGGAACGGCCACCCGTTGGGCACGCAGGGAGCGACGCCCACGGTCTGCTGCTGCATCAGCGGCGCGAGCTGCCCGGGACCGGGGCACTCGACGTGCGGGTTGCCGAGCAGGTGACCCACCTCGTGGTTGACGAGGTACTGGCGATACAGGGTGCGGTCCGCGCCGAACTCGGGCGTCCCCTGGACCCACCTCGTGTGGTTGAGCGCCGCGTGGCCGTTGCGTCCGCAGGAGTAGAGGCCCACCGTGTCGAGCGGCGCGCACATCGTGTCGACGAGGTCCGGGGACGCCAGGACGACCCGCAGGTCCGCCGCGCCGTCCGTCCGCGCGAAGGCGACCGATCCGTCGGCGCCCCAGCCGCGCGGGTCGTTGAGCGTGGCCATGACGGTCTGTGCGAAGAGGGTGCCGTCGACCTCGAGGCCCGCCTCCACCTCGACGCGGACGGTGCGCACCGTCGCCGCGGACGCAGGCGGGGGCTCGCTGCCGGGGACGACGACGAGCGTGCCCGACGCCGCCGTGGGGACGGCGGGCGAGAGGAGCCCGGCCGCGCGGTCGGCGAGGCTGAGCCCGGCCGCGTCGAGCGCGTTCGGGTCGACCGGCGCCGCCTTCGCGGGCGGAGCGGGCAGGACCAGCGGCTCGGTGGCCGGTGGCGGCTCGGGCGGCAGCACCGGGCCGCTGCTCGTCGCCGCGACGCCGCCCGCGCGGACGGTCGGGGACGGGGTCGGGCTCGCCGTCGGCTCGTCCGACCGGGTGATGTCGCGCTCCGCGACCGCCGACGGCGCGACACGGGGGTGGACGACGACGGCCGCGGTCGCGGCTCCCCCGCCGAGCGCGAGGGCGCCCGCGAGGGCCAGCGC
>NZ_JACVQL010000228.1 GCF_019733465.1 Actinotalea ferrariae | reverse complement strand
GGGCGGCGGTGGCGGCGGCCCGACCGAGACGACCTCCGCGCCGCCGGGGCCGGCGACGGCCACGTGGAAGGTGCCAGGGGCGTGGCCGTCCTGGCTCTCGGGGCCGGCGACGCCGGTCGTGGCCACGCCGTACGTCGTTCCGAGCCGCGCCCGCACGCCCCGCGCCATCGCCAGGGCGACGTCGGGGTGCACGGCGCCCACGGCGGCGAGCAGCGCCGGGTCGACGTCGAGGAGGGCGGCCTTGAGGTCCGTCGCGTACGCGACGACGCCGCCGCGGAAGCAGCGCGACGCCCCGGGGACGTCGACGACCGCGGCGGCGAGGGCACCTCCGGTCAGCGACTCGGCGACCGCCAGGGTGGCACCGGCGGCCACGAGCGCGTCGACGAGCGGCGCCGCGAGGGCCCTGCCCGTGCCCGCGGGTGCCGTGGCGGCCGGGAGCGGCACCGGGTCGGGGCCGCCGCCGGTGCTCATGCGCGCCGGATCAGGCCGTCGCGGCGCGGCGGATGGACCATCCCCGCCGCAGGTAGTCGATGCCGGTCACCACCGTGACCGCGACCGCGGCGAGCAGGACGACCCACGCCACGACGCGGACGACGTCGGGCAGGAGCGCCAGCGGCAGCACGAACAGGCCGATGCCGACCGACTGCAGGACCGTCTTCAGCTTGCCGCCGGGCGAGGCGGGGATCACCACGTAGCGCAGCACGGCCATCCGCATCGCCGTGATGCCGAGCTCGCGGACGAGCACGACGACGGTCACCCACCACGGGATGTCACCGAGCAGCGAGAGGACGACGAGGGCGCCGCCGATGAGCAGCTTGTCCGCGATGGGGTCCATGAGCTTGCCCCAGTCCGTGACCTGGTCGAGGCGGCGCGCGAGGTAGCCGTCCAGCCGGTCCGTGCCCGCGGCCACGGCGAACAGCACGGCGGCGACCCAGCGCCAGCCGCCGCCGCCCGCGTCGAGCGCGAGCGCGACGAGCACGAGCGGGACGAGCGCGATCCGGGCCACGGTGACGCCGTTGGCCAGGTTCATCCCCCCGCGCACTCGAGCCACGCCCACACCCTACGGGGGAAGAGGCCGGTCCGCGGGCGGGGGCCGCACCCCCGGGCGGAGGCTCCCGGGCACTACCGTGTGGGTCCGTGACGCACCCCCGGCCAGGCCGCCGCACCGCACGAGCCGGACGCGGGCTGCCCGCCGTCCTCGGCGTCCTCGCCGTGCTCCTCGTCGTCGCCCTCGGGCTCGCGGTGACCGGGATCCTCCCCGTCCCGGCCCTGGCCGGCCTCGCCGAGCGGCCGGGCGTCGCGACCCCGTCCCCGTCGTCGGTCGAGGCGACGTCGTCGCCGACGCCCACACCCACGCCCACGCCGACCCCTCCCCCCGACGCCGTGTTCACGGTGGTCTCCGCGGGCGACGTCCTGCTCCACGAGCCGGTCATGGCGTCGGCGCGCACGGCGGGCGGGTACGACTTCCGGCCGCTCCTGGCCCCGATCGAGCCGTGGGTCGCCGGCGCCGACCTCGCCCTGTGCCACCTCGAGGTCCCGGTGGTCCCGCCGGGGACGCGTCCCTCCGGGTACCCCCTGTTCGGCGCGCCGCCCGAGATCGCGGCGTCCCTGGCGGCCGGCGGCTGGGACGGCTGCTCGACGGCGTCCAACCACAGCATGGACAAGGGCGCGGCCGGCGCGGCGGCGACGCTCGACGCGCTCGCGGCGGCCGGCCTCGGCCACGTCGGCACGGCGCGCAGCGCGGAGGAGGCGGCCGCGCCGCAGGTCTACGAGCTCGTCCGCGAGGGGCAGACCATCCGGGTCGCGCACCTGGCCGCCACCTACGGCACCAACGGCATGCCCGTGCCGGCGGCCGCACCCTGGACCGTGACCCTGCTCGACACGGCGGCACTCGTCACCCAGGCGGCGGCCGCACGCGCCGCCGGGGCGGACCTCGTGCTCGTCAGCGTGCACTGCTGCGTGGAGTACGTGACGGCACCCACCGCGGAGCAGACGGCCCTCGCGGCCGAGCTCGCGGCGAGCGGCGTCGTCGACCTCGTCATCGGTCACCACGCCCACGTGCCGCTGCCCATCACGCGGCTGCCGGGTGGGCCGCGCGGCGAGGGCATGTGGGTCGCGCACGGCCTCGGGAACCTCGTCTCCAACCAGGACGGCGACTGCTGCACGCCGCGGACCGACTCGGGGCTGCTCATGACGGCCACCGTGCGCAAGCCTGCCGACGGACCGGCGAGCGTCGTGGCGGTGGACTGGACCGCGGTGACGGTCGACCGCTTCGGCGGACACCTCGTGCACCCGACCTCGTCGGCCGTGGCGGACGGCACGGGTGCGGGCGGTCTGGGCGCGGGCGACGTCGCGGTGCGGCACGCGCGCGTCGTCGAGGTCGTCGGCGCGGAGGCGCCCGAGCGCGTCACGCCGCCCACGCCGACGGGCCCCCCGCCCACGGTGGTCCCGCGGCCCCTCGCAGCCACGGCGCCCTGACCGGCCCGACGGACCGCACGACGCCCACGGCCCGCGCGACGCGGCCGACGTTCGCGACGCTCGGTCGCGGCGACGCTCAGTCGCGGCCGGTGAGCCCCCAGGCGTCCTCGCCGTCGTCGTCCGACGTGTCCGGGGCCGCCTGGTCGAAGACCTCCGGCGCGCCGTCGGCCGGCTCGCCGCGCAGCAGCGCGAGGGTCGCGGGCAGGTCGTCCGGCTGGACCATGACCTCGCGCGCCTTGGACCCCTCGGAGGGGCCGACGATCTCGCGCGACTCGAGGAGGTCCATGAGCCGCCCGGCCTTGGCGAAGCCCACGCGCAGCTTGCGCTGGAGCATCGACGTCGAGCCGAACTGGGTGGTCACGACGAGCTCGGCCGCCTGCAGCAGCAGGTCGAGGTCGTCACCGATGTCCTCGTCGACCTGCTTCTTCGTCACGGTCGCCGCGACGTCCTCGCGGTACACGGGCTTGAGCTGGGTCTTCACGTGCTCGACGACCGCGTGGATCTCGCTCTCCGACACCCACGCGCCCTGGACGCGCATCGGCTTCGCCGCGCCCATCGGCAGGAACAGCGCGTCGCCCTGCCCGATGAGCTTCTCGGCGCCCGGCTGGTCGAGCACGACGCGCGAGTCCGTGAGCGACGACGTCGCGAACGCGAGCCGCGACGGCACGTTCGCCTTGATCAGACCCGTGACGACGTCGACGCTCGGACGCTGCGTCGCGAGCACCAGGTGGATGCCCGCGGCACGCGCGAGCTGCGTGATCCGCTGGATCGACGCCTCGACGTCGCGCGGCGCGACCATCATGAGGTCGGCGAGCTCGTCGACGATCACGAGCAGGTAGGGGTAGGGCGCGATCTTGCGCTCGCTCCCCGGCAGCGGCTTGACCTTGCCGGAGCGCACGCCGGCGTTGAAGTCGTCGATGTGCTTGAAGCCGAACATCGCGAGGTCGTCGTAGCGCGACTCCATCTCGCGGACCACCCACTCGAGCGCCTCGGCGGCCTTCTTGGGGTTCGTGATGATGGGCGTGATGAGGTGCGGGATGCCCTCGTAGAGGGTGAGCTCGACGCGCTTGGGGTCGACGAGGATCATCCGGACCTCGTCCGGCGTCGACCGCATGAGCACCGACGTGATCATGGAGTTCACGAAGGAGGACTTGCCCGCGCCCGTCGCACCCGCGACGAGCAGGTGCGGCATCTTGGCGAGGTTGGCGACGACGTAGCCGCCCTCGACGTCCTTGCCCACCCCGATCACCATGGGGTGCTCGCTGCGGCGCGCGGCCGAGGACCGGAGCACGTCTCCGAGCGACACGGTCTCCCGGTCCGCGTTCGGAATCTCGATGCCGATCGCGGACTTGCCCGGGATGGGCGACAGGATGCGCACGTCGGCGCTGGCGACGGCGTAGGAGATGTTCCGGCTCAGCGCGGTGACGCGCTCGACCTTGACGCCCGGTCCGAGCTCGAGCTCGTACCGCGTCACCGTCGGACCGCGGCTGAAGCCGCTGACGGTCGCGTCGACGTCGAACTGCTCGAGCACGGTCGTGAGCGCCTCGACGACGCGGTCGTTCGCCGCCGAGCGGACCTTGTGCGGCATGCCGCGGGCGAGGATCTCCTCCGACGGGAGCGTGTAGACGACGTCGCCCTCGAGCATCGGCTGCTCGCCCCGCGGGACGAGCGACGTCGGCGGGGCGACGAGCTCGGTCGCGGCGGCGGGTGGAGCGGAGGCGCCGGCCCCGGCTGCGGGGAGCACCGTCGTGGCGACGTCGTCGGACGCCTCCATCGCGGCCGCCTCGGCCTCCGCCCGGGCCGCCTCGGTGAGCGCGGCGGACTCGAACGCCTCGTCGCCCGCGTACGCGCCGATCTCGGGGACCTCGCCGTGCTCGGCGCGCTCCGCCCTGGGCGTGCGGCGCCGGCCGATCCGGCGACGCTCCGGCTTCTCCTCCTGCTGCTCGGCGAGCGTGGGCATGGTCGAGAGGTCCTCGTCGGCGTCCTCGTCGGCCGCGTGCCGCCCGCCCGTGAGCCACGTGTAGGCGGCGCGGAGGCGCGGGCCGATCATGTGGACCGGCGTCGCGGTGACGACGAGCACCCCGAAGAAGCCGAGGAGGAGGAGCAGCGGCACCGTGACCCAGGCGGTCACGAGGTGGTCGAGCGGCGTCGCGACGAGGTAGCCGATGACACCGCCCGCGTCGCGCACCGGCCCGAACCCGTCGGACGGCGACGGCAGGTCCTCCGCGAGGTGCACGAGGCCGCAGACGGTGAGCAGGATCGCCGTGAGGCCGATGCCCATGCGGCCGTTCGCCTGGACCCGCTCGGGGTGCCGCATGAGCCGCACCGCGGTCGCGAGGAGCAGCACCGGGACCGCGACGCCCACGACGCCGAACGTGCCTGCGACGACGGCGTGGATCGCGTCGCCCGCCGAGCCGGACAGGCCCCACCACTCGCGTGCGGCCACGACGACCGCCAGGCCGACGAGCGCGAACGCGAGACCGTCGCGACGGTGGGCCGGGTCGAGGTCGCGCGCGCCCTGACCCACGCGCCGGGCCGTGCCGCCGACGAGGTGCGCGCTGCCCATCCACGCTCCGCGGACCATGCGCACAGGGAGCGACCGGGGGCGGGGTGCGGGCGCGGCCGCGCGCGCCGAGC
>NZ_JACVQL010000227.1 GCF_019733465.1 Actinotalea ferrariae | reverse complement strand
ACCGCGCCGCGGCTGCGGTCCGTCGGCGACGGCCTCGTCGAGCACGACGGCGAGCTCGTGCTGGCCGCGGGCACGCGTCCGGAGGACGACGCGCTGCTCGGCCTGCGCGCCGCAGCGACGTCCGCGCGCACCGGCCTGCCGCTGTCGCCCGTCACCGTCGCGAGCATCGCGCGGACGCCGGCGCTGCCCGAGCCGTGGCCGGCCGTGGCGCGCGGCCACCTGCTGGCGCTGCTCGCGAGCGGTCCGGCGCAGGTGCCCGTGTGGGAGACGCTCGACCTCGCCGGGGTGGTGACGTCCTGGATGCCGGAGTGGGCCGCGGTGCGCAACCGGCCGCAGCGGTCGCCGATCCACCGGCACACCGTCGACCGGCACCTCGTCGAGACCGTGGCGCGCGCCTCGCGCACGCGCCGCGCCGTCGACGACCCCGAGCTCCTGCTGCTCGCCGCGCTCCTGCACGACATCGGGAAGCGGCCGGGGGCCGAGGACCACAGCGCGGAGGGCGCCGCCCTCGTCCCCGGGATGCTCGGGCGGATGGGCTTCGAGCCGGAGCGTAGCCGGGACGTGGCCCTGCTCGTCCGGCACCACCTCACGCTCGCGATGCTCGCGACGCAGCGCGACCCGGACGACCCGGCGACGGTCGACGAGCTGCTGTCCGCGGTCGACGGACGCGCCGACCTGCTCGCCGTCCTGCGCGCGCTCACCGAGGCGGACGCCTCGGCGGCGGGACCGGCGACGTGGACGCCGTGGCGCGCCCGCCTGGTCGACGAGCTCACGGCGCGTGCCGCCGCGCGCCTCGCGGCGGGGGCGGGCCGGGCTCGGCGGGTACCCTGAGTGTCCCTGCACCGTCCCCACGCCGTGAGGTCCCATCCGTGTTCGCCACGCTGTCCGACCGCCTGACGTCGACCTTCAAGAACCTCCGATCCAAGGGGCGGCTCTCCGAGGCCGACATCGACGCGACCGTCCGGGAGATCCGGCGCGCCCTCCTCGACGCCGACGTGGCGGTCGGCGTCGTCCGTGCGTTCACGGGGCGCGTGCGCGAGCGCGCGCTGTCGGTCGAGGTCTCGGGTGCGCTGAACCCGGCCCAGCAGGTCGTCAAGATCGTCAACGACGAGCTGGTCGGCGTGCTCGGCGGCGAGCAGCGGCCGCTGCGGTTCGCCAAGAACCCGCCCACCGTCATCCTGCTCGCCGGCCTCCAGGGCGCGGGCAAGACGACGCTCGCGGGCAAGCTCGCGCACCACCTGCGCGGGCAGGGGCACACGCCGATGCTCGTCGCGGCGGACCTCCAGCGCCCGAACGCCGTGACGCAGCTCCAGGTCGTGGGCGAGCGGGCCGGGGTGCCGGTGCACGCGCCGCACCCGGGGGCCCAGGAGGGCTACGAGCTGTCGTCGCCCGCGGGGGACCCGGTCGCCGTCGCACGCGAGGGCGTCGCGCTCGCCCGCAGCCGCCAGCACGACGTCGTCATCGTCGACACCGCGGGCCGCCTCGGCGTCGACGCGGACATGATGCAGCAGGCCGCGGACATCCGTGACGCCGTGCAGCCGGACGAGATCCTCTTCGTCATCGACGCGATGATCGGCCAGGACGCCGTCACCACGGCGCAGTCCTTCGCCGACGGCGTGGGCTTCACGGGTGTCGTGCTGTCGAAGCTCGACGGCGACGCACGTGGCGGCGCCGCGCTGTCCGTCGCGAGCGTGACCGGACGTCCGATCCTCTTCGCGTCGACGGGCGAGAAGCTCACCGACTTCGAGGTGTTCCACCCCGACCGGATGGCCTCGCGCATCCTCGACATGGGCGACGTCCTGTCGCTCATCGAGCAGGCCGAGAAGGCGTTCGACGCCGAGCAGGCCGACGCGATGGCGGGCAAGCTCGCGAGCGGCGAGGACTTCACGCTCGAGGACTTCCTCGTCCAGATGCAGGGCCTGCGCCAGATGGGCTCGATGAAGAAGATGCTCGGGATGCTCCCGGGCATGGGCCAGATGCGCGACGCGATCGAGAACTTCGACGAGCGCGAGGTCGACCGGATCGAGGCCATCGTCCGCTCGATGACGCCCGCCGAGCGCCGCGCGCCGAAGATCATCAACGGGTCGCGGCGCGCCCGCATCGCGCGCGGGTCGGGCACGACGACGACCGACGTCAACCAGCTGCTCGAACGCTTCGCGGGCGCGCAGAAGATGATGAAGCAGATGGCCCGCGGCGGCGGCATGCCCGTGCCCGGCATGGGCAACCTGCCCGGGATGGGCGGCAAGAAGGCCCGGGGCCGCACGGCGCCGCCGGCCAAGAAGGGCAAGGCGAAGTCGGGCAACCCCGCCAAGCGCGCGCAGCAGGAGCGCGAGGCCGCGGCCCGTGCCGCCGGCCTGGCCCCCAAGGGTCCCGCGGGCTCGGCCTTCGGCCTCGGTCAGCAGGCACCCGCGGAGCCGGACCCGGCCTCGCTCCAGCTCCCGCCCGGTCTCGACAAGCTCCTCGGCCGCTGAGGGTCGGCGTGCTGCACCTGCGCGGACGCGTCGTCGTCGACGACGAGACCGAGCGCGACGAGGTCTGGGTCGTCGACGGTCGGCTCACCTTCGACCCACCGCGCGGCCGCCGCGCCGCGGGCGCGACGACGACGATCGACGGCTGGGTGCTGCCCGGGCTCGTCGACGTGCACTGCCACATCGGCCTCGGCCCCGACGGTGCGGTGAGCCACGAGGTCGCCGAGGCGCAGGCGCTCGCCGACCGCGACGCCGGCACGCTGCTCATCCGCGACGCCGGGTCGCCCGCGGACACCCGCTGGGTCGACGCGCGCGCGGACCTGCCGCGCATCCTGCGCGCGGGGCAGCACCTGGCCCGGCCCAAGCGGTACCTGCGCCACTACGGCCGCGAGCTCGACGACGTCGCCGACCTGCCGGCCGCCGTCGCGGGGGAGGCCGCGCGGGGCGACGGCTGGGTCAAGATCGTCGCGGACTGGATCGACCGCGACCTCGGCCCCGAGGGCGACCTGCGCCCGCTCTGGCCGGACGACGTGCTCGCCGAGGCGGTCCGCGTCGCGCACGAGCGCGGCGCCCGCGTGACGGCCCACACCTTCTCGACCGAGGCGCTCCCGGGGCTCCTGGCGGCGGGCATCGACTGCATCGAGCACGGCACCGGTCTGACGCCCGACCTGATCGCCGAGGTCGCGCGCCGCGGGGTGCCGGTGGTCCCGACGCTGCTGCAGGTCGGGCTCTTCGAGAGCATCGCCGCGCAGGCCGTCCGGTACCCGGTCTACGCCGCCCGCATGCGGCGCATGCACGCGCGGCGGCACGCGCACGTGCGCGACCTGCACGACGCGGGCGTCCCGCTCCTGCTCGGCACCGACGCGGGCGGCACGCTCGCGCACGGGCTGCTCGCGGACGAGGCGGCCGAGCTCGTGCACGCCGGCGT
>NZ_JACVQL010000226.1 GCF_019733465.1 Actinotalea ferrariae | reverse complement strand
CCCGAGGCCCCCGCCGGCACGTCGGCGGCCGGACGTCCGTCGGACCGCACGCCGGCGCTCGCGGGCGCCGCGGGCTGACCCGCGCCGTCCGTGCGGCGCTCGTGACGGATGGGGCTGGTGGGGCCGGTGGGACGTCCCACCGGCCCCGTCCGCCACTCCAGCACCATCGCCCGCACGGACGGATCAGGGCCGTCGCGGGGCGGTGGGGCGGTCGGCGTCGCGGGGCGGTGGGACGGCGTGGGGTGGGGGGCGGGGCGGCGGTAGCCTCTGCGCTCGTGACCACAGCCGTGACCAGCGACCTCACGCCGCACCCGGAGCCGACGCACTGGGTGCTCAGCCTCTCGTGCCCGGACCGGCCCGGCATCGTCGCGGCGGTCGCGGGCCTGCTGGCCGCGCACGGCGGGAACATCACCGAGTCGCAGCAGTTCGGCGACCCGCTGACCGGCCTGTTCTTCATGCGGGTCCAGGTCGAGGCCTCGACGTCGCGCGGCGACCTCGAGGCCGCGCTCACGTCGCTCGCCGGCGACTTCTCGATGGCCTGGCGCCTGGACCAGGCCGGCCGGCGGATGCGGACCCTCGTCATGGTGTCGACGGCCGCGCACTGCCTGCACGACCTGCTGTTCCGCCAGCAGTCGGAGGGCCTGCCGGTCGACATCGTCGCGGTCGTCTCCAACCACACCGACCTCGCGGGCGTCGCCGGGTTCTACGGCATCCCGTTCCACCACGTGCCGGTCACCCGCGACACCAAGGCCGACGCCGAGGCACGGCTGCTCGCGCTGGTGGAGGAGCTCGACGTCGAGCTGGTCGTGCTCGCGCGGTACATGCAGATCCTGTCCGACGACCTCTGCCGCGCGCTCGCCGGCCGGGTCATCAACATCCACCACTCGTTCCTGCCGAGCTTCAAGGGTGCGCGTCCGTACGCGCAGGCCCACGACCGCGGGGTCAAGCTCATCGGAGCGACGGCGCACTACGTCACGGGCGACCTCGACGAGGGCCCGATCATCGAGCAGGACGTCGAGCGGGTCGACCACACCAAGCGCGTCGAGGACCTCGTGGCCCTCGGGCAGGACGTCGAGCGGCGGGCGCTCGCGCGCGCCGTGCGCTGGCACGCGGAGCACCGGGTCCTCCTCGACGGGCACCGCACCATCGTCTTCCGCTGAGCCCCACCGCCCCTCAGCCGGCCCGCGCCCGGGGAGGCCTGCCCCCGGGTGGGCCCGCCCCAGGTCGTCGCCGAGCCGGCGGACGAGCAGACCGCCGGCCGGCCGGGCCGGCGCATCAGCGCACGGCGGTCGCGCGGCGCCGCGAGAGCGCGTCGATGGTCACGGCGAGCGCGAGCACGACGCCCGTGACGATGTAGCGGATCGACGCGTCGAGGTTCAGCAGCGTGAGCCCGCTCGAGATCGAGTGGATGACGAACGCGCCGAGGACGGCCGACCACGCGCTCCCCCGGCCGCCGAAGAGGCTCGTGCCGCCGATCACCGCGGCGGCGATCGCGGTGAGGTTGGTGTCTGAGCCGCCCGTGCCCTGGTTGGCCGCGGCGAGGCGCCCGGCCGAGAGCACCCCGCCGAGCGCGGCGAGCGCCGTGCAGGCCATGAAGCAGGACATGTAGACGCGCCGGACGGCGTAGCCCGCCCGCCGCGCGGAGACGACGTTGCTGCCGACCGCACGCACCGACCGGCCCCACCGGGTGCGCCGCAGCAGCAGGTCCGTCATCCCGACCAGGAGCAGGAAGAACGCGAACATCGCGCCGATCCCGCGGTTCTGGTTGAGGTACCAGGTGACCAGCAGCAGCGCCGCCGCGAGCAGCCCCGTGCGCACCGCGATCGAGACGAGGCCGGGCGCCGAGAGCTCGGCTGCGAGCCGCCGTCGTCGTCCGGTCCACCGGGTCACGCCGTAGCCGACGGCGACCAGCGCCGCGAGCGCGTAGGCCGTCGCGGGCGCGAGGAAGACCTGCTGGCTGAACCGCACGAGCCACGACTCGTACGGCAGGTTGATCGACCCCGTCGCGCCCAGCACGCGCACCTGGAGCCCCACGCACACGAGCAGCCCAGCGAGCGTGATGACGAAGCTCGGCACCCCCAGCCGCGTGAACAGCCAGCCGTACCCCGCACCCACGGCCGCCCCGAGCGCCACCGCCGCGAGGACCGCGGCCCACAGCGGCCAGCCCTCCTGCACGAAGCCGACGGCGACCACCGCCGCCGCGAGCCCGCTCACCGCGCCCACGGACAGGTCGATCTGGCCCACCAGCAGCACCAGCACGACGCCGAGCGTGATGACGCCCGTGGTCGCCGACTGCAGGGTCAGGTTGACGAGGTTGTCGCTCGACAGGAAGTTGCTGTTGAACGCCTGGAACACGAGCGCCAGCACGACCAGCGCGCCGACGACGGGCAGGGAGCCGAGCTCGCGCTCGCGCCACGGAGCGCCTGCCCACGCCCGCGCGTCCGCCCCGCGCGACGAGCCGCCCGGCGCCGCGCGACCGGCACCGCCCACCCCGCGCACGCCGCCGGGGACGGTCGTCGAGCGGTCGGTCGAGACCTCCGGTCCACCGCCGGCCCTCGTGCTCATGCGTCCTCCTGCCGTCGGGGTCGCCGCGCCGGGCTGGCACCGGTGATCGCCGCGATGATCTCCTCGTACGACGTGCGGTCGGCGTCGAAGTCGCCGTTGAGGCGCCCGCGGCGCAGGACCACGACGCGGTCGGCGACGGCCTGCACGTCGGGCATGGTGTGGCTGACCAGCACGACGCCGTACCCGCGGTCGCGCACCCGCTCGACGAGCCGGAGCACCTCGGCGGTCTGCGTGACGCCGAGGGCCGCCGTCGGCTCGTCCAGGACGAGCACGCGCGGCTCCCCGAGGAGCGCGCGCGCGATCGCGACCGCCTGGCGCTGACCGCCGGAGAGGTCGCCCACGGGCACCCGGACGGACGGCACGCGCGCGGCGAGCTGGGACAGCAGCCGCCAGGCCTCGCGCTCCATCGCCACCTCGTCGAGGAGCGGGCCACGGCGCAGCTCCTGGCCGAGGAAGAGGTTCTCGACGACGTCGAGGTCCTCGCAGAGCGCGAGGTCCTGGAACACCGTCGCGATGCCCAGCTGCCGCGCCACACCCGGCGAACGCAGCTGCGTCTCGCGCCCCTCGACCACGACCTCGCCCGCGTCGGGCACGAGCACGCCGGACATGACGTTGACGAGCGTCGACTTGCCGGCGCCGTTGTCGCCGACGACGGCGACCACCTCGCGCGCGTGCACGTCGAGGTCGACGTCGACCAGGGCGCGCACGGCGCCGTAGCTGTGCGAGACCCCGCGCAGCGAGATCACGGGCTCGTCGCCGCCCGCGGCCCCGAGGCCGTCGCCCAGGTCGTGCGGACCGGTCAGGCCGCCGCGTGCCTGCGTGCTCATGCGTCCTCCTCGAGGAGCCCGAGCTCCCGACAGGCGTCGGTGTAGGGCTCCACGCAGATCTCCTCCGTGCTGTGCACGCCGCCTCTGACGATCACGCTCTCCACCTGCTCCCGGGTCACGGCGACGGGGGCGAGCAGCACCGCCGGCACCCCCTCGACGTGCGCGACGGCCGCGGGCGTCTCGCCACGGCTCAGGCGCACGGCCAGCTCGGCCGCCGTGCGCGCCTGCTGGCTGATGGCCTTGTAGACGGTCATGTGCTGGTCACCCGCGACGATGCGCTGCACCGCGGCCAGCTCGGCGTCCTGACCCGTGACCGGAGGCACCGGGTCCATGCCCGCCGCACGCATCGCCGAGATCGCGCCGCCCGCGGTGCCGTCGTTCGCGGCGTAGACGCCGACCACCTTGCCCGCGAACTGCGTGAGCTGCCCCTGCACCCACTCCTGCGCCTTGTCGGGGCTCCAGTCGGGCGTGTCGTACTCGGCGAGGACGGCCAGGCCCGAGTCGGCGAGCGCGCGCGAGAGCCCCGCCTTGAGCCCCGCGACGTTCGGGTCGGTGCTCGCGCCGTGCACGAGCAGCACGCCCTCCCCCGGCTCGGTCGGGCCGACGGCGCGCACGAGCGCCTCGCCCTGCAGCTGACCGACGCGCGTCGCGTCGTACGCGACGAAGTAGTCGAGCGGCGCGCCCGCGACGAAGCGGTCGTAGGCCATGACGGCCACGCCCCGGTCGGCGGCCGCGGTCACGATGCTCTGCGCGGCGGCCGCGTCGACGGCGTCGAGCACGAGCACGTCGGCGCCCTGCGTCAGGGCCGACTCGGCCTGCTGCTGCTGGCGCGCCGCGTCCTGACCCGCGTTCGCGTAGAGCACCTCGCAGTCGGGGCAGCGCTCGGCGACGACCTGCTCGAACACGGGTCGGTCGATGCTCTCGTACCGCGTCGTCTTGGACTCGGGCAGCAGCAGCGCGATGGTCACGTCCGCGGACGACGTCGGCGGCGTGGCGGGCGCCTGCACCGTGCAGCCGGCGAGGAGCGCCGCAGCCGCGGCCGTGGCGGCGAGCGCCGTCGCCGCGAGCCGGCGTGCGCGCGCCCTCATCG
>NZ_JACVQL010000225.1 GCF_019733465.1 Actinotalea ferrariae | reverse complement strand
CCGGAGGGCCGGCCGGAATGCCGGCCGCCCTCGCGGTGCGGGACGCCGACGCGTACGCCGCGCTGCGGACGCACCTGCGCGACCGCCTCGAGGACCGCACGTACGCCGTCGCCCGCGACCTCGTCGCGGTGCTGGGCGCGGCGCGCGAGCTCGAGGCGGACCTGCGTGCCGCGACGAGCCTCGCGCTGCTCTCGACGGTCACGGACGTGCGCGCGCAGCTGACAGCCCTGGTGCACGACGGCGTCGCGGGCGAGGTCGGCGCCGCGCGCCTGCCGCACGTCGTCCGCTACCTGCGCGCCGCCCGGCACCGGCTCGCGAAGGCCGCGGGCGACCCGGGCCGGGACCAGTCCCTCGCGTGGCAGGTCGCGGAAGTCCAGGAGGCCTACGACGACGCCGTCCGCGCTGCTCGGGCCGCGGCGCCCGACGCGACGCGCGAGGAGCGCCTCGCCGAGGTGCGCTGGATGCTCCAGGAGCTGCGCGTGAGTCTCTTCGCGCAGCAGCTCGGCACCGCGCAGCCCGTCTCGGTCAAGCGCATCCGGAACGCGCTCGCCGGCTGAGGACGGGCGCTCCACGGCCACACGCCGAGCCCCCAGCGCGATGGCCGCGACCCGTTCAGCGCCGTCGGGCCACGTGCACCATGGTCATCGCGAACGCGACGACGGCGAGGCCCGCGGCAGGCCAGACGACGATGCTCAGCGGTCCGGCCGGCTCGCCGGCGTCCGTCCGGTCGAGGACCACCCAGAAAGCGATCGCGTAGGTGACCGCAGCGACGGCGGCGACCACACCCCAGACCACGGCCGCCCGACGCGTCCCGCCTGACCGAGCAGCCATGTCCACCTCTCCACGCGCGGGTCGGCGGGCCGCGGTCGGCCCGGCTCGGCCGACGGTACGCGGGCTGGGCGAAGGCGCCGGAATCACCCGTCGTCTCACCCTGTGCCGCACTCCCCCACGGACCGCCCATGCCTCTACATTGACCACCATGACGGACACCGACAGCGAGGTCACCCTGGCCCGCACCGCCCTGGGCGGTCCGGCGACGGTGGCCGATCCCGAGATCCTCGGCGCAGTGCGCAGCGGCCTGCTCGCCGTGCCGGTCGACAAGGTCGAGCTGACCGTCGCGCCCATGGTGGCCGACGCGTCCGGCCTCGCGGTACGCCGGCGCCAGGCCGGCTGAGCAGACTCAGCCCGCTTCTCGCACACGACAGATCGACCGGCTCCTCCTGGGTGCGGCCCGGCCGAGCATCGGGACGTCATCCGAGCCTGCGGTCACGACGCGAGTCGCCGGCGGCCCGCGACGGCCAGGGCGAGGGCCGGCACCGCCAGGACGAGGCCGGTGACCCAACCGCCGAGGACGAGCGAGACGGCAGCGCCGACGACCATCACCGTGCCTCCGCGCGCGCACGTCGACCTTCTCGTCGCCTGGTCGGTCAACCCGCGTAACGCCGCCCAGGTCAGTCCAGCGGCCACGAAGAGCAGGACGGCCGCACGGACCCCCTGTGAACGGCCCGCCTCGAAGGCGCCGGCCACCGTGTCGACCTGGTCCATCACGCCGAGGAAGCCCGCCACGCGGAGGGACACCGCGACGACGGTGAGGACGGCCGCCGCGCAGAGGAGCACCACCGGGGCCGCCACATCACCGACCCGAGCGGCAGTGGGGACCTGGTCCATGCGGCGAGGCTAGCCACCAGCGCCGCCCAGAAACGACTCGACCTTCGCGCCGCGGTCGAGGGCGTTGGCGGCGCCGGACGGACGGCAAGCGGCCCGGACCCCCGAGGGGGTCCGGGCCGCTGTCGCGTTGCCGGCCGTCAGGCCGTGCGCCGCCGGGCACCGAGCACGAGCGCCCCGCCGAGCAGGAGGAGCAGCGCCGCGACGCCCGCCGCGGTCCCGACCTCGACGCCCGTGCGCGGGAGCGCACCGGTCGCCGCACCGGCCACACCGGCGGCCGCGGCCGGCGGTGCCGCCACGACGTCGATCGTGACCGTCGTCGTCGCCGTGCCGCCCTGGCCGTCACTCACCGTGTAGGTGAACGTCACGGTGCCGGAGAACCCGGCCACGGGCGTGTAGACGAGGCGACCGTCGACGATCGTCACGGTGCCGGACGCGGGCTGCGTCACACCCGTGATCGTCAGCGTGCCGCCGTCGGGGTCCGCGTCGTTGCCGACGACGTCGATGACGACGGGCGAGCCCGCCGGCGTCCGGACCGTGTCCGTCGTCGGCACCGGCGGCGCGTTGCCCACGGTGATCGTCACCGTCGCGACGCGCTGGTCCGTGCCGTCGGTCACCGTGTAGTCGAACGTCACGACACCCGAGAAGCCGGCGGGCGGCGTGTACGTCGCGACGCCGTCGGTGACCGTGACCGTGCCGCGCGGCGTGCCGTCGGCGTCGACCGGGTCCGTGGTGCTGCCGGGCACGACCGCGAGCGTGTCGCCCGGGTTCGCGTCCGTGTCGTTCGCGAGCAGGTCGACGTCGACCGGCGTGCCGTACGGCGTGGACGCGCCGTCGGCGACCGCCACCGGTGCGGCGTTGGCGACCGTGACGAGGAGCTGGCCCTCGTCGGTGCCGCCGGCGCCGTCGCCCACGGTGTACCTCACGGTGACGACGCCCTCGAAGCCCGCCGCAGGCGTGACCGTCAGGGTGCCATCCGTCTCGACCACGACGCTCGCGCCGTTGTCCGCCACGGCGCCGACCACGGTGAGGACCTGGTCGGTGCCCGGGATGTTGGCGTCCGTGTCGTCCGCCAGCACGTCGACCGTCACCGCGGTGCCCGAGGGCGTCGTGATGGCGTCGTCGACCGCGACCGGCGCGGCGTTCTCGACGACGACCGTGACGGTGCCCGTCGCGGTGCCGCCGTCGCCGTCCGAGACCTCGTACGTGAAGGTGACCGTGCCCGACCAGCCGGTCGGCGGCGTGTAGCGGACCTCGCCGGCCACGATCTCAACGTCGCCGCGCGTCGTGCCCGTGCCGTCGACCGGGTCCGTCAGCGAGCCCGGCGTGATGGTGAGCGTGTCGCCCGTGTTGGGGTCGGTGTCGTTGTCGAGGACGTCGATGAGCACCGAGGTGTTCGTCGGCGTCGAGACCGGGCCGTCGGAGCCGGCCGAGGGCGCGCCGTTGTCGACCGTGACGGTCAGCGTCCCCGTGGCGGTGCCCGTGGCGCCGTCGGACAGCGTGTAGCTGACCGTCACGACGCCCGAGAACCCGGTCGCCGGCGTCACCGTCAGCGTGCCGTCGGACTCGACGACGACCGACGCGCCGTTGTCGGCCGTCGCACCCGTGACCGTGAGCACCTGACCCGGCACGCCGGCCGTGACGTTGACGTCCGTGTCGTTGGAGTGGACGTCGACCCGGCTCGCGGGCGTGTTGGTCGGCGTCGAGGTGGCGTCCGCGTTCGCGACGGGCGCGGCGTTGAGCGTCGTGACCGTCACCGTCGCCGTGTCCGTGAGGCCGCGGCCGTCGGACAGCACGTAGGTGAAGGTGTCGACACCCGCCCAGCCGGCGGCCGGCGTGTACCGGACGGTGCCGTCGACCTGCACCACGGTCGCGCCGTGGGACGGCTGCGTCACGCTGGCGACGCTGAGCGTGTCGCCGTTCGGGTCGGTGTCGCCGACGAGGACGGGGACGTCCACGGCCGTGCCGCTCGGCGTCGAGGCCGAGTCGTCGTCGGCCACGGGCGCGCCGTTGACCGTGATCGTGACGGTCGCGGTGTCGCTGCCGCCGTGGGCATCGGTCACCCGGTACGTGAACGTGTCCGTGCCGGACCATCCCGTCGTGGGCGTGTAGGTGCCCGTGCCGTTCGGGTTGAGCGTCAGGGTGCCGTGGGTCGGCCCGGCGAGGACGCTCACGCTGAGCGCGTCGCCGTCGAGGTCGGTGTCGTTGCCACGCACCGCGAGCGTCACGGGCGAGCCGGCCGCCGTCGCGTAGGTGTCGTCCACCGCGACGGGCGCGTTGTTCGTCACGGTGACCGTCACGGTGGCCGTGTCGGACCCGCCGCGGCTGTCCTCGACGACGTACGTGAAGGTGTCGTTGCCGCGGAAGCCGGGCAGCGGCGTGTAGGTCGCGACGCCGTTCGTCACGGTGACCGTGCCGCCCTGCGCCGACGTCGGGCCCGCGCTCTTGACGGTCAGCGTGTCGCCGTTGGCGTCGGTGTCGTTCGCGGTCAGCGCGAGGACCGCCGGCGTCGCGCCGGGCACGGTGGTCGCGTCGTCGACGGCCTCGGGGGCCGTGTTGAGGACCTCGATCTGGACGGTCGCGGTGGAGCGGTTCCCCGCCGTGTCCTCGATCGTGTAGGTGAACACGTCGCGACCCGCGAAGTCGTCGCGCGGCGCGTACGTGACCGTGCCGTTCGGGTTGATCGTCACGGTGCCGCCCGCGGCGTCGGTGACGGCGACGACACCGAGCGCGTCGCCCTCCGGGTCGGTGTCACCGGCGAGGACGGCGATGTCGATCGTGCGTGCCGTGGGTGCGGGCTCGAAGGTGAGCACGTGCGGCGTCGCCTCGGGCGGGCTGTTCCCGTCGATCGGGGCGGTCACGACCGGGCGGATCACGGCGTTCGTCGCCGACGACGCCGAGGCGTTCGTCGTCTTGCCGCGGTACGTGAGGACCGCCGCGTTCGTCAGCTCCTGACCGTTGGTCGCGTCGCCGTCGACGGTGACGCGGAAGGTCACGACGTGCTGGGCCGCACCGGTGGACATGGGGATCTCGCCGCCGGCGGTCGGGGTCGCGCCCGCACCGAGGTGGATCAGCACGTGACCGTTCTGGTCGGCGACGAACTGCGTCGTGTCGCCGTCGACGGCGTCCGTCTGGGGCACGCCGTCGAGCGTCACCGAGCCGGGCAGGTAGCTGGTGCCCGTCGGGATGGCGTCGAAGAAGCGGCTGCGGGACGAGGTGTCCAGGCCGATGTTCTCGACCGGGACGCGGTACTCGAGCACGTCGTTCGGGCGCACGTCCAGGTCCGTCGGGCCTGTGCTCGTGAGGTCGGTCACCGTCTTGGTGCCGAGGAGCTTGGGGTCGTAGAGGTCCGTCGCGAAGGTCACGAACGCCGGCAGGTAGGTGTCGCCGGACGTGCTCAGCGCGATGGTGGCGCTCGACGCGCTGTTGGCCAGCCGTGCGGTCTCCGGCACGTCGATGAGGTCGACGTCGATGCCGAGCTGGTTCGCGTAGGCGGGGTTGCGCGGCGCGAGGCTCTGCCCGAGATCCTTACCGCGGTTCGTGATGGTGGAGTTCCACGGGTTGGTCTCGACGTTGCGGTCGTCCGAGATCACCTTGTTGTTGAGCCGGAGCGAGTCGCCCTGGAGGCCCATGTCGCCCTCGAACGTCACGACGCCGAGGGTGGTGCGCACGGGTCCGCTCGGCGGGGTGAGGAAGCCGTCGACCGTGAAGGTCGTGGGCTCGGCGTCACCGGTCGAGACGTTGCCGTAGCCGTTGAAGATCGTGAGGTTGCGAGCCGGCGCGCTCGGGTCGGCGACGGCCACGACGAGGGACCAGCCCGCGTAGCGGTCGTTGGCCGGGCTGCCGTTGATCGTGGCGCGGGCGTCGGACTGCACGTTCGCGACCGTGTACGTCGCGTCACCGGCTCCCGCGACGATGTTGGTGACGTCGAGGTAGGACGCGTAGTGCTCGTTCGAGGAGTCGACCGTCTCCGTGGTCAGCTCGTGGGTCTGGGCCGGGCCCCCCTGCGGCTTCACGGTGAGCCGCGCGGTGCCGCGCAGGTCCGGGTTCGCGTTGGCCGTGCCGACCGCGTTCGGGGTGCGCCCGCCCCACACGAGGGCCGCGAAGAGCACGGCGCCGCCGGACGGGATGTCGAGGTCGGCCGTCGACGAGTTGAACGTCGTGGCGTCGCTGTCGACGTCGACGCGCCGTGGCGCGAAGTTGTTGTTGCTGTTCGCGTTCGCAGGCCCGTTCACGATCTCCTGCGCGGTGGTGCACGCGGTGCTGGCCGCGCACGTCATCAGCGTGTTGCCGATGAGCATGACGTCGCCGTTCGTGTTCACCGAGAACACGGGGTTGAACGGCCGGATGACGGCGGCCTGCGCGGGCGCGGCGACGCCGAGCACCACGAGGGGGGCGACGATCAGGGCCAGGACGGTGGACAGGGCGGTCGCGGCGCGGCGGCGGGTGCCGGGCGTGAGCGGGCGGGGTGCGAACACAGCTCTCCTGAGGACGCCTGGGGTCGGCATCCGGTGGGGGTCTCGACGTCGGGGGACGACGTCCGGGGGACGCGCGCGAGGACGGCGCACTGTGTGCATCGCCCCCGCCGCGGACCCACTTGAACCCCGCGCGCGGGTGAAACCGGCGGCCGCCGCAGGGCGACGCCGCCGTTCACCCGGACGGCCCAGCGCCGTTCCCCTACCCGCGGCCGTGCCGCCGGAAGAGCACGACGGCGACCGTCCGCGCCACCACGAGCAGCCCGACGCACCACGCGAGGGCGACCCATGGGTCGGCGCCCGGCCATCCGAGCAGCCACGCCCGCACGGTGTCCGTCACGGGCGTCACGGGCTGGTTCTCGGCGATCACCTGGAGCACCCGGGGCATGGTCTCGGTCGGCACGAAGGCGCTCGAGAGGTACGGCAGGAACTGCAGCGTCATGGCGTACCCGCTGGCTGCCTCGGGGCTGGACGCCACGAGGCCGAGGCACACGGCGATCCACGTGAAGGCGAGGATGTAGAGCACCAGCAGCCCGGCGACGGCGAGCCACTCCTGGGGCCCGGCGGCGGCCCGGAACCCCACCAGGTGCGCGAGCCCGACCACGAGCGACGTCGCGAGGAGGTTGCGCGCGACGCCGGCGACCACGTGCCCGGTGAGGACGGCGGCCGGGTGGACGGGCGTCGTCCGCAGTCGCTCGACGATGCCCTCCGTCATGTCCCCCGCGACCGTGACCGCCGTCCCCGCGGCGCCGAAGCCGGCGCACAGCAGCACGATGCCGGGCACCACGTAGTCGACGTACTGCGTGCCGGTCTCGATCGCCCCGCCGAAGACGTACACGAAGAGCAGCAGCAGGATCACGGGCAGCGCGACGGAGAGGAAGAGCGCGTCCGGCTCGCGCAGCGTGCGGCGCAGGCTGCGCCGGACCATCGTCACGGTGTCGGTGACCGCCCACCCCAGGCGTGGACGCCACGGGGCGTCCTGAGCGGTGGTCGGGACGGTGGCGAGCGCAGTCATGAGGCCTCCTGGAGGGTGCGGTCGGTCGCCACCGGGGCGCCCGTGAGCGTGAGGAAGACGTCGTCGAGCGTGGGCGCGCGGACCTCCCAGTGGTCGACCGCCAGGCCGCGCGCCTCGACGTCGGCGAGGATCCGCCGGACGTCACCGACGGAGCCGTCGGTCACGAGGCGCTCGACGGCGCCGCCGGCGAGGACGAGCTCGACGTGCGCCTCGCCGACCTGGCGCTTGAGCGCGGCGGCGGTGCCGTCCGCGATGACGCGGCCGTGGTGGAGCACCGCGATGCGGTCCGCGAGCCGGTCGGCCTCGTCGAGGTACTGCGTCGTGAGCAGCACCGTGGTGCCGTCCGCGACGACGTCGCGGATGACCTGCCACAGGTCGTTGCGGCTGCGCGGGTCGAGGCCGGTCGTGGGCTCGTCGAGCACCATGAGCGCCGGCCGGCCCAGCAGGCCCGCCGCGAGGTCGAGCCGGCGGCGCATGCCGCCCGAGTACGTGCGCAGCAGCCGGTCCCGCGCGTCGACGAGGTCGAACAGCTCGAGCAGCTCGGCGCAGCGCGCGCGGGCCGCGTGCGGGGCCAGGTGCGCGACGCGGGCCATGAGGCGCAGGTTCTCCGCACCCGTGAGGAGCGGGTCGAGCGCGGCGTACTGACCGGTGAGGCCGATGCGGTGCCGCACCGCGACGGCGTCGCGCACGACGTCGAGCCCGTCGACGAGCACCCTGCCCGCGTCGGGCCGCAGGAGCGTGGCGAGCACGTGCACGGTGGTGGTCTTGCCCGCGCCGTTCGGCCCGAGCAGCGCGACGACCGAGCCGCGGTCGACGGTGAGGTCGACCCCGCCCAGGACCGACGTGCTGCCGAACGCCTTGCGCAGGCCCGTGATCTCGACCATGGGCGTCATCGACGGAGCCCTTCTGTGTATGCCCTACGCGGTTATGGATGTGTATGTTGTACACAGATCGAAGGACGAGCGTCAAGGAGATGCCGTGGGCGGGCCCAGCGAGCCGGACGAGCGCGAGGCCGCAGCCGCGCGGCGCGAGGCCGAGCAGCGCCGGGCCGACGAGGAGAAGGCCGCCGCCGCGCTCGCGAAGGAGGCCGCTCGGCGCGCCGCCGACGAGGAGAAGCTGGCCGCAGCGGCCGCCAAGGAGGCCGCGCGCGACGAGCGCGACGCGGACCGCCGGCGGCGCGAGACCGAGCGGCGTGAGCGCGACGAGCGCAGGGAGGCCGAGCGGCGCCAGGCCGAGCGC
>NZ_JACVQL010000224.1 GCF_019733465.1 Actinotalea ferrariae | reverse complement strand
GCCGAGCGGGGCGCCGTGGCCGGCGCTGGCGGCACGGCCGAGCGCCGCCCGACGGCCGGGGCGAGCTGCACGGCGGAGCAGGGCGCCGAGGCCGGGGCGGGCCGCACGGCGGATCGGGGAACCGAGGTGGCTTCGGCCGGGGGCGATGTGGTCCCGCGACGCGTGGCTGAGCGGTGTGCTGTTCGTCATCAGGAGCACTAGCGTGCTCATCGTGCAGGTTCCTGACAACGACTCCGAACATCGTTCGGCGCTGACCCCGTGGAGCGACCGGTGGACGAACTAGATGCGGCGCTCGTGGCCCATCTGCAGGCGGATGCTCGGCTGACCAATCGCGACCTCGCGGAGCGGGTCGGTGTGGCGCCCTCGACAGCGCTCGAGCGCGTGCGGGCGCTGCGGTCGCGGGGCGTGCTGCGCGGCTACCACGCCGAGGTCGACCTCGTGGCGCTCGGCCGGTCGGTGCAGGCGCTCATCGCGGTGCGGATCCGGCCGCCCGCACGCGAGCGGATCGAGGCGTTCCGCGACTTCGCCACACGGCTGCCGGAGACGGTCGCGGTGTTCGTGGTGTCGGGTGGCGAGGACTTCCTCATCCATGTCGCGGTCCCGGACACCGACGCCCTCTACGCCTTCGTCATCGACCGGCTCACCGAGCGGCCCGAGGTGGCCGACGTGCGCACCTCGGTCGTCTACGAGCACCTCCGCCGACCGGTCCTGGAGCCTCTCGGCCGTCGCACCGAGGGCACGTCCCGGACACCGCGTGGCGAGGCCACCGCTCGTGGCGTCGAGGGCGCGCGCGAGCGGCAGCTCCGTCAGAAGGGGGGTGGTGGGTAGAGGTCGATGCTGATGCCCTCGGGTGGTGGTGGTGCCGGGGGTGGGATCGGTGGGTCGTGGGCGGGTGGTCGGTCGTGGCGCTGGCCGGTGGGTGAGCTCCACCGGGTCGTGCCGTCCTCGCGGCGCTCGGGCGTCCACCCGGCGTGGGTCTTGGCGCGGTGGTGGTGGCGACACAGCGCGTGCAGGTTGTCGATCCGCGTCTGATGTGGCGTCGCCGCACCCGCCTGCTCGTCGAACGGGTTGATGTGGTCGATGTCGCAGCGGGCGGCGGGGACGCGGCAGCCGGGGAAGGTGCAGGTGCGGTCGCGGGCGACGACCGCGTCGCGCAACGACTGGGTGGGGGCGTAGCGGCGGGTCGAGCGCGCGATCGGCTCCCCGGTCCAGGCGTCGGTGAGCAGGGGTTCCCAGGTCGAGCGGGCCGCGATCCGCCGCACCATCCCCGGCGGGATCGGCCCATACCCCGCCAGGTCCCCCGGCTCGTCCGACAGTCCGAGCAGGGTCGCGGCCGACGCCGTGACCGCCAGGTGCGGGCGGCGCCCTTGACGCAGCGTCAAGGGAGTGCCGTCGGGGTGGGTGCCGGCGTCCAACCAGCGGGTCGTCACGTCCACCAGGGCGTCGGCGCGGCGCTGGTCCAGCGTCCGTTCGTCCTCAGGCGCCGCGTCACCGGCCAGGGCGGTCAGGCTGGTGTGGATCGCGACCGCGTCATCGGCCGGCAGGTACGCACTGAGCCAGGCCATCGCATCGGGTGCCGGCGTGAGCTCCACGTGCCGCTCGGTGCGCGCCTTCTCATGACGGCCCCGGGCACCGTCCGGGTCACGCAGCAGCTCCATCCGCCGCAACCTGGCCCGCAGCTGCGGCGCCGTGCACGACCCGGCCACCGGCAGCACCGCCTCGACCACCCGCTGGGCGACGTCGTCGTCCAACCGGATCAGCTCATCGGCCAGCACCATCGCCTTGCGCACATCCAGCTCACCACGGGCCAACGCGTCCGCCGCCGCCGGCACCCGGTCCAAGCTGATCGCCAGGCCGACCTTGCCCTCAGCCACCGCCCGCGTCGTGCCCAGGCGCACCGCGATCTCATCCGCGGCCGACGACCCCGGCGCCCGCCGCCGCCCGGCCAGCTCCGCAACCGCCCGCGCCTGACCCGCCGCCACCCACGACCCCAGCCGCTCCCACGCACCCGCCGCCTCCACCAGAGCGGCCTCATCCAGATCCGCCGGCTCCAACGAAGCCAGCCGCGCCGCGAGCTCGGGCCCGGGACGCGCGTCCTCCAGCTCAGCAGCGACCCGGTGCCGCACCGACCACAACCACTGGTCCCAGAACTCCGCAGCCGCCGTCTCCTCGCGCGTTGCGGCGTCCTCGCGCGCGACGTCGTCGGGCCCGGTGCCGGGGCCGACGTCGTGTGCGGTGGTGGACATATCGGCACACTACGGGCGACCACTGACACGACTGCCGATCACGCGGATCGTGCGACGGATGAGCAGGTCGAAAGATGACCGAGCCCTTCGCCCTCGGTTCCGCCCCGACCGGATCGGCGTCGGATGCCGCCTCGAGCGGTCCCGTCGAAGAGGACTTCGTGACGCACGGCCACCACGGCAAGACCTGAGGTCGCCCGCTCGACCGCTCGGGACGCGCCCCATGGCCGGCGTCACGACGCCCCAGCCACCACCGACGCCGACGGCCCCGCCCCCACGAAGGGGCCGGGGCCGTCGAGGGCGTCGCTCAGGCGTTGGCGACGAGACCCGTCTCCGCGACCGACGCGAGGTGCTCGTGCTTGGGCACGACGCGCACGGTGTACCCGAAGGGCCCGGACGCGCCGAGGCGCACATCACCGGCGAAGGCGTGCCGGCCGGCCTCGTAGCTCTCGGCCCACGCGAGCTCCTGGTGCCGCACGTCGCTGAGCTCGTCCGCCTCGGACACGCGGCCGTGCACCACCTCGACGGCCACGTCGTCGGGCCGCAGCCCGCCGAGCGACACGTAGGCGCGCACCTGGAGCACGTCGCCGACCTGCGCCACCTCGCCGACACCCACGGACTCGACGTGGTCGACGCGGACGTCGGGCCACGCAGCGCGCACGGCCTGCTTCCAGGACGCGAGCTCCTTGGCACCCGGGAAGCCGTCGCCGTTGAGCGAGCGGCCGGCGACGGCGGCCGGCGTGTACAGGCGCTGCACGTAGTCGGTCACCATGCGCGTCGCCTGGACCTTGGGCCCGAGCGTCGCGAGCGTGTGGCGCACCATCTCGAGCCACCGGACGGGGATGCCGCGCTCGTCACGGTCGTAGAAGCGCGCCGCGACCTGGTTCTCGACGAGGTCGTAGAGCGCCGCCGCCTCGAGGTCGTCGCGACGGTCCGGGTCGTCGACGCCGTCGGCCGTGGGGATCGCCCAACCGTTCTCGCCGTCGTACCACTCGTCCCACCAGCCGTCGAGGATCGACAGGTTGAGGCCCCCGTTGAGCGCGGCCTTCATGCCCGACGTGCCGCAGGCCTCGAGCGGGCGGAGCGGGTTGTTCAGCCACACGTCGCAGCCCGGGTACAGGGTCTGCGCCATCGCGATGTCGTAGTTCGGCAGGAAGACGATGCGGTGGCGCACGCCGGCGTCGTCGGCGAACCGGACGAGCTGCTGGATGAGCCGCTTGCCCTGGTCGTCGGCGGGGTGCGACTTGCCGGCGATGACGAGCTGGACCGGACGCTCCGGGTGCAGCAGCAGCGAGCGCAGCCGCTCGGGGTCGCTGAGCATGAGCGTGAGGCGCTTGTACGTCGGCACGCGCCGCGCGAAGCCGATGGTCAGGACGTCGGGGTCCAGGACGTCGTCGACCCAGCCGAGCTCGGCCGGGCTCGCCCCGCGGTGCCGCCACGACGCGCGGACGCGCTCACGGGCGTTCGCGACGAGCTGCGCACGCAGCGTGCGGCGCATGGTCCACAGGTCGGCGTCGGGCACGCCGTCGGCGCGCAGCCAACCGGTGCCGTCCTCGAGCTCGGCGTCGCTCAGGTGCGTCCGGGCGAGGTCGACGAGCTTGCGGTCCACCCACGTCGGCGAGTGCACGCCGTTGGTGACCGACGTGATCGGCACCTCGGCCTCGTCGAAGCCCGACCAGAGGCCGTTGAACATGCCGCGCGAGACCTCGCCGTGGAGCAGCGAGACGCCGTTCGCACGGCCGCCGAGGCGCAGACCCATGACCGCCATGTTGAACAGCGTCGGGTCGCCGCCCTCGTAGTCCTCGGCACCGAGCGCGAGCACGCGCTCCACCGGGACGCCGTCGAACGTGAGGTCGCCGCCGAAGTACTGCGCGACGAGCGACGCCTCGAACCGGTCGATGCCCGCGGGGACGGGCGTGTGCGTCGTGAAGACGGTCGCCGCGCGCACGGCCTCGAGCGCGTCGTCGAAGCCCAGGCCGACCTCGCCCACGAGCTCGCGGATGCGCTCGATCCCGAGGAAGCCGGCGTGGCCCTCGTTGGTGTGGTAGACCTCCGGCGTCGGGGCGCCCGACAGGCGCGACCACAGGCGCAGCGCGCGGACGCCGCCGACGCCGAGCAGCAGCTCCTGCTGGAGGCGGTGCTCACCGCCACCGCCGTAGAGGCGGTCGGTGACCTTGCGGGCGAGGTCGTCGTTCTCCGGCACGTTCGAGTCGAGCAGCAGCAGCGGGACGCGGCCGACGGCGGCCTTCCACACGTGCGCGTGCAGCGTGCGGCCACCCGGGAGCGGCAGCGAGACGCGCGACGGCGTGCCGTCCGCCTCGCGGAGCAGGGTCAGGGGAAGGCCGTCCGGGTCGATGACCGGGTAGGTCTCGACCTGCCAGCCGTCACGCGACAGCGCCTGCTTGAAGTACCCGGCGCCGTACAGGAGGCCGACGCCCACGATCGGGACGCCGAGGTCGGAGGCGCTCTTGAGGTGGTCGCCGGCGAGGATGCCGAGGCCCCCGGAGTACTGCGGCAGCACCGACGTGATGCCGAACTCGGGCGAGAAGTAGGCGATGGCCTGCGGCAACGACGCGTCGGAGGCGGCGGCCTGCTGGTACCAGCGGTCCTCGCTGAGGTAGCGCGACAGGTCCGCGGCGGCCTCGCGCACGGCGGACACGAACTCGGCGTCGGCGGCGAGCGCGGCCAGGCGGTCGGGACCCAGGGCGCCGAGAAGGGCGACCGGGTCGCCGTTCACGCTCTCCCACAGGTCGGCGTCGATCGCGGCGAACAGGTCACGCGTCGGCGCGTGCCAGGACCAGCGCAGATTGTGCGCCAGCTCGTCGAGGTCGGCGAGCTCGGCGGGCAGGACGGTGCGGACGGTGAATCGGCGGATGGCTCTCACGGGCGACAGCGTAGACGCACCCGGACCGCGCGGGCCACGTTTGCTGCAACTATCAGCAACCGTTGCGCCGGTCCGCGGTGCCCTCCTCCCGGGCCACTCACCCGGGACCCGCCACGGCCCTGCAGGTGGGGCGGGCGGCAGCAGCCCCGGAGCCGCCGGACCGCCCGCAGACAGCCGCGACGCGACGCCCGCGCGACGTCCACCTGATGGACCACGTGATCGACACCGGCTCGTCACCGGATGGCGTCCGACCTCGTGTCCGGATGCCGTCCGGCGGGGTGCCTGGGTAGGTTCGAGGGGTGACGCCGTCCTCGCCGCCTCCCTCGCCCCGCACGCCGTCCACGTCCTCCCGCAAGGGAGGCCGACGCGCCGCTCGGACGGCCGCGACGGAGCCCCCTACGACGCCCCGCACGACGTCCCCTGCGACCTCCGAGGGGACCACCGCCACGTCGGCGACGTCGGCCGCGGCCACGCCCGAGCGGAGGTCGTCAGCCTCCGTCCCGCCCGACGCCGCCGCTGCGGCCACCCCGCCCGCCCCTGCCACCTCCGCCTCGGATGCACCGGCCGGTGCCACGACGGGTGCGGCCGCCACCGCGCCCGCCCCGGCCGCTGCTGCGCCTGCTGCGCCCGCCTCCCCGGCAACGCCCGCAGCACCCGCAGCACCCGCAGCGCCATCGTTGGCCTCGTCCACCCGCGTCGGCCGCATCCCCGTGGTCGGCGTCGGCCCGGTGGTCGAGTGCGGGCGCTGGCCGGCCAAGGCCGTCGTGGGCGAGGCCGTGGAGGTCACCGCCACCGTGTTCCGCGAGGGCCACGACGCCGTCGCCGCGACCGCGGTGCTCGTCGCCCCCGACGGCACGGACCACACCTCGGTGCGGATGGACGTCGTCAACGCCGGGCTCGACAGCTACCGCGCGGACCTCGTCCCGGACGCCACCGGGACCTGGGGCTTCCGGGTCGAGGGGTGGTCGGACCCGTACGGGACCTGGAGCCACGACGCGGCCATCAAGGTCGCCGCCGGCGTGGACGTCGAGCTCATGCTCGCCGAGGGCGCCGCGCTGCTCGAGCGCACGGCCGAGCGCAGCGGTCTGCCGGCCGACGTCGCCGGCGTGCTGCGGGACGCCGTCGTCGGCCTGCGCGACACGAGCCGGCCGCCGGCCGCGCGGCTCGCCGCCGGCATCTCGCCCGAGGTCGAGCGCGCGCTCGCCGCGCACCCGCTGCGCGAGCACGTCAGCCCGTCCCCCACCTACCCCCTGGTGGTGCAGCGCGAGCTCGCGCTGTTCGGCTCCTGGTACGAGTTCTTCCCGCGCTCCGAGGGCGCGGTGCAGGACCCCGAGACGAAGCAGTGGCGGTCGGGCACGCTCCGGACGGCGGCCGAGCGCCTCCCGGCGATCGCGGCGATGGGCTTCGACATCGCCTACCTGACCCCCATCCACCCGATCGGCACGACGCACCGCAAGGGCCGGAACAACTCGCTCGACACGGAGCCGGGCGACCCGGGCTCGCCGTACGCGATCGGCTCGCCCGACGGCGGCCACGACGCGATCCACCCGGAGCTGGGCACGTTCGAGGACTTCGACCACTTCGTCGCGGTCGCGCGCGAGAACGGGCTCGAGGTCGCGCTCGACCTGGCCCTGCAGTGCTCGCCCGACCACCCCTGGGTCGCCGAGCACCCCGAGTGGTTCACGACCCGCATCGACGGCTCGATCGCGTACGCCGAGAACCCCCCGAAGAAGTACCAGGACATCTACCCGCTCAACTTCGACAACGACCCCGAGGGCATCTACGCCGAGGTCCGCCGGGTGCTGCAGGTGTGGATCGACCACGGCGTCACGGCGTTCCGCGTCGACAACCCGCACACCAAGCCGCTGCCGTTCTGGGAGTGGCTCATCGCGGACGTCAACGCGTCGCACCCCGACGTGATCTTCCTCGCGGAGGCGTTCACCAAGCCCGCGATGATGCACACGCTCGCGCGCATCGGCTTCCACCAGTCGTACACGTACTTCACGTGGCGCAACACCAAGGAGGAGCTGGCCGAGTACCTCGAGGAGGTCTCGGGCCCCGCCGCCGCCTACATGCGTCCGAGCTTCTGGCCGACGACGCACGACATCCTCACCCCGTACATGCAGCACGGCGGGCCGCCGGCGTTCGCGATCCGCGCGATCCTGGCCGCGACCGGCGCGCCGACGTGGGGCATCTACTCCGGCTACGAGCTCGTGGAGAACGTCCCGAGGCCCGGCGTGGAGGAGCAGATCGACAACGAGAAGTACGAGTTCAAGCCGCGCGACTGGGAGGCCGCCGAGGCCACGGGCATCGGCGACCTGCTCGGCCACCTCAACCGCATCCGGCGCGACCACCCCGCGCTGCAGCGCCTGCGCGGCCTGACCGTCCACCCGACGAACGACGACGCGATCCTGTGCTTCTCGCGCCGGGTGAGCGCGGCCCAGTCCCCCACCGGCAAGGCCGACACGGTCGTCGTCGTCGTCAACACGGACCCGCACACCACCCGGGAGGCGACGATCGACCTCGACCTCGCGGCCCTGGGCGTGCACGCGCCGCACGACGCCGACGCGCCCGCCTTCGCCGCCCACGACCTGCTCTCCGGCGCCGTCTACGCGTGGGGCGCGCACCCGTACGTGCGCCTCGACCCGTGGACCCAGTGCGCCCACATCATCGGTGTGAGGACCCTGTGACCGAGCGGCCCGAGAACCAGATGATCCCGGCTCCCGACCGCGAGCCGCCCGTGTCCCCGCCCATCGAGGCGGCCGCGGGGCGCCGCGCCGCCGACCCGCACCGCGCGCTCCCGCCGCGCCCGGTGCCGACGTACGCGCTGCCGACGACGGCGCCGTCGGGCCTCTCCGACGACCCCGAGTGGTACAAGACCGCGGTCTTCTACGAGGTCATGCTGCGCTGCTTCAGCGACTCGACCGGGGCCGGCTCCGGCGACCTGCGCGGCCTCATCGACCGGCTCGACTACCTGCAGTGGCTCGGCATCGACTGCCTGTGGCTGCCGCCCTTCTACCCGTCCCCGCTGCGCGACGGCGGGTACGACGTCGCCGACTTCACGGCCATCGCGCCGCAGTACGGGACCATCCAGGACTTCACCGAGCTCATCGAGAAGTCCCACGAGCGCGGCATGCGCGTGATCATCGACCTGGTCATGAACCACACGAGCGACCAGCACCCGTGGTTCCAGGCGTCGCGCTCCGACCCCGAGGGTCCCTACGGCGACTTCTACGTGTGGAGCGACGACAACACGCGCTACGAGGACGCCCGGATCATCTTCGTCGACACCGAGACGTCGAACTGGACGTTCGACCCCGTGCGCCGGCAGTACTTCTGGCACCGGTTCTTCAGCCACCAGCCGGACCTCAACTTCGAGAACCCCATGGTGCGCGAGGCCATGAAGGACGTCGCGCGGTTCTGGCTGCGGATCGGCGTCGACGGCTTCCGGCTCGACGCGGTGCCGTACCTCTTCGAGGAGGAGGGCACGAACTGCGAGAACCTGCCCCGGACGCACGAGTACCTCGCCGAGATGCGCGCGATGGTCGACGCGGAGTTCCCGGGGCGGATCATGCTCGCCGAGGCCAACCAGTGGCCCGAGGACGTGATCCCGTACTACGGCACCGAGCAGGCGCCGGAGTGCCACATGTGCTTCCACTTCCCGGTGATGCCGCGCATCTTCTACTCGATCAAGGACCAGCGCGCGAACCAGATCATCGACATCCTGGCCGACACGCCGCGCATCCCCGCGGCCGGCGGGCAGTGGAGCACCTTCCTGCGCAACCACGACGAGCTGACGCTCGAGATGGTCTCGACCGAGGAACGCGCGTCGATGTACGGCTGGTACGCGCCGGACCCGCGCATGCGCGCGAACGTCGGGATCCGGCGTCGCCTGGCGCCGCTGCTCGACAACTCGCGTGCGGAGATCGAGCTCGCGCACGCGCTGCTGCTCTCGCTGCCCGGCAGCCCCTGCCTCTACTACGGCGACGAGATCGGCATGGGCGACAACATCTGGCTGCCGGACCGGGATGCGGTCCGCACGCCGATGCAGTGGACGCCGGACCGCAACGCGGGCTTCTCGACGGCGGACCCGGGCAAGCTGTACCTGCCGGTGATCCAGTCGCTCGTCCACAACTACTCGACGATCAACGTCGAGGCCCAGCTCGCGACGCCGACGTCGCTGCTGCACTGGGTGCACGGCATGCTCTCGGTCCGCCGGCAGCACCCGGTCTTCGGCACGGGCGAGTTCGTCACGCTGCAGTGCGACAACGAGTCGGTGCTCGCGTACCTGCGGCGCAACGAGCACGAGACCGTCCTGTGCGTCGCCAACCTCGCGTCGACGCCGCGCTCGGGTCACATCCGGCTGCCCGACCACGCGGGCCACGAGCTCCACGACGTCTTCGGCGGGGCCGCGTTCCCGACGATCGGCTCCGACGGCTCGATCTGGCTCACGCTCGGCTCGCGCGACTTCTTCTGGCTCACGGTGACACCGCCGCGCGCCTGACGCGGTCGCGCGCCTGACGCGGTCGCGCGCCTGACGCGGTCGGACCACGCGGCTGACGCGCGGTCCGGGCGCAACCGGGAGACGATCGGGCGACCGGACGACCGCGTCCGGCGGCCTGCACACGCAGGCGGCAGGGCCGGACGCGGGCTGAGACAGGAGGCTCGATGGACGGCAGCACCACCGACAACCCGCCCGTGCACGCACGGGTCCCGGAGGACGGCGACGCGGGCGCGGAGCTCGGCGCGCTCGTCGAGGCCTGGCTGCCCGGACGTCGCTGGTACCCGGCCAAGGGCAGCACGCGGACCCTGCCGCTGGTCGCCGTCGTGCGCCTCGAGGACCCGGCCGGGGAGGCCGAGGTGCGCATCGAGCTACGCCGGCTCGCGGGCGGCGGCCTGCTGCAGGTCCCGCTCGTGCTCAGGGCACCCGGCGGCGAGGACGCCGAGGGCGCTGCCGCGACGCGCGGGCCGTCGGCCGAGGACGAGAGCCGCCCCGAGGTCGTGGGGCACCTGGCGGACGGCACGACCGTGATCGACGGCGCGTACGACGCCGCCTTCCTCCGCGCCTGGCTCGCCGCCGCCGACGGCGATGCCGCGGGCGCCGTGGGCGACGACCGCGGAGCAGCCCCCCTCGACCTCACGGGCGCCAAGGTGATGACGGGCGAGCAGTCGAACACCTCCGTGCTCCTCCCGTCCGCGAGCCCGCCCGCGATCCTCAAGGTGTTCCGCACCGTCGGCGAGGGACCGAACCCCGACGTCGAGGTCCCGCTCGCGCTGAGCCGGGCCGGGTGGCAGGGCGTGCCGCGCCCGCTCGCCTGGCTCACGGCGTCGTGGCCCGCGGACGGCGTCCCCGCCTCGGGGCACCTCGGCGTGATGAGCGAGCTCGTGCTGGGCGCGCAGGACGGGTTCGAGCTCGCGTGCCGGTACGCGCGCGAGGCGCAGGACTTCACGGAGCTGGCCGCCGACCTCGGCCGGACCACCGCGCAGATGCACCTCGCCCTCCGCACCGCTCTCCCGGCCTCCGCGAACGCCGGGGACGATGGTCCCGCCGACGCAGCCGACGACGCCCAGGACGTCGCGCGCACCGTCCTCGCGACGCTGCGGGAACGCGCGGCCGCCGCCGTGGACGCGGCGCCCGTCCTGTCCGACCGCCACGCCGCCGTCGACCGGGTCCTCGAGCGCGTCGCGGGCCTGGACCTGCCGCCGCTGCAGCGCGTGCACGGTGACTACCACCTGGGTCAGGTGCTCCGGTCGGCGGACCGCGGCTGGGTCGTGCTCGACTTCGAGGGCGAGCCGCAGGCGTCGGCGGCGGAACGGACCCGCCCCGACCTCGCGCTGCGCGACGTCGCCGGCATGCTGCGCTCGATCGACTACGCGGCCGCCGTCGGCCAGGGCAGCGCGGCGTGGGCCGAGGCGGCGCGGGACGCGCTCGTGCAGGGCTACTTCGACGAGGTCGCGGCGGCCGACGGCGGCGAGGGCGCCGCGGGGCACGACGGCACCGGGGCGCACGACGGCGCCGCGACGCACGGCCCGGCGGGCTCGACCGCGACCCTGCTCCACGCGCTCGAGCTCGACAAGGCGCTCTACGAGGTCGTGTACGAGTCGCGCAACCGGCCCGACTGGGTGGCGATCCCGCTCGGCGGTGTGGACCGGCTCCTCGACGCCGCCTGAGGCCGCCCGTCCCGTGCGGGGCAGGGGTCGCCGTGGCAGGGTGAGTCACATGAGTCTCCCGCCGACCTCGATGCCCACGCCCACCCCGCGCGACGTCGTCACCGCGGAGCTCGACGCCATCGTGGGCGGCACCCACCAGGACCCCCACCGCGTGCTCGGCGCGCACCTCGACGGGGACACGGTCACCGTCCGCGTCCTGCGGCCGCTCGCCGACTCCGTCGTCGTCGTCACCCCCGACGGCGAGCACGCTGCGCGGCACGAGCACGGCGGCGTGTGGGTCGTGGCGTTCCGCGGCACGCAGGTCCCGGACTACCGCCTGCGCGCGACCTACGGCGACATCACCACGGTGGTCGACGACCCGTACCGGTTCCTCCCGACGCTCGGCGCCGTCGACCTGCACCTCATCAGCGAGGGCCGGCACGAGGAGCTGTGGACGGTCCTCGGCGCCAACGTGCGCAGTTACCCCAGCGTCCTGGGCGAGGTGCGCGGCACGTCGTTCGCCGTCTGGGCGCCGAACGCCCAGGCGGTGCGCGTCATCGGCGACTTCAACCACTGGCAGGGCGCGGCCCACACGATGCGCCGGCTCGGCGACACGGGGGTCTGGGAGCTGTTCGTGCCCGGCGTGCACGGCGGCGCCCGGTACAAGTTCGAGATCCTCACGCGCGAGGGCTCGTGGCGGCAGAAGGCCGACCCGCTCGCCAAGGGGACCGAGGTGCCTCCCGCGACCGCGTCCGTGGTGGTCGAGTCCAGCTACACGTGGGAGGACGGCGACTGGCTCGCGCACCGCGCGACGAGCGACCCGCACCACGGGCCGATGAGCATCTACGAGGTCCACCTGGGTTCGTGGCGGCCCGGCCTCGGCTACCGCGAGCTCGCGGACGAGCTCACCGAGTACGTAGTCCAGATGGGCTTCACGCACGTCGAGCTGCTGCCCGTCGCCGAGCACCCCTTCGGCGGCTCCTGGGGCTACCAGGTGTCCTCGTACTACGCGCCCACCTCGCGCTTCGGGCACCCCGACGACTTCCGGCACCTGGTCGACCGCCTGCACCAGGCCGGCGTCGGCGTGCTGCTCGACTGGGTGCCTGCGCACTTCCCCAAGGACGAGTGGGCGCTGGGCCGCTTCGACGGCAGCCCCTTGTACGAGCACCCCGACCCCTTGCTCGGCGAGCAGCCCGACTGGGGCACCTACGTGTTCAACTTCGGCCGCAACGAGGTGCGCAACTTCCTCGTGGCGAACGCGACCTACTGGCTCGAGGACTTCCACATCGACGGGCTCCGCGTCGACGCCGTCGCCTCGATGCTCTACCTCGACTACTCGCGCGGGCACGGCCAGTGGCGGCCCAACGTCCACGGCGGCCGCGAGAACCTCGAGGCGATCCGGTTCCTCCAGGAGGCCAACGCGACGGCCTACCGCCGCACGCCGGGGATCATGATGATCGCCGAGGAGTCGACGGCGTGGCCGGGCGTCACCGCCCCGACCGACGCGGGCGGCCTGGGCTTCGGCCTGAAGTGGAACATGGGCTGGATGAACGACACCCTCCGGTACCTCGCGGAGGAGCCGATCAACCGGCGCTACCACCACCACGAGGTGACGTTCTCGCTGGTCTACGCCTTCTCGGAGCACTTCGTGCTGCCGATCAGCCACGACGAGGTCGTCCACGGCAAGGGCTCGCTGCTGCGCAAGATGCCCGGCGACCACTGGCAGCAGGCGGCCGGCGTGCGCTCGATGCTGGCCTACCAGTGGTCCCACCCGGGCAAGCAGCTGCTCTTCATGGGCTCGGAGTTCGGGCAGTCGGCCGAGTGGGCCGAGGGGCGCAGCCTCGACTGGCACCTCCTCGAGTACCCCGAGCACGCGGGCATCTCGCGGCTCGTCACCGACCTCAACCACTTCTACCGCTCCGAGCCGGCCCTGTGGGTGCTCGACAAGGACCCCGCGGGCTTCGAGTGGGTGGACGCGCAGGACGCCGACCACAACGTGCTGACGTACATCCGGCGCGACGGCACGGGCCGGACCGTGGTCGTCGTCGTCAACTTCGCCGGCACGCCGCACGAGGGCTACCGCGTCGGGCTGCCGACCGGCGGCACGTGGGTCGAGGCGCTCAACACCGACGCCGACATCTACGGCGGCTCGGGCGTGGGCAACCTCGGTCGGGTCCAGGCGATCGACCACCCGCTCCACGCGCAGCCGTACTCCGTCACGCTGCGCGTGCCGCCGCTCGGCGCCCTCTACCTCGTGCCGGAGGGCCAGGAGCCCGTCGCCTGACGGGCGGGGCCGCGGGCGCACTGCTCCTCAGGACAGTGCGCTCGCGAGCGCACGCGTCAGTACAGGGCGCTCGCCAAGGCGCGGCGGGCCGTCATGACACGGGGGTCGGTGTCGCCGACGACGCCGAAGAGCTCGACGAGGCGCAGGCGCGCGCGCTCCCGCTCGGGCCCGGCCGTCGCGCGCACGAGGTCGACCAGACGGGCGAACGCGTCCTCGACCTGACCGCCGAGCACGTCGAGGTCCGCGACCTGCAGGTGCGCGTCGACGTCGCGGGGGTCGGCCGCCGCGGCGTCGCGTGCCGCGCGCGGGTCGACGCCGACGGTGCGGCGCAGCAGCTCGACCTGCGCGAGCCCCGCGCGGGCCATCTCGTCCCGCGGGTCCTCCTGCAGCGCCTGGCGGTACGCGGCCACCGCGCCGTCGAGGTCGTCGCGCTCGATCGCCTCGTAGGCGGCCTGGTGCAGCGGCGGCAGGGGCGGCTCCTCGGGCTCGGGCTGCTCGACCGGGACGTCGTCGGCGCCCGGGACCGTGCCCGTCACGCCGTTGGCGGCCGCCGCCTGGAGCAGCTGGTCGAGGACGGCCCGGATGTCCTCCTTGCCCGCGGCGCCCTGGAAGAGCGGGACGGGCTGTCCGCGCAGCACCGCGACGACGGCCGGCACGCCCTGCGCGCCGAATGCCTGCACGATCTGCGGCGTCGCCTCCGCGTCGACGCGGGCCAGGAGGAAGCGCCCCGCGTACTCCCCCGCGAGGGCCACGAGGTCCGTGACGACGGCGGCGCTCGCCTCGCTCCACGACGCCCACAGCACGAACACGACGGGGACCTGCGCCGAGCCCTGGACCACCTGCGCGAAGGTGGCCTCGTCGGCGACGTCGACCACGAGGTTCGAGCCGCCCGCACCCGCCGCCGGGCCGCCGGGGGCCGGGGCGGGCGTGCGACCGAGTCCGGAGAGGTCGACGGCGCCGCGCACGTCGAGGCGCGGACGAGGACCGGTGGGCTGAGTCATGGTCTGGAGCTCCTGGCTGGTCGTGTCAGGTCGTGCCGCGGCAGGCTACTGCCCCTGCACCTGGATGCGTGAGTGCTCGCCGCCGAGCACCCGCACGGGCTCGGTGGAGCCGGCGGGCGGCACGGCGAACGCGACGACGCTCAGCCACCCGATCGTGAGGTTGCTGGCGACCGTGGGGGTGCCGAGCAGGGCGGCGGTCTGGTCGCCGATCGTCAGCGTGCTGTCGGCGAGCGTGATCGCCGTGACCGTCCGGAAGCCGCCGACCACGATCGCGCCGCCGTCCGCGGTGGCGATCGCGTAGGGGCCGCTGTCGAGCGGCGCGTAGGTCTCGGTCAGCGTGCCGTTGGCCCCGACGACCCCCGCGAAGGCGTCGCGCGTGCCGGTGATGCCCGTGCGCAGCGGGTCGTCCGTGAACGTGCCCACGTACGGCGACGCCGGCCCGTTGGTGAGCAGGTCGACGTAGCGCGCGACCACCTCGGCCGGCGGCACCGCGAGGTCCGCCGCGTCGGGGGTGACCGGCGCGCTGCCGATCTCGGGCTGCGCCGTCGCCGGCATCTCGACGCCCGGGAACAGGCGCGCCCACGACCACAGGCGGTAGGGCGAGCGCGGGTCCTCCTGCACGAGCGTGAGGAGCAGGGGCGGCTGCAGGTCGGCCGGCGGCTCGGTCACGACCATCACCGTGCGCGGCCACGTGTCGGTGGTCGGGGCGACGATCGTCTGGGCCACCGGCGGGATCGACGTGATCGCGTTCGGGTCCCCCGCGCGCGCGAGCAGGTACTCGACGCCGCGGATCTCCCGTGCGGGTCCGGCCACGCGCGGGTCGAGCAGGGCCGGCTCCGTTGCGGCGTCGGCCGCGGCGATGACCGCGGCGACCTCGCCCATGATGTCCTCGACCTGGTCGGTCGAGACGGCCGGTGGCACGGCGGCGGGGACGGCGTCGGGCTGCGGCTCGGGCAGCGGCGTGGAGCACGCCGCGAGGGTGAGCGCGGCGGCGGCGACGAGGACGGCGGCGCGGCGGCCACGGTGGCGGGTCATCGGCGCGGCTCCTCGGGAC
>NZ_JACVQL010000223.1 GCF_019733465.1 Actinotalea ferrariae | reverse complement strand
CGTCTCCGCCGCCGCGCCGGTCCCGCCCAGCGTGAGCACCGGCCCGGCCACGAGCGCCGCGGTCACGGCGATCGCCGTCGTCCCCGAGCTGAGGACGGGCACGCTGCTCGCCGCCTCGGGCCACGGGATCACGCGCAGGCCGGGCAGCGCCGAGAGGAGCGAGGCTGGGCCCGCGACGAGGCGGAGCCGGCCGAGGCCCACGGCGAGCATCGCGCGCACGACGTCGGGGTCGAACTGCGTCCCCGCGCAGCGCGTGAGCTCGGCGCGCGCGGCCGCTGCGGTGAGGGGCTTCTTGTAGGGGCGCGCGGACGTGATGACGTCGTACGCGTCGGCCACCGCGACGACGCGCGCCGCGAGGCTGATGTCGGTGCCCGCGAGGCCGGCCGGGTAGCCGGCGCCGTCCCACCGCTCGTGGTGCTGACCGACGGCACCCGCCCAGTCGCCGAGCCACGCGGACAGCGGCGCGACGAGACCTTCGCCGTGCGCCGGGTGCTGCGCGAGCCGGGACCACTCGGCGTCGGTCGGGCGCCCGTTCTTGGTGAGCAGCCAGGCCGGCACCTCGAGCTTGCCGACGTCGTGCAGCAGCGCCGCCCAGCTGAGCCGCGCCACGTCCTCGCGCGAGAGCCCGAGCTCGCGCCCGATGAGCGCGCTGTACGCCTGGACGCGCGCGCTGTGGCTGAAGGTCGTCCGGTCGTGCGCGTTCAGCGCCGAGACGAGCGCGAGGAGCCGGCCCGCCTCGTCGTCGGGCGGGGGCACGCCGCCGGTCGCCGAGCGGCGGCCCTCGAGCGCGGCGGGGGAGTAGAGCCGGCGCGCCACGGCGAACCGCGACGGCGCGCGGTCCGGCACGACGAGGCTCAGCCGCAGGAGCGTGCTCAGCGGGAGCGCGCGGCGCAGCACGCGCGCGAGCCCGAGGACCAGCGCGACGGCGCACGCGACCTCGACCAGGAGCCACAGCCACGGCGGGACCCCGAGCCGCTCAGGCGGCAGCCAGCGGACCGCGGCGGCGCCGAAGGCGACGGCGAGCGCGAGCGGCAGCAGCGCGACGGAGGCCCGGACGAGCAGCGCGAGGACCGGGCGCGGCTTCCAGCGGCCGAGGGAGGCGTCGTCGTAGTTCTGGGTTGGACCGGACGCCATGGTGTTCCCATCGACCGGCGAGGCTCCCGGCGTGAGCGCTGCCGGCGCGTGGGCCGGAGAGTTCAGCCTTTCGGGTGCCGCCGCCGAGGTGTCCTCGGCCGACGTCGTCCGTCACCAGTCGTGCAGCGTGCCGTCCCGCAGGCGGTTCACCGGGAGGTAGGCGGGCGTGTACTCGAGCTGCGCCGCGAGGTCCAGGTCGAGGTCGACGCCCAGGCCGGGCGTCTCGCCCGGGTCCAGCAGCCCGTCGGCGAACGTGTAGCTCGTGCGGAACACCTCGAGCGTGCGCTCGTTGTGCTCCATGAACTCCTGGATGCCGAAGTTGTGCAGGGCGATGTCCAGGTGCAGGGCGGCGGCCATGCCGACGGGGGAGATGTCCGTCGGCTGGTGGAACCCCGACCGGATGCCGTAGAGCGCCGCGAAGTCCATGAGCTTCTTGACGCCCGTGATGCCGCCCGTGTGCGCGGGTGACGACCGCACGTAGTCGATGAGCTGCTCGGTGACGAGCGTCCGGTAGTCGTGGATGCTCGTGAGCACCTCGCCGATGGCGAGCGGCGTCGTCGTCATCGCGCGCACGCGCCGCAGCGCCTCCGGGTTGTCCGCGGGCGTGACGTCCTCGAGCCAGAACAGGTCGTACGGCTCGAGGCTGCGGCCCAGCTGCGCGGCCTCGTTCGGCGAGAGGCGGTGGTGCGCGTCGTGCAGCAGCGGCAGCTCCGGGCCGAACTCGGCCCGGACGGCCTCGAAGACGGACGGGATGTGGCGCAGGTAGGCGCGGGTGTCCCAGTCCTCCTCGACCGGCACAGCCGTGCGGCCCGCAGGCTCGTAGTCGTACTTCTGCCCGACGCCCTGGTCCGTCCCGACGCCGTAGACCTTGCCGAGGCCCGGTACGCCCGTCTGCAGCCGGATCGCGCGGAACCCGCGGTCGAGGTGGTTGCGGATCGAGGTCATGAGGGCCTCGAGCGTCGTGCCCGACGCGTGCCCGTACGCGAGGGCGCCGCGCCGGCTGCGGCCGCCGAGCAGCTGGTAGACGGGCAGGCCCGCGACCTTCCCCTTGATGTCCCACAGCGCCATGTCGACGGCGGCTATCGCGGTCATCGTCACGGGTCCGCGCCGCCAGTACGCGCCGCGCGAGAGGTACTGCCACGTGTCCTCCACGTCGTGCGCCTCGCGGCCCACGAGCAGCGGTGCGACGTGGTCGCGCAGGTACGAGGCGACGGCGAGCTCGCGCCCGTTGAGGGTCCCGTCGCCGAGGCCGACGACGCCGTCCGTGGTCTGCAGCCGCAGCGTGACGAAGTTGCGGCCGGGGCTCGTGACGACGACGTCGGCCCGCTCGATCCTCACCACGCCGGGCCGCCTGCGGGGACGTGACGGGGGGCGCGGTCGCCGCGCGGGCAGGGGTGGCTCATCGGTGTCCTCGTCGACGGTCTGAGCAGTCTCTGAAACACGGATGATGCTCCTCGTGCGATGGTCGTGGCAAGGGGTGGGCCCGGATGTTGCCCGCTGACCTGCGTCTTCGTGCTCATCGCATCGCGACGGCGAGCCGTGAGGTTGCGGTTGTGACACGGCGCTTGACAAGGGCATGCAAAGGATTGCAAGACTGTTCGGCAGGTCACACCGACGTGGCCGACGACGGAGGTGGCTCGATGGCGGTCAGCGCGCGTGACGTGGCCCGCATGGCCGGGGTCTCGGTCTCGACGGTGTCCCGCACGCTCGCGCGCCCCGACCAGGTCGCACCCGAGACGCGGGACAAGGTCGTCGCCGCGGCCCGCGCCCTGGGCTACCGCGCCAACCCCGCCGCCCGCAGCCTCATCACGGGGCAGACGGGCACGCTCGGGCTCGTGGTCCCCGACCTCGAGAACCCGTACTTCACCTCCGTGACCAAGGGCGTCCAGAAGCGCGCGCAGGCCGCCGGCTACGCGCTGCTGGTGGCCGACTCCGACGAGCACTCCGGCCAGGAGGCCGAGCTCGTGCGGAACATGGCGAGCCGCGTGGACGGCACGGTGCTCTGCTCGCCGCGCGCGTCCGACGACGTCATCGCCGGCCTCGCGCAGGAGTTCCGCCTCGTGCTCGTCAACCGCCGGGTCGGCGACATCCCGGCGATCACGGTCGACAACGCCGACGGCGTCCGTCAGGCGCTGCACCACCTGCGGGCGCTCGGCCACGGCCGGGTCGCCTACGTCGGCGGCCCGCGCGACTCGTGGTCGCACGGCGAGCGCCTCGCCGCGTTCCGGTCGATCGGCGCCGAGCTGGACCTCGACCTCGTCGAGCTCGGCAACTTCCGCCCCTACGTCTCGGGCGGCGTCGCCGCGGCGGACATCCTCATCGCCTCGGGCGCCACCGCGGTGCTCGCGTACAACGACCTGCTCGCGCTCGGCCTGCTCGAGCGCCTGCGCCAGCGCGGCGTGCGCGTCCCCGAGGACCTGAGCGTCGTCGGCGTGGACAACGTGCCGGTCGCGGCCCTCACGTCCCCGGCGCTCACGAGCGTCGAGGTGCCCCGCATGGAGAGCGGGCGCGCCGCCGTCGACCTCCTGCTGGCCGAGGTGCGCGAGGGCGTGCACACGGCCGGCGCCACGCAGGACCTCTCCGTCCAGCTCGTCGTCCGCGGGAGCACCGGCACGCCGGCCGCCGCGGGCGGCGCCGCCGTCCGTCACCCCGCGGGCGTCGTCACGACCTGAGCCCCACCGTCTGCACCGCTCGACCCTTCGCACCGCTCGTCCCTTCGACAAGCCGAGACGACGTCGTCCCGGCGCCCCACAGAGAGAAGGAAGGCCCATGCGCACTGCCAAGCACCTGCACCTGGTGGCCGGAGTCGCGGCCCTCGGGATGCTGCTCGCGGCCTGCTCCGCCCCCGAGAACACGCAGCGCCCGGAGGGTGAGGAGACCGCCGCGGCGGGCGGCTCGGGGGACGAGGTCCCCGAGACGCCGTCGGAGCCGGTCGACCTGACCATCCACGACGTCGGCGGCGTCCTCAAGCTCTTCCAGGGCGCGATCGAGGACTACGCGGAGGCCAACCCGGACGTCATCGCGTCGGTCACCTTCGAGACGGGCGCGTCCCCGGACCTGGTCGGGGCGCTCAAGCCGCAGGTCGACACGGACAACCTCCAGATCGACATGGTGCTCACGGGCAACGACGCGCTCTCGGCGGGCCTCGGCGAGGACCTGTGGATCCCGATCGCCGAGGAGTACGCCGACCGGCTCGGGAACATGGACAACTACATCCCGCAGGCCGCTGACATGCAGGAGCTCGCGCAGGGGCACGGCGTGCTGCTGTCCTGGACGCCGGGCGGCCCGCTGCTCAGCTACAACCCGGACCAGCTGCCCGAGGCGGACGTGCCCAGCACGCCCGAGGAGCTGCTCGCGTGGGCCGAGGCGAACCCCGGCAAGTTCGGGTACGCGCGTCCGGCCAACTCCGGGCCGGGCCGCACCTGGCTCCAGGGGCTGCCGTACATCCTCGGCGACGAGGACCCGCGTGACCCCGAGAACGGCTGGGACAACACCTGGGCGTTCCTCAAGGAGCTCGACCAGTACGTCGACACGTACCCGACCGGCACGGGCCAGGTCATCACGAACATGTCCGACGGCACCTGGTCGCTCACGCCGATCACGATGGGCTGGGACATCGAGCCGCGTGCCGACGGCCGCGCACCCAACACGCTCGAGGTCGCCGAGTTCGACGACTACACGTTCATCAGCGACTCGCACTTCGCCGTCGTCCCCCAGGGGCAGTCGCCCGACAAGCTGTCGGCGATCCTCCTGCTGCTCGACGACCTCCTCACGCCCGAGCAGAACGCCAAGGCGTACGACAACGGCTACCACTACCCGGGCCCGTCGATCGAGGGCGCGACCCTCGACCAGGCGCCCGAGGACACGCAGGCCGTCATCGAGGAGTTCTCGCGCGACTGGTACGACGAGGCCATCGAGACGCACGAGGCGCAGACGCAGCTCGACGCGGCCGCCATCGTCACGGCCTTCGACATCTGGGACCGCGAGGTCGGCGCCGGGAAGTTCGAGGCGAACTGATCATGGCCATCGCTGCCGGCAGGTTCGAGTCGTTGGAGCTCCAGGGCGTCGGGCGGAGCTTCGGTGGTCAGACGGCGCTGGCGGACCTCGACCTGACGGTCCGGGCGGGCGAGTTCATCGCCCTGCTCGGGCCGTCGGGCTGCGGGAAGTCCACCGCGCTCAACTGCATCGCCGGGCTGCTCCCGCTCACGCACGGGCAGATCCTCATCGACGGCAGTCGCGTCGACACGGTGCCCGCGGAGAACCGCGGGTTCGGGATGGTGTTCCAGAACTACGCGCTCTTCCCGCACCTGAGCGTCGAGAAGAACATCGCGTTCGGGCTGCAGATGCGCAAGGTCCCGCGCGACGAGGTCCGGCGCCGCGTCGCGGAGGCCGTCGCGCTGGTCAAGCTCGAGCAGCACGCGAAGAAGCTGCCCGGTCAGCTGTCGGGCGGGCAGCAGCAGCGCGTCGCCATCGCCCGGGCCGTGGTGACCGAGCCGCGGCTCGTGCTCATGGACGAGCCGCTGTCGAACCTCGACGCGAAGCTGCGCCTCGAGATGCGCACCGAGATCCGCCGTCTGCACCAGTCCCTCGGGCTGACGACGATCTACGTCACGCACGACCAGGAGGAGGCCCTGTCGATGGCCGACCGCCTGGTGGTGCTGCGGGACGGGCGCGTGCAGCAGGTCGGCACGCCCGAGCAGCTGCACAACGACCCGGTGAACTGGCACGTCGCCGACTTCATGGGGTACCGGAACCTCGTCGACCTCACGGTCTCCTCCGTGGAGGGCGGCGTCGTGACGGTCGAGGGCCAGGGGATCCGCCTGCACGGCACGGCACCCGAGCCGGTCGCCGTCGGCTCCGCGGTGCGCGTCGCGATCCGGCCCGAGGACCTCGTCGTCGTCTCGCCCGCGCACCCGCAGGTGGGCGGCAACGCCGTCGGCGCGACGGTCGTCACGGTCGAGTACCACGGACGCGAGTTCGCCGTCGGGGTGACGACGCCGCAGGGTCAGCTGCTGCACGTCCACGCCGACCACCCGCCCGTCGTCGGCAGCCCGGTCGACCTCACGGCGGACCCGGCGCGCGTGCTCGTGTACCCCGTGGACGCCGCCGACACCGGCGCGCTCTCGCTCGAGGAGCGAGAGCTCGAGGAGGTGCGGCGGTGAGCGTCGCCCAGGCGGGGCGGCGCGTGCCGCGCTCGCAGCGCGAGCGGAGCACGGCGAGCCTCAAGCACCGCCTCGCCGAGCGTGGCATCGACGGCTCGCTGCTCATGCTGCTGCCCGCCGTCGTCTTCACCGTGGTCCTGTTCATCTACCCGTTCACCTACGGCATCGGGCTCACGTTCCAGCCGGCGTTCTGGATCCAGGACCAGTGGGGTGCGGACGCGTTCGCGAACTACCGGGCGTTCTTCGGCGACCCGTTCATCTTCGACTCGATCTACCTGACGATGCGCCTGGCGCTGCCGGTCGCCCTGTTCAACGTGCTCGCGTCGATCCCGGTCGCGTACAAGCTGCGGCACCGGTTCCGCGGCAAGAAGCTCCTGACCACGCTGCTCGTCCTGCCGATCACGCTCGGCACGGTGCTCACGGCGCAGGGCCTGCTGATCTTCGCCGGCCGCCAGGGGTGGCTGAACCGCTTCCTCATGTCGATCGGCCTGGTCGACGAGCCGCTCCAGCTGGTCAACAACTACTGGGGCGTCGTCTTCTCGCTCGTCATCTCGGGCTTCCCGTTCGCGTTCCTGCTCATCACCTCCTACCTGTCGGGGATCGACCCGTCGATCGAGGCCGCGGCGCGCACCATGGGGGCCAACTGGGTGCAGCGGTTCCGCCGGGTGGTGCTGCCGCTGCTCGCCCCGGGCCTCGCGACGACGTTCATCCTCACGTTCGTCCTCGCGTTCAGCGTCTTCCCGTCGGCCCGCCTCGTCGGTGACGCCATGGGGGAGACGCGCGTCATGTCGCTCATGGCGTTCCGCGCCTTCGGCGAGCAGAACGACTACCCGATGGCCTCGACCATCGCCGTGATGATGGGGCTCGTCGAGCTGGTGGTCATCGCCGTCGTGCTGCTGTGGCGGTCGTTCATGTACAAGGGCTCGACGGGAGGCAAGGGCTGATGGCCACGCAGACTGCGCACACCACCGCCCCGGGCGTCGACCTCCCGCTGCCGCGGCCGCCGCGAGGCGTCCGCCGGCGCGCGGGCCTGCCGCCCGGCGAGAAGGCCCTCGTCGCGCGGCCCAGCACGTGGGTCGTCTGGGCGCTCGTCGCGGCGTTCTTCGTCTTCCTCGTCGGGATCATCACGAGCGTCGTCGTCGACTCGTTCGGCAAGCCCTGGTTCGACACGTGGCTGCCCGAGGCGTGGTCCGGGGACTTCTACCTCGGCGCGTGGGAGCGGTTCGGGATGGCGCAGGTCATCGGGGTGACGCTCGTGGTCGCGGTCACCGTGATCGCCGCGTCCGTGCTGATCGGCGTGCCGGCGGCCTACCTCCTGGCGCGGCGCGACTTCCCGTTCAAGCGGACCCTCACGCTGCTCTTCCTGCTCCCCGTGCTCATGCCGCCCATCACGTACGGCATCCCGCTCGCGACCGTCATGTACAACGCAGGCCTCGGGCGCACCCTCACGGCCGTCATCCTCGTCAACATGGTGCCCTCGGTGCCGTTCGTGATCATGACGATGACGCCGTTCATCGAGCAGATCAACCCGTCGATCGAGAGCGCGGCCCGCATGTCCGGCGCGAGCCTGCGCGTGGTGTTCACGCGCATCCTGGGCCCGCTCCTCGTGCCCGGCATCCTCGCGGCGTCGGTCCTCGTGCTCGTGCGGACCGTCGGCATGTTCGAGCTCACGTACCTCGTGTCGGGGCCGGAGTCGGACACGCTGGTCGTCGCCATCTACCGCGCGATGACGGCGTCGGGCGGCGGCGAGGCGCGCCAGCTGGTGTCCTCGATGGCCGTCGTCTACACCGCGACGATGATGGTCATCCTCATCGTGGCCCTCCGCTACGTGAGCCCGACTCAGCTCGTCGCGCGCGTCAAGGACACCCGCGACGACTGACCCGGGTCCCACTACCGGCCACCCATCGCACCGACTCCGTCCACCACCGTCCCCGTCCGTAACCCGCCCAACCCGTCCGCAAAGTGGAGCGTTGTCGTGGCGACACGCTGGGCGGTTTCAAGCGGCCGATGCAACGAGTAGTTGGGACTGCTGCAGGGCTGGTTGACACTCCATC
>NZ_JACVQL010000222.1 GCF_019733465.1 Actinotalea ferrariae | reverse complement strand
GCCGTGCTCGCGCTCGTCGCCCTCGTCGCGCTCGCCGCGAGCGTCGTCCTGTGCGCCCTCGGGGTCGGGCTGCTCCTCGTGCCGCCCGCCCTGCGCGCCGTGCGGCACGTCGCCGACCGCGAGCGCGCCCGCCTGTCGCGGACGGGTGCCGTCGTCGTCGGCCCGGGCCCGCTGCCCCAGGGTCTGCGCGCGTCGCTCGCGGACCACGACGTGCGGCGCGAGGTCGCGTGGACCGCGCTGCACGCGAGCACCGGCCTCCTGCTCGGTCTCGCCGGGATCACGCTGCCGTTCAGCGCGGTGCGCGACGTCACGTTCCCGCTGTGGTGGCGCGCGGTCGCGGACGACGCCGCGTCCGGCGCGATCACCTACCTCGCCGTGCACGACTGGGGCGACGCGCTCGTCGTCGGGCTCATCGGTGTCGGCTGGGTCCTGCTGGCGGTCCTGCTCCTGCCGCTGCTCGCCCGCCTGCAGGCGTGGCCGGGACGGCGGCTGCTGCCCGCGGGACCGGGGACCGACCTCGCCCTCCGGGTCGCCCAGCTCACCGCGACGCGCGCGGCCGCGCTCGACGCCCACGTGGCGGAGCTGCGCCGGATCGAGCGCTCGCTGCACGACGGGACGCAGAACCGCCTCGTCGCGGTGACGGTGCTGCTCGGCGCGGCACGTCGCGCCGTCGCGCGGGACCCCTCGCGGGCCGAGGAGATCCTCGAGCGGGCCCAGGGCGCCGCCGAGGACGCGCTCGCCGAGCTCCGCGCCGTCGCCCGGAGCATCCTCCCGCCGGTCCTCACGGACCGCAGCCTCGCCGACGCGCTCACCGGGCTGGCGTCGTCGAGCCCCGTGCGGTGCGCGCTCGAGGTCGACCTGCCCGTGCGCTGCGCCGCGTCGGTCGAGGCGACCGCCTACTTCGCGGTCGCGGAGGCGCTGACCAACGTGGCGCGGCACAGCGGTGCGACGCAGGTCGCCGTCCGGGTCCGGTCCGCGGAGGACAGGCTGGTCGTCGTCGTCACGGACGACGGCGCCGGCGGCGCGGCCGAGGACGGCGGCTCGGGCCTGGCGGGCATCCGGCGCCGGGCCGAGGCGCACGACGGCGCGTTCCACCTGACCAGCCCGCTCGGCGGGCCCACGACCCTGGAGGTGAGCCTGCCGTGCGGATCGTGATCGGCGAGGACGACGCGCTGCTCCGGGAGGGGCTCGCGCTGCTGCTGCGCGCCGAGGGCCTCGACGTGGTCGCGACGGCGGGGGACGCCGACGCGCTGCTCGAGGCCGTCGAGGACCACGAGCCGGACGTCGCGATCGTCGACGTCCGGATGCCGCCGACGCACACCGACGAGGGCATCCGCGCGGCCGTCGAGGCGCGGCGGCGCCGGCCCGAGCTCGCGGTGCTCGTGCTGTCGGCCTACGTCGAGCAGGCGTTCGCGACGGACCTGCTGACGCACGGCGGCGCGCGCCTCGGCTACCTCCTCAAGGAGCGCGTGGGACGCGTCGAGGAGTTCCTCGACGCGCTGCGCCGCGTGGCCGACGGCGGCACGGCGATCGACCCCGAGGTCGTCGCCCAGCTGCTCACGCGCACGCGGTCGGACCCGCGGCTCGACCGGCTGAGCCCGCGTGAGGGCGAGGTGCTCGCGCTCATGGCCGAGGGCCTCGGCAACACCGCGATCGCGGGGCGGCTGTTCGTCACCGAGGGTGCGGTCCACAAGCACATCCGCAGCATCTTCGCGAAGCTCGACCTGCCGCCCGACGACGGGGCGGACCGACGCGTCTCGGCCGTGCTCCGGTACCTCGACGACGCGCAGCGCCGCACGTGAGCGGCGGACCTGAGCGACGGACGGGCAGCGGGCCCGTCAGTGCCCCAGCAGCGGCGCCATGAGCCGGGCGACGGTGCTCGGCCGGCCGGTGGCACGCTCCTCGGCGTCCGCCAGCACGGTCGCCGCGAGACCCGCGCGCACGCCCAGCCAGCGCCAGGGCTCCGGCTCCCAGCGCCGTCCCTGGTGCCCCACCCAGGGCAGCCGGGTCAGGGCGGTCCGGCGGCCGCGCAGCAGGTCGGCCAGCGTGCGGCCGGCGAGGTGCGTCGTCGCGACCCCGTCGCCGACGTAGCCGCCGGCCCACGCGATGCCCGTCGCCGGGTCCAGCCCGACCGACGGCGCCCAGTCCCGGCGCACGCCGAGCGGCCCGCCCCAGCGGTGCGTGATCGCCGCGTCGCGGACCTGCGGCAGCATCTCCCGCAGGGTGCGCACGATCGCGGCGTGGACGCCGTCGTGCCGGTCGTGGCCCGGCCGCACCGACGAGCGCCAGTGGTACGGCGCACCGCGCCCGCCGAACGCGAGGCGGTCGTCCGCGGTGCGCTGGCCGTAGACGACCAGGTGCCGCAGGTCGGAGAACGTCTCGCCGCGGCGCAGCCCGATGCCGTCCCAGACGTCGGGCGGCAGCGGCTCGGTGGCCACCATGAGCGAGTACACCGGGGCGATGCCGCGCCCGCTCACGGGGACGCGCCCGCGGACCGGGAGCCGTGCGCCCCAGGCCTCCGTCGCGAGCACGACGTGCCGCGCGCGGACGGCGTGGCCGCCCGCGAGCACGACGTGCGGTGCGACGTGCGTCACGGGCGTGCGCTCGTGGATCCGGACGCCGCGCTCCTCGACGACGCGTGCGAGCCCACGCACGAGGCGCGCCGGCTGCACGCGCACGCAGTCCGGCGACCACATCGCACCGAGCACGTCGGTCGCGGCGAGCCGCTCACGCGTCTCGTGCGCGTCCCACACCTCGACCTCGTCCCCCCACCTCCGCGCCGCGCGGGCCTCGGCGTGCGCGCGTGCGAGCTGCGGACGGGACCGTGCGAGGGAGATGGTCCCGCCCACGGCGACGTCGCACGCGACGCCCTCGGCGGCCGCCGTCGCCGCCACCTCGACGACCGTGTCCCGCATCGCGGCCCGCAGCGACGCGGCCGCCGGCGCACCGTGCCGCCGCGCGATCGCCTCCGCGGAGACCGGGAACAGGGCCGAGCACCACCCGCCGTTGCGGCCGCTCGCGCCGTAGCCGGCGATCTCCTGGTCCACGACGACGACGTCGAGCGACGGGTCCGCCTCGGTCAGGTGGTACGCGGTCCACAGGCCGGTGAGCCCCGCGCCCACGACGACGACGTCGGCCTCGGTCGGCGCGTCGAGGGCCGGACGGGGGACGAGCGGGTCGGCCGCGCCGTCAGGGCCGGCCGTGGCCAGCTGGTCGAACCACAGGGACAGGTCGCGGTAGGCGCGCCCGTGCCGGTCGAGCGCCGGTCCGCCGGGGCGCCCCGTGCCCGAGGAGCCGCCGGTCAGAGCCGCGCCCACGCCTCGCTGAGCACACCGCGCAGGATCTGCTCGATCTCGGTGAACTCCGCGGGTCCGCACGTGAGCGGCGGTGCGAGCTGGATCACCGGGTCGCCGCGGTCGTCGGCCCGGCAGTACAGGCCTGCCTCGAGCAGCGCGTGGGAGAGGAAGCCCCGCAGGAGGCGCTCGCTCTCGTCGTCGTCGAAGGTCTCGCGGGTGGCCTGGTCCTTGACGAGCTCGATGCCGTAGAAGTAGCCGTCGCCACGCACGTCGCCGACGATCGGCAGGTCGAGCAGCTGCTCGAGCGTGCGCCGGAACACGGGCGCGTTCTCGCGCACCCGGTCGTTGAGCCGCTCGCGCTCGAACAGGTCGAGGTTCGCCATCGCCACCGCGGCGGACACGGGATGACCGCCGAACGTGTAGCCGTGGTAGAAGGTCGTCGTGCCCGTGCGGAACGGCTCGAAGAGACGGTCCGAGGCGATGAGGGCGCCGATGGGGGAGTAGCCGCTCGTCATCCCCTTGGCGCACGTGATCATGTCCGGCACGTAGCCGTAGTCGTTGCACGCGAACATGTCACCGATCCGGCCGAACGCGCAGATGACCTCGTCGGAGACGAGCAGCACGTCGTGCTCGTCGCAGATCTCGCGCACCCGCTCGAAGTACCCGGGCGGCGGCGGGAAGCAGCCGCCCGAGTTCTGCACCGGCTCGAGCACGACGGCGGCGACCGTCTCGGCGCCCTCGAAGAGGATCGCCTCCTCGATGCGGTCAGCCGCCCACCGGCCGAACGCCTTGGGGTCGTCGCGCAGCTCCTCCGGCCCGCGGTAGATGTTCGTGTTGGGCACCTTGTGGGCGCCCGGCACCAGGGGCTCGAACGGTGCCTTCATGCCCGGGATGCCGGTGATCGACAGGGCGCCCTGCGGCGTGCCGTGGTACGCGACGGCTCGCGAGATGACCTTGTACTTCGTCGGCTTGCCCACGAGCTTCCAGTACTGCTTGGCGAGCTTCCACGCGGTCTCGACGGCCTCGCCGCCGCCCGTCGTGAAGAACACGCGGTTGAGGTCGCCCGGCGCGTACGCGGCGAGCCGCTCCGCGAGGTCGATGGCCTGCGGGTGGGCGTAGGACCACAGCGGGAAGAACGCGAGCTGCGACGCCTGCTGCCGCGCGCGGTCCGCGAGCTCGGCGCGACCGTGGCCGGCCTGGACGACGAACAGCCCGGAGAGCCCGTCGATGTAGCGGCGGCCGTCGGCGTCCCAGATGTGGTGCCCCTCGCCGCGCACGACGACGGGGACCGGGCCCTGGTCCCAGGTGGACTGCCGCGTGAAGTGCCCCCAGAGGTGGTCGCGTGCGGCCTGCGAGCGGTCCGTGCCCCGGGGCGTGGTCCCGGTGTCGACCGCCGCGCCGGCCGTCACGTCCTGCGGAGTGGTGGTCACCTGGTCCCCCAGTTGTAGAGCTGCTTGCGGAGCTTGAGGTAGACGAACGTCTCCGTGGTCCGGACGCCGTCGAGCGTGCGCATCTGCTGGTTGAGCACCTCGAGCAGGTGCTCGTCGTCCTCGCACACGACCTCGACGAGGATGTCGAAGGCACCGGCCGTGATGACGACGTAGTCGACCTCCGGGATCTCGGCCAGGGCGTCCGCGAGCTGCTGGAGGTCCCCCTCCGCCTTGATCCCGATCATCGCCTGGCGGGTGAAGCCGACCTGGAGCGGGTCGGTGACCGCGACGATCTGCACGACCCCGGACTCCACGAGGCGCTGCACGCGCTGACGCACGGCGGCCTCGGAGAGCCCCACGGCCTTGCCGATCGCCGCGTAGGGCCGACGTCCGTCGGCCTGCAGCTGCTCGATGATCGCCTTGGAGATCGCGTCGAGCGTCACCGGGGCGGGCTTGGACGTGGCCATGTCGCGATGCTCCCTTCCCGACGGCGCCCGGCGCAAGTGATTCCGTCGCCGAGACCGCCGTCGAGAACCGATTCGCGCGCAGGCATGTGCCGAGATGGCGGATATCGCGACGCCGCGTCGGTGACGGGGCCAGATCGCTGCGCTACGGTGCCGAGAGGTCCTGACCGGTCCCGACCACACCACGGAGGTCCCCGTGAGCGCACCCACCACCACCCGCACCACGCTCCAGAACTTCGTCGGCGGCGCGTCCGTGCCGACGCTCGACGGACGCACGAGCGACGTCGTCGACCCGACCACCGGGGAGGCCTACGCGACCGCCCCGGTGTCCGGCGCGGCCGACGTCGACGCCGCCCTCCGGGCCGCGGCCGGGGCGTTCGAGGGGTGGCGGGACGCGACGCCCGCCGAGCGGCAGCTCGCGCTGCTGCGCGTCGCCGACGCGGTCGAGCGGCGCGCCGACGAGTTCGTCCGCACGGAGTCGCGCAACACCGGCAAGCCGCTCGCGCTGACCGCGACGGACGAGGTGCCCCCGTGCGTCGACGAGCTGCGCTTCTTCGCGGGGGCGGCGCGCATCCTCGAGGGGGCGAGCGCGGGGGAGTACATGGCGGGCCACACGTCGTGGGTGCGGCGCGAGCCGATCGGCGTCGTGGGGCAGGTCACGCCGTGGAACTACCCGCTCATGATGGCCATCTGGAAGGTCGCCCCGGCGCTCGCGGCGGGCAACACCGTGGTCCTCAAGCCGTCCGACACGACGCCCGCCAGCACCCTGCTGCTCGCCGAGGTCGCGGCCGAGTTCCTCCCGCCGGGCGTGCTCAACGTGGTGTGCGGCGACCGGGACACCGGCCGGGCGCTCGTCGAGCACGAGATCCCCGCGATGGTGTCGATCACCGGGTCGGTGCGCGCGGGCATGGAGGTGGCCGGCTCGGCCGCGCGGGACGTCAAGCGGGTGCATCTCGAGCTGGGCGGCAAGGCGCCCGTCGTCGTCTTCGGCGACGCCGACGTCGCCGCGGCGGCCGAGGGCATCGCGGGGGCCGGCTACTACAACGCCGGCCAGGACTGCACCGCGGCGACGCGCGTGCTCGTGCACGAGTCGGTGCACGCCGACTTCGTCGCCGCCCTGGCCGAGCAGGCGCGCGGCACGCGCACGGGGCGCCCGGACGAGGACGTCGCCTACGGGCCGGTCAACAACCCCGACCAGCTGGCGCGGGTGACCGGCTTCCTCGAGCGGCTGCCCGACCACGCCTCCGTGCTCGCGGGCGGCGGCCGGGTGGGCGACATCGGCTGGTTCCACGAGGCGACGGTCGTGGACGGCCTGCGTCAGGACGACGAGGCCGTCCAGGACGAGATCTTCGGGCCCGTCATCACCGTGCAGACGTTCCGCGACGAGGCCGAGGCCCTGCGCCTCGCGAACGGCGTGCGCTACGGGCTCGCGAGCTCGGTCTGGACGACGGACCACGCGACCGCCCTGCGGATGTCGCGCGGGCTCGACTTCGGCGTCGTGTGGATCAACACGCACATCCCGTTCGTCGCCGAGATGCCGCACGGCGGGTTCAAGCACTCGGGCTACGGCAAGGACCTGTCCATGTACGGGTTCGAGGACTACACCCGGATCAAGCACGTGATGAGCGCGTTCGGCGCCTGAGCGTGATCGCGGCACAGGCTCCAGCCGCGCGGAACCGTCGTCGGTGTTGCCGACGGGTGACGTTTTCGTTGCAGACGTCGAACTCCGCGATGGATTCCCTTGTGCCCGCCGGTGCCGTGCTGCCACGATCCGTTGCACCGGCCGACCCCCCGAGCCCGAGGAGCCCACGGTGACCCGACCCCTGCCCCGCGGAGTGCCTGCAGACCCCGTCGTCCGAGCGCTCGTGCGGGCGCAGCTCGCGTCGAGGTCGGTCTCACGCCGCTCGGTGCTGGCGGCGGGAGCGGGCTCGGCAGGCGTCGCCGCCCTGCTCGCCGCGTGCGGCACGGGGGGCACGCCGGGTGGTCAGCGCAGCGGTCCCGTGGAGGACCGGTCGGCGGACGAGAAGCAGGTCCGCTGGGCCAACTGGACGCTCTACCTGGACTACGACGACGAGTCGCAGACGTACCCGACGCTCGAGCGGTTCACCGAGCAGACGGGGATCGAGGTCGACTACGCCGAGGACATCGACGACAACGACGCGTACTACGGCAAGGTCCAGGGCCAGCTCGCCAACGGCCAGGACATCGGCCAGGACATCATCACGCTCACGGACTGGATGGCCGGCCGCGTGATCCGCCTCGGCTACACCCAGCCCCTCGACAAGGCGAACATCCCCAACGCCTCGAACCTCCTGCCGAGCCTGCAGGACGTCTCGTTCGACCCCGGTCGCGAGCACTCGCTCACCTGGCAGTCGGGCTTCGGCGGCGTCGCCTGGAACAAGGCGCAGGTGCCGAACGGCATCCGCACCGTCTCCGACCTCTGGGCGCCCGAGCTCGCGGGGCGGGTCGAGGTGCTCTCGGAGATGCGGGACACCGTCGGGCTGATCATGCTCGAGCAGGGCGTCGACGTCGCCGGGGAGTGGGGTGACGACGAGTTCTTCGCGGCCCTCGAGGTGCTCGAGCAGCAGATCTCCTCGGGGCAGATCCGCCAGGTCAAGGGCAACTCCTACGCGGAGGACCTCGTCTCGGGCGACGCGCTCGCCGTCATCGGCTGGTCCGGCGACATCACCGTGCTGAACTTCGAGAACGGCGAGAACTGGGAGTTCGCGCTGCCGGAGGCGGGCGGCACGCTCTGGAGCGACAACCTCATGATCCCCGTCGGCAGCCCGCACAAGGCCAACGCCGAGGCGCTCATCGACTACTACTACGACCCCGAGGTCGCGGCCGAGGTGGCCGCGTACGTCAACTACATCTGCCCCGTCGAGGGCGCGCGCGAGGCGATGGACGCGTTCGACCCGTCGCTCGCCGAGAACCCGCTGATCTTCCCCGACGACGCCACGCTGGCGCGGTCCCACGTGTTCCGGGCGCTCAGCGCCGAGGAGGAGACGCGGTACAACGACGAGTTCCAGTCGGTGATCGGCAACTGATGGCGGGTCCGGACGCGCGCTCGGGCGCCGACCTCGTGCTCGACCGCGTGACGAAGGAGTTCGCCGGCGTGCCCGCCGTGGACGACCTGAGCCTCACGGTGCCGGCCGGCTCGTTCTTCGCGCTGCTCGGCCCGTCGGGCTGCGGCAAGACGACCACGCTGCGGATGGTCGCCGGGCTCGAGCGCCCGAGCGACGGCCGCATCCTCATCGGCGGCGACGACGTGACGCACACCCGTGCCCACCAGCGGCCCGTCAACACGGTGTTCCAGTCCTACGCGCTCTTCCCGCACCTGACGGTGCTCGAGAACGTCGCGTTCGGGCTGCGCCGGCGGCGCGAGCCCGACCCGCTCGGACGCGCCCGGCAGGCGCTCGAGCTCGTCGAGCTGCCGCACCTCGCCGAGCGGCGGCCGAACCAGCTCTCGGGCGGTCAGCAGCAGCGCGTGGCGCTCGCGCGCGCGGTGGTGAACAACCCGGCGGTGCTGCTGCTCGACGAGCCGCTCGGCGCGCTCGACCTCAAGCTGCGCCGGCAGATGCAGGTCGAGCTCAAGCGCATCCAGACGGAGGTCGGGCTCACGTTCGTGCACGTGACCCACGACCAGGAGGAGGCCATGACCATGGCCGACACCGTCGCGGTGATGAACGCGGGCCGCATCGAGCAGCTCGGCAGCCCCGCCGAGCTCTACGAGATGCCCCGGACCGCCTTCGTCGCGAACTTCCTCGGCCAGTCGAACCTCCTGCGCGGCACGGTCGTCGAGAACGGCGGTGCCCTCGTGGGGGTCGACGTCGGCGGGGCGCGCGTGCGCGTGCCGGCCGAGCGGGCCGTGCGCACCTCGGGTGACGTGCTGGTCGGGGTGCGTCCCGAGAAGCTGCACCTGCTGCGCGACGGCGAGGCGGTCCCGGACGACTGCAACGTGGTGGGCCCGGGCCGGGTCACGGACGTCTCCTTCACGGGCGTGAGCACGCAGTACCAGGTGGAGGTCCCCGCGCTCGGCACGCTCGGGGTCTTCGTGCAGAACCTGCTCGGCGGCGCCGCGGTGGGGCTGGGCGAGCAGGTGCGGCTCGCCTGCGCGGTGCGGCACACGTTCGCGCTCGACGGGGACGACGACGTCGCGTCGGGCGTCGTCGCGCTGGACGAGAGCGCCTGAGCCGTGAGCATCGTCAGCGCCCTCGGCCACGGGCAGGGCGGCGGTGGGACGAGCCCCGCCGTCGCCGCGCCGCGTCGTCGTGCGCGCGGTGGTGCCTACCTGCTGCTCGCGCCGGGGATCGCGTACCTCGGCCTCTTCTTCGTGATCCCCGTCGTCGCGCTGCTGGTTACGTCGCTGTACGTCCCCGTGCCCGGCGGCGAGGTCGGCCAGTTCGCGCCCGCCTTCGAGTGGCGCAACTACACGGCGGCCCTCGCGACGTACTGGCCGCAGCTCGTGCGCTCGTTCGCCTACGCGTTCGTGGCGACGGTCGCGGCCCTCGCGATCGGCTACCCGATGGCCTACGTCATCGCGGTGCGTGCCCGCGGGCGGCCGTTCCTCCAGGGGCTGCTCCTGGTGCTCGTCATCGCGCCGTTCTTCACGAGCTTCATCCTGCGCACCATCGCGTGGAAGCAGATCCTGGCAGACGAGTCCTTCGTCGTCTCCGCCATCCGCGCGGTCGGGCTGCTGCCCCCGGACGGGCGGCTCACCGCGACCGGCTTCGCCGTCGTCGCGGGCCTCACCTACAACTTCCTGCCGTTCATGACGCTGCCCATCTACGCGAACCTCGAGCGCCTCGACCCGAGGATGCTCGAGGCGGGCGCCGACCTCTACGCCGACGGGCCGACGACGTTCCGGCGCGTGACGCTCCCGCTGTCGCTGCCCGGCGTCGTCTCGGGGACCCTGCTGACGTTCATCCCGGCGTCGGGCGACTTCGTCAACTCGGTGCTGCTGGGCAACACCTCGACGACCATGATCGGCCAGGTCGTGGACTCGCGGTTCTTCAAGGTGAGCGACTACCCGACCGCCGCCGCGCTGTCGGTGGTCCTCATGGTCGCGATCCTCGTGCTCGTCATCGCGTACGTCCGCCGTGCCGGGACGGAGGAGCTGCTGTGAGCGGCGGGCAGGGCGCGGGTGCGCTCGCCGCGGCCGTCGGCGTCGCGGACCGGACCGACCGCACGGCCGCTCCCGCGCCCCTGGGCGACCGGGGGCGTCCGCGGCGGCGCTCCCCGGGTCGCTGGCGGCTCGGCGACGCCGTCGTGCCGGTGTTCGCGGCGCTCGCGTTCCTCTACCTGCTGGTGCCCATCGCGTACACCGTGGCGTTCTCCTTCAACGACGCCGGCCGGACGAACCTCGTCTGGCGGGGGTTCACGCTCGAGAACTGGGCCAACCCGTGCGGCGCGCCGGCGGTGTGCGAGGCCTTCGTCAACTCGCTGCAGGTGGGCGCGATCGCGACGGTCGCCTCGACGGTCCTCGGGACGCTCGTCGCACTGGCCCTGGTCCGCTACCGGTTCCGCGGTCGCACGCTCGCCAACCTGCTCATCTTCCTGCCCATGTCGACGCCCGAGGTCGTCCTCGGCGCGGCGCTCCTCGCCCAGTTCCTGAGCCTGCGCATCAACCCCGGGTTCGGCACCGTCGTCGTCTCGCACATCATGTTCTGCATCAGCTTCGTCGTCGTGACGGTCAAGGCCCGGGTCGCGAGCCTCGACCCGCGGCTCGAGGAGGCGGCGGCCGACCTGTACGCGTCGTCCTGGCAGGCGTTCTGGCGGGTGACGTTCCCGCTGCTCGTCCCCGGCATCCTCGCCGCGGCGCTGCTGGCCTTCTCGCTGAGCTTCGACGACTTCATCATCACCAACTTCAACTCGGGGAGCTTCACGACCTTCCCGAAGTTCGTCTACGTCTCGGCGACGCGCGGCATCCCCGCGCAGGCGAACGTGATCGGCTCGGCCATGTTCGGCCTCGCGCTCGCGCTGGTCGTCGCGGTCCAGGTGGTCTCGGCCGCTCGCCGCCGTCGGCGCACATGACCACGTGGACCAGGAGCGGAGCGCACCGATGAGCACACCCATGCGGGTCCTCGTCGTCGGCAGCGGCGGGGTCGGCGACGCCGTCGCCAGGACCGCGGCCGGTCGCACCTTCTTCGAGCTCATGGTCATGGCCGACCACGACCCCGCCCGGGCCGAGCGGAGCGTCGCCGCGGCACGCGGGCTGTCCGCGACGTCGGCGCTCGCCGACCGCTTCGTCGCCGCGCGCGTGGACGCGTCGGACGCGGGCGCCGTGACCGCCCTCGCCCGCGAGCACGGCATCACGCACGTGCTCAACGCCGTCGACCCGCGGTTCGTGATGCCCGTGTTCGACGGCGCCTTCGCCGCCGGGGCGGACTACCTCGACATGGCGATGTCGCTCTCGCGGCCGCACCCGACCGAGCCCTACGCACGCCCGGGGGTCAAGCTCGGCGACGAGCAGTTCGCGGCCGCGGACCGGTGGGCCGGCGCGGGCCGCCTCGCGCTCGTCGGCATGGGTGTCGAGCCGGGCCTGTCCGACGTCTTCGCCCAGTACGCGTCCGACCACCTCTTCAGCGAGATCGACGAGCTCGGCACGCGCGACGGCTCGAACCTCGTCGTGCTGGGCGAGGACGGCGAGCCGATGTTCGCCCCGTCCTTCTCCATCTGGACGACGATCGAGGAGTGCCTCAACCCGCCGGTCGTGTGGGAGGCCGCGCGCGCCGAGGAAGGCGGGAGCACGGAGGCCGGCTGGTACACCGTTCCGCCGTTCCACGAGCCCGAGGTCTTCGAGTTCCCGGGCGGCATCGGCCCCGTCGAGTGCGTCCACGTCGAGCACGAGGAGGTGCTCCTCATGCCGCGGTTCCTCGACGCGCGCAAGGTGACCTTCAAGTACGGGCTCGGCGAGGAGTTCATCGCGGTGCTCCGCACGCTGCACACGGTAGGACTCGACCGCACCGACCCGGTCACGGTGCGAGGGACCACGCCCGACGGCACGCCCACGACGGTGCGGGTCAGCCCGCGCGACGTCGTCGCCGCGTGCCTGCCGGACCCGGCGACGCTCGGTGACCGCATGCGAGGCGCGACGTGCGCCGGCGTCCTCGTCACCGGCACGGGGACCGACGGCGGTCGACGCGAGGTCTACCTGCACCACGTGGTCGACAACGCGTGGTCGATGGAGCGGTACGGCGCCCAGTGCGTCGTGTGGCAGACCGCCGTGAACCCGCTCGTCGCGCTCGAGCTGCTCGCCGACGGGCGCTGGTCCGGCTCGGGCGTGCTCGGTCCGGAGGCGTTCGACGCCGTGCCGTTCCTCGAGCTCCTCGCGGCGCCGGCGCCGGAGGGCTACGGGTCGCCGTGGGGCCTCGAGGAGCGCACGCCCTGACGCCGGGGCGCGGGCGGCTCGGGCCGGACCGGCGGCTCAGGCCGGGCGGGCGAGGAGCGCGCGCTCGAGCACGTCGAGACCGTCCCGCAGCAGCGCCTCGTCGATGACGAGCGGCGGCAGGAGCCGCACGACGTTCCCGTACGTGCCGCACGTGAGCACGAGCACGCCCTCCTTCGCGCACGCACGCGCGACGCGTGCCGCCTCGGCCGGGTCGGGCTCGAGCGTCCCGGGGCGGACGAGCTCGATCGCGAGCATCGCCCCGCGACCGCGCACCTCGGCGACCTGCGGCGCCCGCGTCGCGACGTCCCGCAGGCGTGTCGTCACGAGCTCCTCGATGCGCCGCGCCGCCGCGGGCAGGTCCGCGCTCTCGTACAGCTCGATCGCGGCGAGCGCGGCGGCGCACGCGAGCGGGTTGCCGCCGTACGTGCCGCCGAGCCCGCCGAGGTGGACGGAGTCCATGAGCTCCGCGCGTCCGGTGACCGCTCCCAGCGGCAGACCGCCCGCGATGCCCTTGGCCATGGCGACGAGGTCGGGCACGACCCCCTCGTGGTCGCACGCGAACATGGCGCCCGTCCGCGCGAAGCCCGTCTGGACCTCGTCGGCGACGAGCAGCACGCCGTTCGCCCGGCACCACCGCTCGAGGGCGGGCAGGAACCCGGGTGCCGGGACGACGAAGCCCCCTTCGCCCAGCACGGGCTCGACCACGAGGCAGGCGACCTGGTCGGCGCCGACCTGCTTCTCGAGGACCGCGACGGCGCGGGCGGCGGCCTGCTCGCCCGTGAGGGGGGCGGCCTCGCGCAGCGGGTAGGACGCGGGCACGCGGTAGACCTCGCCCGCGAACGGGCCGAAGCCGGTCTTGTAGGGCATGGCCTTGGCGGTCATCGCCATCGTGAGGTTCGTGCGGCCGTGGTAGGCGTGGTCGAGCACGACGACGGCCGGCCGGCCCGTCGCGCGGCGGGCCACCTTGACCGCGTTCTCGACCGCCTCGGCGCCCGAGTTCACGAGCACCGTGCGCTTGGGGTGGTCGCCCGGGGTGAGGCGCGCGAGCGCCTCGCACACCGCCACGTACTCCTCGTACGGCGCCACCATGAAGCAGGTGTGCGTGAAGTCGGCGGCCTGCGCCGCGACCGCGTCGACGACCGCGGGCGCCGCGTTGCCCACCGAGGTCACCGCGATGCCCGACGCAAGGTCGACGAAGACGTTGCCGTCGACGTCGACGATCACCCCTCCGCCGGCGCGCTCGACGTAGACCGGCAGGGTGCTCGCGACCCCGGCCGCGACGGCGGCCGCCCGGCGCTCGCCCAGCGCGACGGAGGCCGGCCCGGGGACCGGTCCGACGACGCGCCGCTCCTGCGGCAGGTGGCCCGGGCGGAGGTGGCCGAGGTCCGGCCAGGCGGACGTCGTGACCTGCGGCGCTGCGGATCGCGTGCTCATGGCGCGATGCTAGTGGCCGGGTCGCTCGTCGCGGTGGTGCCACGGCCACGGATCTCGTCGTCGTGGGCGGCGGTCGCGTCCTGCCCGGCGCTCCCACGTGCGTACGGGGCGGGCGCCCGCGCGAGGCATGATGGTGCCGCACACCGGACGGAAGGCGCCCCATGGAGTACGTGATCGGCCTGCTCGTGCTGCTGCTCGGGCTCCTGGTCTCGATCGCCCTGCACGAGGTCGGGCACATGGTCCCCGCGAAGCGGTTCGGCGTGCGGGTGAGCAAGTACATGGTCGGGTTCGGCCCGACGCTGTGGTCGCGCACGCGCGGCGAGACGGAGTACGGGCTCAAGGCCATCCCGCTCGGCGGCTACGTGCGCCTCATCGGGATGTTCCCGCCGGCCGACGTCGTGGGCGCGCAGCCGCGCCCGGGGCGGATCGGTGAGCTGGTCACGGCGGTGCGCGAGCAGAGCGCCGAGGAGGTGCTGCCCGGTCAGGAGCAGCGCGCGTTCTACCGGCTGAGCACGCCCAAGAAGCTCGTGGTCATGCTCGGCGGGCCGTTCATGAACCTGCTCATCGCCGCCGTCCTGCTGCTGGTGGTGCTCGTGGGCATCGGTCTGCCCGCGCTCTCCACCACGGTCGGGGTCGTCGGCGACTGCGTGCGGCCCATCACGCAGGAGGAGTGCGCCCCCGGCGACCCGCCGGTGCCGGCAGCCCAGGCCGGCCTCGAGCCGGGTGACGAGCTCGTCTCGCTCGACGGCGCGCCGGTCGAGTCGTGGGCGGACTTCCAGGCCGCTGTCGCGGCGTCGGACGGCTCGTCCGTGCCGCTCGTCGTCGAGCGTGCGGGGGAGCGCCTCACGCTCGAGCTCGCCCCCGTCCTCGCGGACCGTCCCGTGTTCGACGACGAGACCGGCGCGATGGTGCTCGACGAGGACGGGCAGGTCGTCACCGAGGAGACCCGCTACGTCGGCCTGAGCCCCACGCGCGAGCTGCAGCCGCAGCCGATCTCGGCCGTCCCCGGCGAGGTCGGTCGGCTCTTCGCCGGCACCGCCGAGGTGGTGCTCACGCTGCCCGCGCGGCTGTGGGACGTCGTCCAGGCCGTCGTCGGCGTCGAGGAGCGCGACGCGTCGTCCGTCATCGGCCCGGTCGGCGTCGGCCGCGTGGCCGGCGAGATCGCGGCCGCCGACGTCGACCTGACCTGGCGGGTCGCGAGCCTGCTGCAGGTGCTCGCGTCGCTCAACATGGCCCTGTTCGTCTTCAACCTCATCCCGCTGCTCCCGCTCGACGGCGGGCACGTCGTGGGCGCGCTCTGGGAGGGCGGCAAGCGGCAGGTCGCGCGCCTGCGGGGCCTCCCGCGGCCGGCGCCGGCCGACGTCGCGCGCATGATGCCGCTCGCGTACGGGGTCTTCGCGGTCCTCGCGCTCATGGGCGTCCTCCTGCTGTACGCCGACCTCGTCGCGCCCGTCACACTCGGCTGAGGCGCGACGGGGGGATACTGGTGCGGTGAGCATCCCCATCAACCTCGGCATGCCCGAGGCCCCGGCGCCCGTCCTCGCCCCTCGCCGCCCGACGCGCAAGATCAAGGTCGGCTCGCTCCACGTCGGCGGGGACGCGCCCGTGTCGGTGCAGTCGATGACGACGACGCGCACGTCGGACATCAACGCCACGCTCCAGCAGATCGCCGAGCTGACGGCGTCGGGCTGCGACATCGTCCGCGTGGCGTGCCCGACGGAGGAGGACGCCGCCGCGCTGCCGATCATCGCCCGGAAGTCGCAGATCCCGGTGATCGCCGACATCCACTTCCAGCCCAAGTACGTCTTCGCGGCGATCGACGCCGGCTGCGCCGCCGTGCGCGTCAACCCGGGCAACATCCGCAAGTTCGACGACCAGGTCGGCGCGATCGCGCAGGCCGCCAAGGACGCGAACGTCTCGATCCGGATCGGCGTCAACGCGGGCTCGCTGGACAAGCGGCTGCTCGAGAAGTACGGCAAGGCGACGCCCGAGGCGCTCGTGGAGTCGGCCGTGTGGGAGGCGTCGCTCTTCGAGGAGCACGACTTCCACGAGTTCAAGATCTCGGTCAAGCACAACGACCCCGTGGTCATGGTCCGCGCGTACGAGCTGCTCTCCGAGCGCGGCGACTGGCCGCTGCACCTCGGCGTGACCGAGGCGGGCCCGGCGTTCCAGGGGACCATCAAGTCGGCGACCGCGTTCGGCGCCCTGCTCAGCAAGGGCATCGGCGACACCATCCGCGTCTCCCTCTCCGCGCCGCCGGTCGAGGAGGTCAAGGTCGGGATCCAGATCCTCCAGGCGCTCAACCTGCGCCCCCGCAAGCTCGAGATCGTGTCGTGCCCGAGCTGCGGCCGCGCGCAGGTCGACGTCTACACGCTCGCCGAGCGCGTGACGGCCGGGCTCGAGGGGCTCGAGGTCCCGCTGCGGGTCGCCGTCATGGGCTGCGTCGTCAACGGCCCGGGTGAGGCACGCGAGGCCGACCTGGGCGTGGCGTCCGGCAACGGGAAGGGCCAGATCTTCGTCAAGGGCGAGGTCGTCAAGACCGTGCCCGAGTCGATGATCGTCGAGACGCTCATCGAGGAGGCCATGCGCATCGCCGAGTCGATGGAGCCGGCCGAGGGCGGCGCCCCGGTGGTCTCCGTCTCCTGACCGACGCCGCCGGCGCCGGCGCCTCGCACGGCGTTCGGGGCTCCCGCTGCGGCGGGTCGCGCGGAGGGGGAGGATCCGCCCATGGTGCAGAATCGCGACATGGGTCGATGGCGCACGGGCACACCGGCGCACGTCGTGCCCGACGTCGACCTCCGCGCGGCGGCAGCGCTGTGCGCGCAGGACCCGGTCGGCTCCGTGCTGGCGGCGTCGCGGATCGAGGCCGCGCTCGCGATGGGCAGCGTGCGGGGCGGCTCGACCGTCTGGGGGCACGAGTCCGGCGGGCGGCTGACCGCCCTGTGCTGGGCGGGCGCCAACCTCGTCCCGGTGTGCGCCCCCGACGACACGGCGGCCCTCGACTCGTTCGCCGAGCAGGCGCTGCGTCAGGGGCGCCGCTGCTCGTCCATCGTCGGGCCGGCCGACGCCGTGCTGGGCCTGTGGTCCCGGCTCGAGCACTCGTGGGGGCCGCCGCGCGAGGTCCGCGCCACGCAGCCGTCGATGGTGATCGACCACCCGCCGCTCGTGCAGCCCGACCCGGCCGTCCGCCTGGGCCGTCCGGACGAGCTCGCGCTCCTGCTGCCGGCCTGCGTGCAGATGTTCGTCGAGGAGGTCGGCTACTCGCCGCTGCTCGGCAGCCCGGGTGCCTACGAGGCGCGGGTCCGCGGCCTGCTCGAGGAGGGCCGGTCCTTCGTCCGCGTCGACCGTGGTCCGGCCGGGCCCGAGGTGGCGTTCAAGGCCGAGCTGGGCGCGGTCAGCTCGATGGTCGCGCAGGTGCAGGGCGTGTGGGTCCCGCCCGGTCGGCGCCGGCGCGGCCTCGCGGTGCACGGCATGGCCGCCGTCGTCGCCCAGACCCTCGGCGTCACCGCGCCCCTCGTGTCGCTCTACGTCAACGACTACAACACCGGCGCCCTCGCGACGTACGAGCGCGTCGGCTTCCGCCGCGTCGGCACCTACGCCACGGTCCTCTTCTAGCCCCGGGCCGCAGCCGCCCCGCCAGCCTGCCCACGCCGCGCCGCCACCCCCCGCGCCGCCTCTCCGGCACAGGCGCGCCCCGGCCCGGCCGTCGACGATCCGCGCCGCGCTCGCGCTGCCACCGGTCGGCCGCCGCGGCGCCCGGGGGCCGCCACGTGCCCGACGAACAACGGCGCAGGTCCGTGGGATCTGGTTGTCGTGGTTCTGCGTCGTTGTTCGTCAGGGCCTTGGCGGCGGCGGCGGCGTCGCGAGCGGGGTGCGCGTCTCGGAGCGTTGCCTCGAACGGCGTCGTCCACCGCGTTCGTGCGGGCGCGGGCGGTCCCCAGGCCCGACGGTCCTGTCATCGACCGGTCTCGCGGACGGGGCATCGTCGACGGCATGAGGCCGGTGCGCACAGTGCGAGAAGCCCGGCACGACGACGTCCTGCACGACGCCGACGTGGCACGCGGACTCCTGCCTGGACGGGCACTGGGTGAGCCGCTTGCCGTTGGCCTCACGCTGCTCGCGGAAGGGAGCGGTGGGGTCCTCGATCGACGCAGCCTGAGCCGGTTCGGACTGGCATCGGGCGAGATCGCGACGCTGGTGCGGCAGGGCGAGCTCGTGCGGATCCACCGCGACGCCTATCGGCTGCCCGCCGGTGTCGAGACGCCGCAGACGGCCTTCCTCGCGACCGTGAGGGCCGTGCGGCAGCGCCACCCGTCGGCCGTGCTCCTGGGCAGCGCCGCCGTGGCCGAGCTCGGGCTCCCCGTCTTCGGGCAGCCGTCCCACGTGCACGTCGCGGTCGGCTCTGCGCCGAACGCGTCGGGGCGGAGCGTCTTCCGCAGCGCCGCGTCGCCGCCACCAGAGCAGCTCCGCGCACGCCTGTCGGGAGCGGTCGCGCAGCCGGCGCGCGCGTGCCTCGACGCCGCTCGCCTCGACGGGCTGGTCCCAGGGGTGGTGGCCGCCGACGTCGCCCTGCGACGCGGGATGACGACGTCCGCGGAGCTCGCCGCCGTCGTGGCGACGATGACGGGGTTGCGCGGCGTCGGGCGGTCGCGTCAGTGCGTCGAGCTGGCGTCCCCGCAGTCCGAGAGCCCGGGCGAGTCGTGGAGCGCGGTGCTGCTGCACCAGCACGGGATCATGCCGCCGCAGCGCCAGCACGTGATCATGGATGACGACGGCGTCGTCGGACGGGTCGACTTCTACTGGCCCGACGCCGGGGTGGTCGGCGAGTTCGATGGTCGGGTCAAGTACGGCAGACGGAACCCGTCGGGTCGGCCACCGGAGGACGTCCTCTGGGATGAGAAGGTCCGGGAGGACAGGGTCCGGGCCGTCGGGCTCCACGTGGTCCGCTGGGGGACTCCCGACCTGCATGCGCCCGCCAGGTGGCTCAGGCGCCTCCGCGCGGCCCTGGGCCTGCCCTAGCCGCAGGGGCGACCCGAGCCGCGACGAACAACGGCGCGTCCGACAGGGATCCGGATCCCGGGCTTGTGCCCTGGTGTTCGAAACGGCCGGCAGCGTGAGTGCGGGTGCGCCCGCGGGGCGGCGCGCGCCGGGCGACGCGCGCGGGCGGGTCGGTCGCCCCCGCGGCCGCCGGCGGGTGGTCAGCGGAGGAGGCGGCTCATGCGGCGGTCGGCGAGGGGCTTGCCGCCCGTCTGGCACGTCGGGCAGTACTGGAGCGACGAGTCGGCGAACGAGACCTCGCGCACGGTGTCGCCGCACACCGGGCAGGCCTCGCCCGTGCGGCCGTGCACCTGCATGCCCCGGCGCTTGGAGTCCTTGAGCTCGGCGGCCGGGCGGCCGCTCGACGCCTCGAGCGCACCTGCGAGCACCTCGCGGATCGTGCGGTGCAGCAGCGCGACCGCGTCGGCGTCGAGCGAGCGGCTGAGCGCGAAGGGGCTCATGCGCGCGGCGTGCAGGATCTCGTCGGAGTAGGCGTTCCCGATCCCGGCGATCTGACGCTGATCCCGCAGGAGGCCCTTGAGCTGCTGGTTGCGGCCGGCGAGCAGCTGGGCGAGCCGCTCGACGGTGAACTCCTCCGACATGGGCTCTACGCCCAGCGTCGCCACCATCTCGACCTCGGCCGGGTCGGCCACCACGTGGACCGCGAGCCGCTTGCGCGTGCCGGCCTCGGTGAGGTCGAAGCCGGCGCCGTCGTCGAGCCGCAGGCGCAGCGCGATGGGGGACTTCCCGGGTCGCAGCACGGTCGAGGGGACCTCGTCGTACCAGCGCACCCAGCCGGCACGCGAGAGGTGCCACAGCATGTGCGGCCCGTCGACCGTGGCGAGGTCGAGCCACTTGCCGTGCCGACCGACGTGCGCGACCTGCCTACCGACGAGGTCCGACGGCGCGGGCGAGAACGTCTTGAGCGCGCTGATCGCGCCGATCTGGACGGAGGCCACCGTCCGGCCCTGCGCGCGCGACGTCAGGAAGCGGGCGAGGGACTCCACCTCGGGCAGCTCGGGCACAGGGTCATGGTGCCGCCTCCGCGGCGGGACCGGTACCCGCACGCGCCGGCCCTGCGGGCCCGCGACCCGCGTCCCGCCGGCCGCGCTCGCGGCACGGGTGGCCGCGGACCCGCCACTAGGCTGACGCCCATGCTGCTGCGGATGTCGACCCTGTTCGTGCGCACCCTGCGGGAGGACCCGGCCGACGCCGAGGTGCCGAGCCACCGCCTCCTGGTGCGGGCCGGCTACATCCGCCGCGCCGCGCCCGGCATCTACACGTGGCTGCCGCTCGGCCTGCGCGTGCTGCGGAAGATCGAGCGCGTCGTCCGCGAGGAGATGGACGCGATCGGTGCGCAGGAGGTCCACTTCCCGGCGCTGCTGCCCCGCGAGCCCTACGAGGCGACGGGCCGCTGGACGGAGTACGGCCCCAACGTCTTCCGCCTGCAGGACCGCAAGGAGGCGGACTACATGCTCGCCCCCACGCACGAGGAGCTCTTCACGCTCCTCGTCAAGGACCTGTACTCGTCCTACAAGGACCTGCCGCTCGCGCTCTACCAGATCCAGACCAAGTACCGCGACGAGGCACGTCCTCGCGCAGGCCTCCTGCGGGGCCGCGAGTTCGTCATGAAGGACGCCTACTCGTTCGACGTCGACGACGCCGGGCTCGAGGCCTCGTACCAGCGCCAGCGCGAGGCGTACCTGCGGATCTTCGCGCGGCTCGGCATGGACGTCGTCGCCGTCGCCGCGATGTCCGGGGCGATGGGCGGCTCGCGCAGCGAGGAGTTCCTCATGCCGACGTCCATCGGCGAGGACACGTTCGTGCGGTCCGCCGGCGGCTACGCGGCGAACGTCGAGGCCGTCACCACTCCGGTCCCCGAGCCCGTGCCCTACGACGACGCGCCCGCCGCCCACGTCGAGGAGACGCCCGACACGCCGACGATCGCGACGCTCGTCGACCACGCGAACGCGCACTTCCCGCGTGCGGACCGGCCGTGGACCGCCGGCGACACGCTCAAGAACGTCGTCGTCGTCCTCGAGCAGGCCGACGGCGAGCGCGAGGTCGTCGCGATCGGTGTGCCGGGGGACCGGGAGGTCGACGTCAAGCGCCTCGAGGCCGCCGTCTCGCCCGCGACCGTCGCCGCCGCGACCGACGCCGACTTCGCGCGGCACCCCGAGCTCGTCAAGGGCTACATCGGCCCCGGCGTGCTCGGCCGCGCGCACACCGGGCGCGAGGCCGCCGTCCGCTACCTCCTCGACCCCCGCGTGGTCGAGGGCACGCGCTGGATCACCGGGGCGAACGAGGAGGGCCGGCACGTGTTCGACCTCGTCGCGGGCCGCGACTTCACGGCCGACGGCGTCGTGGAGGCCGCCGAGGTCCGCGCGGGCGACCCCGCGCCCGACGGGTCGGGACCGCTCGAGCTCGCGCGCGGGATCGAGATGGGCCACATCTTCGCGCTCGGCCGCAAGTACGCCGAGGCGCTCGGCCTGAGCGTGCTCAACGAGAACGGCAAGGCCGTGACGGTGACGATGGGCTCCTACGGCATCGGCGTCTCGCGCGCCGTCGCCGCGCTCGCCGAGACCAACCACGACGACGCCGGCCTGGCCTGGCCCGTGCAGGTCGCGCCGGCGCACGTGCACCTCGTGGCGACCGGCAAGGACCCGGCCGTCTTCGCGGCCTGCGAGGAGCTGGCCGCCGACCTGCACGGCCGCGGCGTGGAGGTCCTGTACGACGACCGGCCCAAGGTCTCGCCCGGCGTCAAGTTCGCCGACGCCGAGCTGCTCGGGATCCCGGTCGTCGTGGTCGTCGGCCGGGGTCTGGCGGAGGGCGTCGTCGAGGTCCGGCTGCGACGGGCCGGCGACGCGGGTCTCGAGGCGGGTGCGCGTCCGGAGGCGGAGCAGGTGCCCGTCGGCCAGGCAGCCGACCACGTCGCCGACCTCGTCACGGCCCTGCTGGAGCGCTGAGCCGCACGGCTCGCCCGTCGCCGGGTGGGCCCGTTCCCGCGGGGGCGGGCCGGCTCAGGCGGCGCGCTCGGGCAGCCCGGGGAACGCCGGGGTCTGACCGGTCAGCGACGTGGCCCGGCGCGCGGCCGTGAGCATCGCGTCGACGACCGGGCTGCGCGCGCCGGGCTCGGCCTGCGCGACGAGCGCCGCGTAGGAGACGACGAGCGCCCCCTCGAGCGACGCGAGCTCGGCCGTGACCGCCGTGGGGTCCGCGGCCGGGTCGAGGACGGATGCCGGCAGCGCGTAGGCCGCCCGGCGCGGGTC
>NZ_JACVQL010000221.1 GCF_019733465.1 Actinotalea ferrariae | reverse complement strand
GCGCCAGGTGGGCGCCTCCCCGCGCCGGCCCGCCCCGCACGGGTGCCGCGGTGCCGTCCGCGCCGAGCGCCGTGAGCGCGGTGAGCGCGGTGAGCGCAGCAGCGACGCCACGCACGTCCTGGCTCGTCACCACCACCACGCGCGCCGCGTCGTCGACCACGAGCCGGGCTGCCGGGCCGGCGAGCGCGTGCGCCGGGGCGTCGACGACCACGGTCGCGTACCGCATCCGCAGCGCCGGCCAGAGCGCCTCCAGCGCCGCCTCGGTCGGCCCACCGCCGCGCCGGTCCGTGCCCAGCACCTCCACGCCACGCCAGACCGGCAGCACGCCGTCGAGGTCCTCGGGAGCGAGGGACCCGCGCAGGTCGGCGAGGTCGGGCCACCGCACTCCCGGCGCCTCCTCGACGCCGAGCAGCACCTCGAGGCCGGGCCCCGAGCCGTCGAGCTCGACGAGCACCGCGCCGTCGCCGGTCTGCGTCGCGCCGTCGCCGGTCCGGATCGCGCCGCCGCCGGTCCGCGCCGCCTCGCGCGTCAGCAGCGCGGCGAAGGTCGACGCCCCGACGCCGCCGCACGCGCCCACGACCACGACGACGTCGGCTGCGCCCGGCGTGGCACCACCTCCTCGCACAGCCCACCTCCCCACAGCACCGTCCCCGGGCACGACGCGACCTGTCCGACAGCGTCGGGGCCTCGGCAGCCCTGGCGGAGGAGGGACCGTCGGGCCTGGGGACGGAGGGCGTCGTCGTCCGACCTGTGGAGGAGTGCGACGCCGTCGCGCTCTGCACGGACGTGCAGTCCCAAGATCGTCCGGAGCGGGGAGGCGGTCGCTACCCTCGCAGGGGCCGGGCGACGCGGAGGGAGCGACGATGGGCGGCGCCGCGTTCTTCGACCTCGACAAGACGATCATCGCGACGTCGTCGGCCACCGCGTTCTCGCGGCCGTTCTACGCCGGCGGCCTCATCACGCGCCGCGACGTGCTGCGCACCGCCTACGCGCAGTTCCTCTTCCTCCTCGGCCGCGCGGACGCCGACCAGACCGAACGCCTGCGCGCGCACCTCTCCGCGATGGTCGCCGGCTGGGACGTCGCGCAGGTCTCCTCGATCGTCTCCGAGACGCTGCACCTGCACATCGAGCCCACCGTCTACGCCGAGGCGGTGGCGCTCATCGACGAGCACCACGCGGCGGGGCGCGACGTCGTCGTCGTCTCGGCCTCCGGGTCCGAGGTCGTCGAGCCGATCGCGGCACTCCTGGGCGCGGACCGGGTGGTCGCGACGCAGATGGAGGTCGTCGACGGGCGCTACACGGGCGGCATCGCGTTCTACGCGTACGGCGAGAACAAGGCCGCGGCGGTCCGCCGGCTCGCCGACGAGCACGGCTACGACCTCGGCGCGAGCTACGCCTACTCGGACTCGATCACCGACGTGCCGATGCTCGAGGCCGTGGGCAGCGCCGCCGTGGTCAACCCCGACCGCGTGCTGCGGCGGCTCGCGGTCGAGCGCGGCTGGGACGTGCTCACCTTCGCGCGGCCCGTGGCCCTGCGGCCCGGCTTCCCCCCGCCCCGCCGCACGCTCCCGGCCGCGGCGCTCGTCGCGGCGGTCGCTGTCGTCGTCGTCCTCGCCGTCCGCAAGGGGAGACGTGGCGGCTCGTGATCCGAGACGGCGGAGCCGTTCCGTGCGGCGTCACGGGACGAACCAGGACAACTCGCCCGCTCGTCTTCCCATGCCGAGGTTCCGGGCGTACAAAGGAAGCACAACAGCAGAGCGGGACGTGAGAACCCACGCGCGACCAGTCCACGAGAGGACCTGCTGACCGGGCTTGCCCCGTTGCGGCAGTACATGCAGCGCCTGATACCTCACTTCCCGCCGCTGTCGACGACGGCGCCTCCCGGGCTCGGGGGGCGCCGTCGCTGTTCCCTCCCGGTGCCGCCCGACACGCCGTCCCGGCCACGACGTCCCCGCCGCCCGGCGCCCGGGCGCCCGTCAGGCGGGCGGCGCGTCCGGACCCGACAGCCGTCGGGCCAGCACCGCGTCGGCGACGCGCGTGCCCTCCGC
>NZ_JACVQL010000220.1 GCF_019733465.1 Actinotalea ferrariae | reverse complement strand
CCCGCGGCGGCCAGCGCCGTGAGCGTGCCCGCAGCCAGCGGCGCGTCGAGCACGAGCACGTCGTCGACGACGACGTCGGCACTCGCCCCGGTCGCCGCGGCCACGGTCAGCACCAGCGGCGAGGCGGGCCCGGCCTCGGCCGGTCCGGCGGCGACGCCCTCCCCGTCCACCGCGAGGCGCACGCCGTCCGCGCCGACGACGAGCGCGAGCAGCTGCGCGTCGCCGGTGAGCGGCGGGGCGGCGACCGTCACGGGACCGTCCGGGCCGCCGTACCGCACCTCGAGCCCGCCGCCGGGCACGACGACGACCCGCACCTCGCGCTCCTCGCCCCTGAGCTCGAGCAGCGTCCCCTCCGTGGCCGCCCCTGCGGTGGTGCCGACCCACAGCGCGACCGTGAGGTCCTCGGGCGTCGTGAGCCCGAGCTCCCCGGACGTCGCGCCGGCCGTCGTCGGGTCGAGGTCCCAGCCGCCACCCGTCACGTCGCACTCGGGCAGCGCGGGGGCGGCGACGTCGTCCGGCCGCAGGTCCGGGGCGTCGAGCCGCCACCGCAGCACGGGGTCGAGCGCCGCGACGGCGTCCTCCCACGCGGCGGGGTCGCACGGGACGACGTCGACCGCGGACGTCACCGTCGCGTCGTCGGTGAGCAGGGCCGCGGTGCTCCCGAGCCGGGGCAGCGCCGTCCCGGCGACCGCGCCCACGACGGCGGCCGCGAGCAGAACGAGCGCGCCCGACCGGGCGCGGCGGTCAGTCGAGGAGGTACGCATCGAGCTCCTCGCGGGCCGGACGCACCGCGGCCGACGCCGGTCGGCGTCGGCGCTCGGTCACCGTCGCGGCGGTCTCGAGCGCGGCGAGGATCGCGAGCGGCGGGGCGAGCAGCGCCCACCGCCCCTCCGCGGAGTGCGCCCAGCCCAGCGCGCGCCCCCAGCCCGGGTGCACCGCCAGGACGACGCCGCGCACGCGCGACAGCGGCGTCGCGTCGGGGTCGACGGTCGCGTTCGCGTCGCCCTTCGTCACGATGTAGGGCCGCAGCACCGGCTCGCCGGTCGCGGCGTCGAGCCGGGGCTCCATCTCGCCGGTGACCGGGTCCGGCGTGAGCACGGGCAGGCTCCGCAGGTCGACGATGCGGTGAGTGACGAGGCGGTCGCCCCCCGGCGGCCAGAACGTCGCGACCTGACCGACGCGCAGCTGGCTCGGGTCCTCGATCGCCTGGATCACCACGGCGTCGCCCGCCTGGAACGCCGGCGCCATCGACCCGGACGTCACGACGAGCAGCCGCTGGTCCCGCACGCCGAACCACATCGGCGCGAGGATGCTCAGCGCGAACGCCCCGACGCAGAGCACGACGACGCCCCATGCCGCGGCCCGGAGCGCGCTCGGGCCGATGCGCCGCCCGGCAGTGCGCGCAGCGACGCCCCGGCCCCCGAGGGCCGGGGCCGTCGTGCCCGGGGCGTGGCTCGCCAGCGCGGGCGCACTCACGGTCGCGTCGTCCGTCGCACGTCGCTCGTCGATCAGGGGTTGTTGGCGGTCTGCTCGGCGTCGAACCGGAGCTCGAGCGACGCGCCCGCACCCTGGAACGCGTTCGTCGTCGCGAGCGGCACGTGCAGCGTGAAGCACAGGCTCTCGGTCGCCCCGGTGGGCAGGAACCGGTCGCCCCCACCCGTCGCGTCTTGGCCGGTCGCCGGGTCGCCCAGCAGGGCGGTCGCCGTCGTCGGCAGGCCGTCGAACGTCGCGACCGGGGTCAGGGTCGCGACGCCGGCCGCGCTGCACGTGCTCGTCAGGTACGCCGCGAGCTCGAGCTCACCCGTGAGCGGCACCGCGGGGTCGTCGTCGGTCGCGAGCAGCGAGACGGCGTACCGCTGCGCCAGGCTGCCGCTGTTGACGACGTCCACGAGCCCGTAGGACGTGTCGCCCGGCGCCATGTCGGCGGCGCCGAGCGTCACGGTGCCCGACATCTCGGGCGAGATCTGCACCGTGCCGGTGGTGAACTCGGAGCCGGTGAGGGTCTCCGTGTCCGTGAACAGCGCGCCCGTCGTCAGCGACGTGATGCCTGCCGCCGCGAGCGCGACGGTGACGGCGGTCGCGGCGAGGCGGCGGCGCCGGGCCGGGTCCACGCCCGTGCGGGGCGGGGTGATCATCTCGCGGATCAGGTCGTCCATGGTGGTCCTCCGGGTTGCGGTGGAGCGGGGACTGCGGGGGGTGGGTGGGGAGCGGGGTTCAGGGCTGCAGCACGACGCGTCCCGACCCGGCGCCGACGTCGCGCGCCGCGACGGCGGGGGAGAACCAGAAGCCCTGCGCCTGGTCGACGTCGAGCGCGCGCAGGCACGCGGCGGTGGCGGCGTCCTCGACGCCCTCGGCGACGACCTGCATGCCGAACGAGTGCGCGAGGTCGACCATGGCCTTGATGACCGTGCGGCTGCGGGCGGCGGTCGCCTCGTCGCCCAGGTCCTCGATGAACAGGCGGTCGATCTTCAGCACGTCGACGGGCAGGTCGCGCAGCTGCGCGAACGACGTGCTGCCGATGCCGAAGTCGTCGATCGCGACGCGCACGCCGGCCGCCGAGAGGCGGCGCAGCACGGGCACGACCCGGCCGGGGTCCGCCACCACGGCGGTCTCGGTGATCTCGGCCTCGAGCCAGCTCGGGTCGACGCCGTGCTGCGCGAGCAGCCTGGTGATGGTGTCGACGACGTCCTCGGACGCCAGGGTGTGGGCCGAGAGGTTCACCGCGACCGGCAGCCGCTGCTCGGGTGCCCACGCCGCGAGCTGGGCCACGACGGTCCGGAGCGCGAAGCGCGTGAGCTCGTCGATGAGCCCGGACTGCTCGGCGAGCGGGATGAAGACCGACGGCTCGACCTCGCCGCGGGTCGGGTGCCGCCAGCGCATGAGCGCCTCGAGCCCCACCGTCCGCCCGCCCGCGAGGTCGATCTTCGGCTGGTAGTGCATGGTCAGCTCGCCGGTGCGCGCGAGCGCCCGGTGCAGCTCGGCCTGGAGCACGAGGCGCGCGGGGCTCGAGTCGTCGTCGGCCGCGTCGTAGACCGCGACGCCCAGCCGGTGCTGCTTCGCGGTGTACATCGCGACGTCGGCCCGGCGCATGAGGCTGCGCGCGTCGTCCGCGTGGTCGGGCAGGACCGCGACGCCGATCGACGTCTCGACGTGCACGCTCATGCCGCCGAGCACGAACGGCTCCGTGAACACGCCGCGCGCACGGTGGGCGAGGGTCTCGGCGTCGGCGACCGACGTGACACCGGGCAGGAGCACCGCGAACTCGTCGCCGCCGAGCCGCGCGACGAGGTCCCGGCCGCGGAACGCCTCCATGAGCCGCGTCGCGACCTGCACGAGCAGCTCGTCGCCGCGGTCGTGGCCGAGGGAGTCGTTGATGTCCTTGAACCGGTCGACGTCGAGCAGCAGGATCCCGATGCCCGCGCCGGCGCCCGGCGTGCGCCCGGCGCTCGCGACGGCGCGGTCGAGGCGGTCCAGGAGCATCCGGCGGTTGGGCAGGCCCGTGAGCGCGTCGAGGAGGGCGAGCCGCGCGTTCTCCATCGCGCTGCGCTGGAGCCGCTCGGACGCGCTGTGCACGGACCGGAAGAGGACGAGCCACAGGAGCAGGAGGCCGAGGGCGGCGACGGCGGCGAGCGTGCCGATCGCCTGGGTCCGTCGGGCGGCCGTCGGGCCGTGGTCGAGCATGACCTCGGCCGCGCCCACGACCTGCCCGGCGTGCTCCACGGGGACGTAGACGTCGAGCACCTCGATGCTCCGGGCGAGCGGCCCGCCCGCGTCGCCCGCGAGCCCGTCGATGTGGGTCCGGACGCGCGGCGCCGGCTCCCCGCGCAGGCGCACGGCGTCGAGCCGCTCGACGTCCGGGAACGCCGACGGGGCGCCGTCCACGTCCGCCGAGTCGTAGATGACGGCGCCGTCGGCGGTCCACAGGCGCAGCCCGACGAGGCGCTCGTCGAGACCCCCGAGCAGCGCGTCGAGGTCCGCGTCCTGGGCGGGCTCGAGCATCCCGACCGTGAAGGCGTCGCCCGGGACCTCCGCGGTCGCGAGCCGCGTCAGCGCCTCGGCCGTCGCGACGCCCTCGCGCACCGCCTGCGTGTGCAGCACCTGGGACGTCGTCGCGACGAGCGCACCGCCGACGACGGTCATGCCGATGAGGCTCGTGAGGCCGAACCGGCGCGTCAACGACAGCCGCGCCGGCGCGGTGCGCCGGTCGGTCGCCGGGGTCGCTCGAGATCGCATCGGGCTCGCAGTGGCGTCGGGGTGGCCGGCCGGTTGGGGGGACCGGTGGCCGCCGTCGGTGATGCCCTCCGGGGGAAGGGGTGCCCCGACGCTAGGGGGCGGCGGGACCGCCCCTCAAGGACTGATCAGGGGAAGGGGCCAGGTTTCACCCCATCGCACCGTGATGTCGCATCTGCGCAGGTCAGAACGCCCCGGTATGTCCGGATCGGAGCCTCGCGCGCCCGTCCCCCGGGCGGGTGACGGCCTAGCGCGCCGCCGCCGCCACCGCCGGCCGGACCGTCGTCCCGAGCATCGCGCCGGCCTCGTCACCGGGCAGGGCGCGCGCGTAGAGCCAGCCCTGCACGTTGGCGCAGCCCATGGACCGCAGGTGGTCCTCCTGACCCGGCGTCTCGACGCCCTCCGCCACGACCTCGAGCCCGAGCGTGCTGCCCATCGCCACGATGATCCGGACCAGCTCGCTCGTCTGCCGGTCGGTCTCGAGCGCCCCGACGAACGACTGGTCGATCTTGAGGGCGTCGACCGGGAAGGCGCGCAGCGCGTTGAGCGACGAGTGGCCGGTGCCGAAGTCGTCGATGTGCAGCCGCACGCCCGCGGCGTGCAGGTCGTCCATGATCTGCCGCGCCGCCTCGGGGTCCGACATGATGACCGACTCCGTGATCTCGAGCACGAGGCACGACGGCGGGACGCGGTGCCGCACGAGCGCGTGCGTCACGGTCGCGAGCAGCTGGTCCGACCAGAACTCGCGGTGCGACAGGTTGACGGAGACGGAGACGGGGCCGGCGTACGCCCGCCGCCACGCGGCGATCTGCGCGGCGACCGCGTCGAGGATCCACTGGCCGAGCGTGACGATCGTGCCGCTGTCCGCCATCACGGGCAGGAACTCGCCCGGGAGCATGAGGCCCCTGGTCGGGTGCTCCCAGCGCACGAGCGCCTCGAACTGCGTGAGCGCCGACCCGTCGAGCGCGACGACGGGCTGGTAGTGGACGACGAACTGCTGCTCGACGAGCGCGGTGCGCAGCTCGGACTGCGCCCGGAGCCGGCCCGTGGCCCGCGAGTGCATCTCGGGGTCGAACAGGCTCGCGGTCCCGCGCTCGGACTCCTTCGCGTGGTACATCGCGATGTCCGCGTCGCGCAGCACGTCCTCGGCGTCCGAGTAGCCCGTGTCCGAGGTCGCGACGCCGACGCTCGCGGTCACCGCGACCTCGTGCCCGGCGACGACGACCGGGGCCGCGATGCGCTCCTGGATGCGCTCGACGACCGAGAGCACCGCCTCCTGCTTGAGGTCGTAGAGCAGCACGGCGAACTCGTCGCCGCCGAACCGTGCCGCGGTGTCGACCGAGCGGAGGTCGTCGCGCAGGCGCTGCCCGATGATCGCGAGCAGCTGGTCGCCTGCGAGGTGGCCGAGCGAGTCGTTGACGAGCTTGAAGCCGTCGAGGTCGAGGAACACGACGGCGAACCGCGCGCCCCCGCGCCGCTGCGACTGCTCGACGGACCACCGCAGGCGGTCGAGGAACAGGCGGCGGTTCGGCAGGCCGGTGACCGTGTCGTACATCGCGGCCTGGCGCAGCTGCTCCTCGAGCTCCTTGCGCGGGTGGATGTCGGACAGCGAGCCCACGACGCGGCGGGCCGGTGTGCCCGGCTCGCCCTCGGGGACGGCGCGGCACAGCAGCCAGCGGTGGCTGCCGTCGGGCAGCACCACGCGGTGCTCGATCTCGAACGGCTGACCCTGCGCGACCGCCCGGCGCAGCTCGGACCGCACGGCGGCGAGGTCGTCGTGGTGGACGGCGCCGAGCAGCGGCAGCAGCGCACGCGAGTCGCCGGTGCGCTCGGCGAGCGCCCGCAGGTCGGACGCCCGCTCCTGGTCCGTGCCGAGCAGCTCCTGGCAGCGCTCGGAGTAGAAGCACTGACCGCCGTCGACGTCCCAGTCCCACAGCCCGTCACGCGTCGCGGCGGCCGCGAGGGAGTAGCGCTGCTCGTTGCGCCGGACGTCCTCGAGCAGGGCCTCCTGCTGGAGCGCGACGCCGAGCAGGGCGGCCCAGTGGTTGTACGTCGCGCGCCCGGTCCCGGCGCTCGTGTCGACCGCGCCGATGACGCACAAGAACCCGTGGTCACCGCTCGTGCCGCGCACCGGGACGACGAACGTCACCTCGTCCTCGAGCGCGCGGGCCTGCTCCATGACGGCGCGTGGCGGCAGCTGCTCGACCGGCAGCGCGGCGGGGAGCGGGCCGTCCAGGAGGCGGTGCGGGTCGTACAGGCCCGCGGTCCGCAGGCGGCCGGCGGACGGCGGGCCGTCCCAGAGCGCGAGGTAGCCGAGCCGCACCGAGACCTGGCCGAGCCAGCGCAGGTCGCTCGGGTCCGCGCCGACGTCGCCCAGCAGGCCCTTGCCGACGTCGTACTGCTCGACGAGCGAGTGCGCGAGCCGCGCCGAGCGCTCGAGGCCCGCGACGGCCTGGAGGCGGGCGAGCACCACCCCGAGGCGCACGACCGCGCGCTGCACGAGCCCGCGCACCGCGGGGGCATCACCGCCGCCCGCGCCCGGCGGGTCCCACGCGACGAGCCGGCCCACGGCCGCGTCGGTGAACGCCTCGAAGGTCTCGGGCGACGGCGCCGTCGGGTAGCGGGCGTGGACCTCGGACGTGATGAGGGCGTCGAGCGCGTCCAGGTCGACGTCTCCGCCGCCTGCGGCGGTCGCGAGGAATGCGAGGACGGCGTCGGCGACCGCCGCGCCGTCGCGCGCGCCGTGGCCGGACGAGGCCCCGGTGTCGGCACCGCACCCGCATGAGCCGCGCGGTCGGAACGAGGAGGGCACGACGTGCCGACGGTGCTCGACGGGCTCGCCGCGGAGCTCGGCGAGCAGGAGCCGAGCCGCCTCGGCGCCGAGCTCGGTGATCTGCTGGTCGACCGTCGCCAGCGGGGGCGAGGCGTGCCACCCCGCCTCGACGTCGTCGAAGCCCACGACGGCGACGTCCTCGGGGACGCGGAGGCCGCGCTCGCGCAGGCCGTCCATGAGCCCGAGCGCGATGCGGTCGGTCGAGGCGACCACGGCCGTGACGGCCAGGGCACCGGCGCGCGCCGCGGCGACGGCGTCGGCCGCCCCGCGGCCGCCCGTCTCGACGTGGTCCGCGGTCGGCACGTGCAGGTCGTCGTCGTGCGGGAGCCCGTGCTCGACGACGGCCGCGCGGTAGGCGTGGAACCGCTCGAGCATGTCGGTCTGCGCGAGGTTGCCGACGAAGGCGATGGACCGGTGACCGTGCTCCACCAGGTGCGCGACGGCGTGCCGGACGCCGCTGACGTTGTCGGCCACGACGGTCGCGGCGTCGACGGCGAGGTCGTTGCTCGTGATCACGACGGGCCTGCCGGTCGCGCGGATGCGCTGGAGGAAGCCCGCCCCGGTCGCCTGCGCGACGGTGACGAAGCCGTCGAGGTGGTCCCAGCCCACGGGCGCGGAGAGGTCGGGTGCGGGCACGAACTCGTCGCCCGAGTGCCCGGCGTCGAGGGTCTGCACGAGCGTGACCCGCCCACCGGCCGCTGCGACGACGCGCACGACGCCCGCGAGCACCTCGCCGAAGTAGAAGCCGCCGGTCACGGGGGACAGCACGCCGATGTGGACCATGGGTGTGGGGTCGCTCCCTCGTGGTCGGGCCCGCCTGCCGCGGCCGGTCCTTGCTCCTATCGGCACGAAGGCCGCGGAGCACGAGGGCGAAATGTCAGGGGACGAGGACGAGCGACCGCCCGAGCATGAGGCCCGCGTCCGCGCCCGGGACGGCCCGGCCGTAGAGCCAGCCCTGCGCGTTCTCGCAGCCCATCGCCTGGAGCGTCGTGGCCTGGTCCGGCGTCTCGACGCACTCCGCGACAACCTCGAGCCCGAGCACCTGGCCGATCTCCACGATGATCCGCACGAGCTCGCCCGTCTGGACGTCCGCCATCTCGCGGATGAACGAGCCGTCGATCTTGAGCGCATCCACCGGGAAGCTGCGGAGCGCATTGAGCGAGGACTGGCCCGTGCCGAAGTCGTCGATGTGGAGGCACACGCCGATCGCGTGCAGCTCGTCCATGACGCGCCGCGCGACGTCGGGATCCGTCATGATCACGGACTCGGTGATCTCGAGCACGAGGCGCTCGGGCGCGACGCCGTGGCGGGCGAGCGCGGCGCGCACGCGCTGCGCGAGGTCCTTGGACCAGAACTCCGCGTGCGACAGGTTGACCGCGACGGTCGCGGCGGCCTCGTGCTCCGACGACCACGCGGCGATCTGCCGGCAGACCTCGTCGAGCACCCAGTCGCCCAGCGGGACGATCGTCGCGTTCTCCTCGAGCGCGGGCAGGAACGCGCCGGGGAGCAGCAGGCCCCGCTCGGGGTGCTGCCAGCGCACGAGCGCCTCGAAGTGCGTGACGCCCGCGCCGTCGAGCGCGACGATCGGCTGGTAGTGGACCACGAACTGGTTCTCCGCGAGGGCCGCGCGCAGCTCGGCGCGCTCGCGCAGGCGGCCCGTCGCGCGGGCGTGCATCTCGGGGTCGAAGACCGACGCCGTGCCGCGCTCGGCGCCCTTCGCCTCGTACATCGCGATGTCCGCGTCGCGGAGCACGTCCTCGGCGTCGGTGTAGCCGCGGTCGGACGTCGTGATGCCCACGCTCGCCGTGACCGAGACCTCGTGGCCCGCGAGCAGCACGGGCCGTGCGATGGCCTCCTGGATGCGCCGCGCGATGACGAGGACCTCGTCGGGGACCGGGTCGGTGAGGAGCACGGCGAATTCGTCGCCACCGAAGCGCGCGGCGGTGTCGACCGAGCGCAGCTCGTCGCGCAGCCGCTCGGCGACCACCGTGAGGAGCTGGTCGCCCACGAGGTGGCCGAGGGAGTCGTTGACGAGCTTGAAGCCGTCGAGGTCGAGGAAGACGACGGCGTACTGCGCCGCCGGGCGGCGCCGCTTCTGCTCGACCGCCTGCGAGAGCCGGTCCAGGAACAGGCGGCGGTTGGGCAGGCCGGTGACCTCGTCGACGAGCGCGCCCACCCGCAGGCGCTCCTCGAGCGCCTTGCGGCGGTCGATGTCCGAGACCGAGCCGACGACGCGATGGGCCGAGCCCTGCGCGTCGGGCACGGCGAGCGCGCGGAACAGCAGCCAGCGCTCCGCGGCGCCCTCGGGCATGCGGCGGCGGAACTCGATCTCGACCGCGGTGCCCGGCGCGCGCACGGCCGCCTGGGTGCCCTGGCGCAGCGGCTCGACGTCGTCGGGGTGCACGTTGCGCGTCCAGCCGCGGGCCGCGGCGGGCTCGGTCGGCGTCATGCCCAGCAGGTCGCGTCCGCGCTCGGAGACGTAGACGTGCTCGGTCCGGGTGTCGAACTCCCACAGGCCGTCCTGCGCGGCGCGGGAGACGAGCGCGTACCGCTCCTCGCTCTCGCGCACCGCGGCCTGGAGCGCACCCTGCTCGAGCGCCGAGGCGAGCAGGGCCGCCCAGTGGTGGTACGTCTCGCGCGCCGAGCTCAGCTCGATCTCCGCGACCACCGCGAGCAGGCCCCAGTCGTGCTCACGCGTGCGCACGGGCACCACGAAGCACATGAGCCGCTCCTCGGGCCGCGCGCTCCGCACGAGCGACGACGGCGGGAAGTGCTCGACGGCGACGGTCTCGCCGAGCGGCTGACCGACCTCTCCGGCCGGGTCGAAGACGCCGGCGACGCGCAGGTCGCCGTCCGCGTGCCACGTCGCGAGCACGGCGCTCCGGACGTGGGTGCCCGCGAGCCAGTCGAGCGAGCGCGGGTCCTTGGTGTCGAGGAGCCCGGCGTCCACGCCCAGCTGCTCGTCGAGCATCGCCTCGACCGACTCCGACTGGCGCAGGAAGGCCGCGGCCTGCACGTCGCGCAGCGTCGCGAGGACGCCCGAGGCGATGATCGGCGAGGTCGTGGCGCGCACGTACTCGTCGAGCGAGCGGGTGACCCGGCGCAGCACGTCCGCGCGCCGGGCGCTGCCGCGCAGCGCGGTCCGGAGCTCGGCGAGCCCCGCCTCGGCCCGCTCCCAGGTGAGGGGGTCGGCCATCTGCTCGGGCGTCGCCGGGGTGGTGAACGTGTCGACCAGGTCGAGCAGGCGGATCACGAGCTGGTCGACGGCGGCGTCGCGCTCGCGCTCACCGGTCACGAGCGCATGGCGCAGCCGCTGCGCGGTCTGCCGGCGCACGGCACGCAGGTCGGTCGTCGTCGTCCCGGGCGCGCCGGGGCCCGGTCGGCAGCCGCACGAGGCGCGCACGACGACGGAGGCGGGCGAGGTGTGCGGCACGGCGGGAACCGTCCCACCGCGCACCTGGCTCAGCACGAGCCGGGCTGCGAGCGCTCCCACCTCGTCGAAGGGCTGGTCGATCGTGGTGAGCGCCGGGGTCGCGAAGCTCGACGTCTCGATGTTGTCGAACCCGACGACCGCGAGGTCGCCGGGCACGTCGACGCCGGCCTCCTGCACCACGGCCATGAACCCGAGGGCGTTGCGGTCGGTCGCGAGCATGACCGCCGTCGGTCGGTCGGTGCTGCGCAGGTAGGCCGCACCGGCGGCGCGTCCGCCCGGGTCGCCGTTGTCCGGCGCGGTGAACAGGTCCTGGGGTGCGGCCTCGAGCCCGTGGGCCTCGAGCGTGGCGACGTACGCCTCGTGCCGGTCGCGGATGTCGCGCTGCACGAGGTTGCCGGCGAAGCCGATGCGCGTGTGCCCGTGCGCGATGAGGTGCTCGACGGCGGCCATGGTGCCGCCCCCGTTGTCGGGCACGGCGGTCGGTGCGACGAGCCCGTCGAGGCGGCTGCTCGCGACGACGACGGGCCGGCCGCGCTCCTGCAGGCGGCTCAGGTAGTCGCCGCGTGCGGCGGAGGTGACCGAGACGACGCCGTCGACCTCGTCCCACGCGACGGGGATCGAGAAGTCGGGCGCCTCGCCGATCTCGTCGCTGCGGACGCCCGGCTCGAGCGTCTGCAGGACGACGGCACGGCCGCCCGTCGCCGCGAGCTCGCGGGCGATGCCTCCGAGCAGGGCGCCGAAGTAGTAGCCGCCCGTGCTGGGGGAGAGCACGAGCAGGGTCGGCGGGTGCGTCACTGCGAGCCTCCTGCGCGGCCGGCGGCTCCGGCCTCGTCGTGTGATCGGCAGACCGGGCCGGGACGTGAGGCTTCTGGTGGACGTCCTCGACGGGCACCCACGGCGCGCGTGCGGAGGGTCACCCGGATGGGCGCCGTCGCCGGTGCGCCGCACGGAACAGATCCGTAGGGCACACTGTTCACCGAGTGGTGCGCATCCTGCGCGCCTTCCGTCGTGGAGCACCGGTGGTGCCCTGCCCGGGTCGTGGCCCTCTGGCCGTCGCCCGCAGGCCACCATGATCGCCGCCGCGAGCCCCGACCCTCTCCCCCGAGAGCCTGTGCCTGAGAGGCAGTACATCCCTGTGAGCTTCACCTCCCTCGGCGTGCCCGAGACCCTTGCCCGTTCGCTCGCCGAGCGCGGCATCACCGACCCGTTCCCCATCCAGGTCGCGACCCTCCCCGACACGCTCGCCGGGCGCGACGTGCTCGGCCGCGGGCGCACCGGTTCCGGCAAGACGCTCGCGTTCAGCCTCCCGATGGTCGTCCGCCTCACGGGCGGCCCGCGTACCCCGCGGCGTCCGCGCGGCCTCGTCCTGGCCCCGACCCGTGAGCTCGCGACGCAGATCGCCGCGACCCTCGAGCCGCTCGCCGAGGCCGCCGGCCTGCGCGTCACCACGATCTTCGGCGGCGTGAGCCAGCACCGTCAGGAGGTCGCGCTCGCGGCCGGCGTCGACATCGTCGTCGCGTGCCCCGGCCGCCTCGAGGACCTGCTGCAGCAGAAGGTCCTCACGCTGTCCGACGTCCAGATCACCGTGCTCGACGAGGCCGACCACATGGCCGACCTCGGCTTCCTGCCGGGCGTCAAGCGCATCCTCGGCGCGACGCCCGCGAACGGCCAGCGCCTGCTGTTCTCCGCGACGCTCGACAACGGCGTGGACCAGCTGGTCAAGCGGTTCATGGACCGACCGACGTCGCACGCGGTCGACCCCGAGCAGTCCCCGGTCGCCGCGATGACGCACCACCTCTTCACGGTGGGCGACGCCGAGACGAAGCGCGCCGTCGTGCAGCACCTCGCCTCCGGCATGGGCCGCCGCCTGCTCTTCACGCGGACCAAGCACCAGGCCAAGAAGCTCGCCAAGCAGCTCACCGCCGCGGGCATCCCGGCCGTCGACCTGCACGGCAACCTCAGCCAGAACGCGCGTGAGCGCAACCTCGAGGCGTTCTCGAACGGTGGCGTGCGCGTGCTCGTCGCGACCGACATCGCGGCACGCGGCATCCACGTGGACGACGTCGAGCTCGTCGTCCACGTCGACCCGCCGGCCGAGCACAAGGCGTACCTGCACCGCTCGGGCCGCACCGCGCGTGCCGGCTCGGGCGGCGACGTCGTGACGCTCGTCCTCCCGGAGGAGACGGGTGACGTCCGCACGCTCACGCGGCTGGCGAAGATCGACGCCCGGCCGCAGCCCGTGCGTCCCGGCGCCCCGGCGCTCGACGCGCTCGTCGGCGAGATCGCTCCGCTCGTGACGCCCGCGCCGCCGGTGCTGGAGCAGGCGCGCACCGGTGCACCGCGCCGCGGCGCCGGCCGCGCCGGACGCTCCTCGGGCT
>NZ_JACVQL010000022.1 GCF_019733465.1 Actinotalea ferrariae | reverse complement strand
GCCGAGCGGCGGCTCGTGCCGCAGCGCCGCGAGCCGCTCGGCGAGCCGGCGGTGCGCGTCGTCGTCGGCGGGGAGCGGTGCGGCCGCGACCGCGGGCAGCAGGTGGGCCCACAAGGCGTCGAGGACACCCTGCATGTCCTGGGTCCCCGCCGTGATCGCGACCACCGTCTCCTGCTCGGGCAGCACGACGCAGAACTGGCCGAACGCGCCGTCGCCCCGGAAGGAGCCGTGGCGCCCGCGCCACATCTGGTAGCCGTAGCCCTGCTGCCAGTCCGGGTTCTCGCCGGTCGACGGCGTGCGGGCGCGGCTCGCCGCCGCGACCCAGCCCTCGGGCAGGATGCGCCGGCCGCGCCACCGGCCGTCGTCGAGCAGGAGCACGCCGAGGCGCGCGACGTCCTCGGTGCGGGCGGACATGCCGAAGCCGCCGGTGTCCACGCCCGTCGGGCTCTGCTCCGTCGTCGCGCCGGTGATGCCGAGGGGCTCGAGGAGGCGCGGACCCAGGTAGTCGATGACGCGCTCGCCCGTCACCCCCTGCACGACGGCGGCCAGGACGTGCGTCGCCGCCGTGTTGTACGCGAAGTGCGTGCCGGGCTCGTGCTCGACCGGCAGGCGCAGGAACGCCTGGACCCAGTCCTCCTGCTCGAACACCCGGTCCGAGGTGTCCTCGTGGTGCCCGGTCGTCATGGTCAGCAGGTGCTCGAGCCGCATCCGCTCGAGGTTCGGGTGCGGCGCCGCACCCTCGAGGCTCACGTGGTCGAGCACCAGGTCGTCCGGCGAGAGCAGCCCCTCCGCCTCGGCGAGCCCCACGGCGATCGCGGTGAAGGTCTTCGTGAGCGAGAACAGCTGGTGCGGCCGATCGGGCGTGTACGGGTCCCACCACCCCTCGGCCACGACGGCGCCGCGCGTGACGACCATGAGGCTGTGCACCTCGTCGACCGCCTCGAGCGCGTCGACGAGGGCGAGGAGGCCGGACGACGCGACGCCCTGCTCCTCCGGGGTGCGGCGGGGCAGGGCGTCGTCGTCCATCTCAGCAGCGTGGCACGGCTACCGGTCCACGCGCACGGTGACCTCCCGGCTGCTCGAGGTGCCGAACGCGTTGACCAGCTCGGCGCGGTAGACGTGCGTGCCGCGCGCGCGGTCGGTGAGCGTGGTGCTCGCCTGCTGCGCGTTCGGGCTCTCCGCGACGAGGCTCTGGGTGTCGACCAGGACGCCGTCCTCGTAGAGGCGGTACTCGGTCGCGTTGGTCCCCCACCACAGGTTCGTGGTGAGCGTGTAGTCGCCGTCGCGGTCCCAGTTGTCGTGGGACAGCACCGGCGTGCCCGGGCCCGCGTTGGTGACGCGGACCGTGAGCGGCTGCGTCGTCGTCGTGCCGTGCTGGTTGGTCAGCTCGGCCGTGTAGACGTAGGTGCCGTTCGCGCGGCCGGGGATGCGCAGCGTCGCGTGCTGCGCGGCCGGCGTGCGGTCGACGAGGTCCTGCGTCCCGATCGGGACGCCGTTCTCGAGGAACGTCACCGTCTGCGCGTTCTGCCCCCACCACATGTCCATGGTGAGGACGAAGACGCCGTCGCGGTCCCAGTCGTCGGTCGAGAGCACGCCCCGACCGGGCGCCGCCGTCGCCGGACCGTCGACGCGCGGGCCGGGGCCCGGGTCGGCGCCCGTGTAGGCGATGCTCGGCGCGGGCGGCGTCGTCATGCCCTCGCCGAGGAAGTACGACGTGTGCGGCGGCTGGTTGTACGCCGTGTTCTGCCCCGCGACGCCGAGGCGGTAGACCGGGTCGGACTGCAGCGTGCGCAGCCGGTGGTCGGTCAGGTCGACGGTCGTGTGCAGCCGCAGCGCCGTCGAGTCCTCGGTGCGCGTGAGCAGCTCCTCGCGCCAGTCGCCGACGAGGTCCGCCTGCAGCGCCGGGTTGCCCTTGGTGTCGTTGCTCGTGAGCGTCCCCGTGGCCCGGTAGATCTCGACCTCGGTCCCCGTCGCCGGGTCCCACTTCGAGATCGTGGGGACACCGGTGCGCGTCTCCTCCGTCCAGTCGTGGTCGGTGATCTCGCGGAGCAGGTCGCCGTCCCACCAGGTGACGAAGTTCGCCGCCGGGATGGTGGTGGAGAGCACCTCGCCCGACGCCGACCGGACCTCGCCGACGCGTGAGTTCCACGCGGCGTCGCCGCCGATGACCCAGCCCTCGGCGCCCGGCGAGCCCGGGTCGATGTCCGCCGCGGCGGCCCGGCCCGTGTCACGCTGCGCCGGCACGCCCCAGAGGACCTGCCCCGTCGCGGCGTCGCGGAACGTCGCGCCGAGGTTGCCCGAGGCGCCCATGTCCTCGTGCGCCGCGAACACCTCGAGACCCGGCCGCGAGGGGTCGAGGTCGGAGACGTGCAGCGCGTCACCGTGGCCGAGGCCGGTCGTGTGGAGCGCGGTGCCGTCGTCGTCGATCGTCATCGACCCGAAGACGATCTCGTCCTTCTGGTCGCCGTCGACGTCCGCGACGGAGAACTGGTGGTTCCCCTGGCCGCGGTACTGGTCGCCCGCCTGGTCCGAGTCGAACGTCCAGCGCTCGGTGAGCTGCGAGCCGTCGAAGTCGAAGGCCGCGATGACTGCGCGGGTGTAGTAGCCGCGGCTGAAGACGACGCTCGGCCGCTCGCCGTCGAGGTACGCGACCCCGGCGAGGAAGCGGTCCACCCGGTTGCCGTAGGTGTCGCCCCACGAGCCGACGTCGCCCCGCGGCGGCAGGTACTCGACGGTGTCGACCGCCGCGCCCGTGGGTCCGGCGAAGACCGTGAGGTACTCCGGGCCCGTGAGCACGTAGCCGCTCGAGTTCCGGAAGTCGGCGCGCGCGTCGCCGATGACCGCACCGACGCCGTCCGTCGTGCCGTCGGCCGTCTTCATGGTCACCTCGGCCCGGCCGTCGCCGTCGAGGTCGAAGACCTGGAGCTGGGTGTAGTGGGCGCCGGCCCGGATGTTGCGGCCCAGGTCGATGCGCCACAGGCGCGTGCCGTCCAGCTCGTAGGCGTCCACCAGGACGTTCCCGGTGTAGCCGGCGCGCGAGTTGTCCTGCGAGTTCGTCGGGTCCCACTTGAGGACGACCTCGTACTGGCCGTCCCCGTCGAGGTCGCCGACCGACGTGTCGTTGGCGCGGTAGGAGTACGGCTGGCCGTCCTTGGTGACGCCGTCGGCCGGCTTGTCGAGCGGGATGTCGAGCGTCTGCGAGTCCCACACGACGACGTCGTCGGTCACCCAGCGCTCGATGCCGTCGACCACCGCGCTGATCCGGTACGTCGACGACGTCGTGCCGTCCGGGTCGAGCAGGTTGGTGCTGCCGGTGACCGGCGCGTCGGTGATCCGCTCGCCGTCGCGGTGCACGTGGAAGGCGATCGACTCGGGGTCGAGGCCGAGCATGCGCCACGCGACGTGCACGCCGTCGTCCGTCGCGACGGCGACCGGCGCCCGGTCGAGGCGCTCGGCCTGGCGCACGAGCGTCGTGACGGCCGGCGACGTGACGGTCGACGACGCCTCCGACGCCCCGCCCGCGTTGACGGCTGCGACCGCGTAGACGTACTCGACCGTGGTGAGCACCGTGGGGTCCGTGTACGTCGGGCTGTCGGCGCGGCCGATCAGCGCGAGCTCGCCGGGCGTGCCGTCGGGCTGCGGGTCGGCGCGGAACACCTGGTAGAACAGCGCACCCTCCGACGCGTCCCACGTGAGGGTCACGTCGTTCTTGTTCACCGCCCCGAGCGCGAGACCCGTCGGCACGGGTGCCGTCGCGACGTCCGGGTCGACCGTCGTGACCTCGAGCGGGTTCGACGCGACCGACTCGGTGCCGGTCGGGTCGAGCGCGACGACCGTGTAGGTGTAGTCGAGGCCGACGTCGGCCGTGGTGTCGACGAAGGCCGGCTCGGTCACGTCGCCGAGCGCCTCGGGCGCGGCCGCGGCCGCGTCCTGCCGGTAGACCCGGTAGGCCGTCGCGTCCTCCGACCCCGCCCAGGCGAGCGAGACCGCGACGTCGGCGCCGGTGATGGCGAGGTCGTCGAGCCGCAGCGCGCTCGGCGCGAGCAGCAGCGGGGTGATCTCGAGACCGTTCCACCAGCCGTCGGCCGTGATGTTCAGCTGGCCGTCGGTGACGAGGACCGGCTGGATCATCTTCTCGGCGATCGTGCCGCGACCCGCGTTGGAGGACCCGTGGTCCTTGCCCTCGGCCTGCAGCGCGAGCCGGCCGGAGCCGAGCGGGTCGCCGTAGTAGACCTTGAGCGCGTAGGCGCCGTTCGCGACGTCGACGCGCAGCTCGTGCTTCGCCGGGAGGACGAAGTCGCGCTGGAGCGCGTTCGGCACGGGGTCGAAGCCCGTGCCGCGGTCGCGGCCGCCGAGCCCGTCGACCGACGCCCAGCCGTAGCCGCGCTCGGCGGTGTAGAGCGTCGTGGTGTCGACGGCGGTGTAGCCCGGCATGACCTCGTTGCCCGGGAGCTGGAGGTCGAGGCGCAGCAGCGGCGCCTTGGTCGTGACGCGCACCGACGCCGAGGGCTCGGAGTCGCCGCGGCCGTTGACCGCGACGACGCGCAGGTCGTACGAGCTGCCCTCGGTCAGGCCGGTCACCGTGGCCTGCGGCACCGTCGACGTCGTCACGAGCGTCCACGCGTCCTCGCCGGCGGCCGTGCGGAAGACCTCGTAGATGTCCGCACCCTCGACCGCGGTCCACGTGAGCTGCACGCCCGCGTTGGAGACGTTGCCTGCGACGACGTCGACGGGCTGCGCCGGCACCTCGGCCGGCGGCTCGACCTCGACGACCTCGTCCGCGAGCGGCAGGTCGAGCGCGGCGACGTCGGCCGCCACGAGCCGCGCCATCTGGATGGCGCCGTACTCCTGGAAGTGCGTGTCGTCCGCCGTGCCGTTCGGGCGGCCCGGGTAGACGCCCGCGGGCACGTGCAGGAACACCGACATGGCGGCCTCGGGGCCGATCTCGGTGAGGTACGCGCGGCTGCTCGCGGAGAGGTCGACGAGCGCGGTGCCCGTCTCCTCGGCGATCGCCCGCGCGGCCTCGACGTACTCGGGGAACGAGACGTTCGCCGTGCCGTCGGCGGCGTACGAGCGCCGCGAGACCGGGGTGACGACGATCGGCGTCGCGCTGCGCTGGCGGGCGCCGTCGATGAAGGTGCGCAGGTAGTTCGCGTAGTCGGCCGGGGCGGCCCACCGGTCGTCGACGCCGTAGGAGTTGTCGTTGTGGCCGAACTGGGCGACGAGGTAGTCGCCCGGGCGGATGCCGAGCAGCACCTCGTCGAGGCGCCCCTGACTGATGAAGTTCTTCGAGCTGCGGCCACCGATCGCCCGGTTCTCGACGACGACGTCGTCCGTGAGGAAGCGGTCGATCATCTGGCCCCAGCCGGCCTGCGGCGCGTAGTCCGCGGTGTAGGTCTGGACCGTCGAGTCGCCCGTGACCCACAGCGTGGGCAGGGCGCCCGCGTCGCGCGGCGACTGCTGGGTGATCACGAGGCCGTTGAGGTTCGGCGCGCTGCCGCTGACCTCGATGTTGAGCTGGCCGTCGACGACCGCGATCCCGAACGCCATCTCCAGGTGCTCGCCGGCGGGGCGGGTGGTCGGCTGGACCTTGACCATGTGCTCGGCCGTGAGCGCGAGGTCCGTCGGGCCGGAGGGGTCGCCGGCGACGAGGTCGACGGTGTAGTCGCCGTTCGGCAGGTCCACGACGAGCTCGGTGTCGCCCATCGTGACGAAGTCGGAGCGCAGGGCGTCGGGCGTGCCGCGGTCGACGGCGGTCACGGCCGCGACGTCGACGAAGCCCAGGCGGCTCTCGGCCGTGTAGGCGCTCGTCGCGTCGAGCCGGACGGCGCCGGGCGCGGTCTCGCCGCTGCCGAGGTCGAGGGTGAGGACGCCGCCGTCGGGCAGGGTCGCGGGCGTGGTGAGGCTCGAGACCGCCGTCGCGGACGGGACGGAGAGGCCCGCCGCGTCGCGCGCCTGGACGCGGTAGTGGTGGACGGCGGTCGTGTCGACGTCGTCGGTGGTGTGCACGACACGCTCGGGCGTCTCCGCGACGACGGTCCACGGGCCGCCGGGCGCGTCGGCGCGTGAGACGACGTAGCCGGTGGCTCCCGTCACCTCGTCCCAGCGCAGCGTCACGGAGCCGTCGGTCACGTGCGCCATCCGGACGTTGCCGGGCGCGGCGATGGTGGAGCCGGGGTCGGTCGGGTCGGTCGGGTCCGTGGGGTCGGTCGGGTCGGTCGGGTCCGTCGGGGCGGAGGTCACGACGATGCCGTTGACGTAACCACCGGCGCCCTCTCCCGTGACGTCGACGGTGAGCTGACCGTCGCTCACGGTCGTGCGCCACGTCTGCTCGGTGACGGCCTGGCGCGACTGCAGCGTGCCGGCGGCGACGCCCTCGAGGGCGATGCGCGTCCGGGTGGTGCTGGTGCCCGTGAGCTGGTCCCCCGAGAGGACGCGCACGTCGTACGCGCCGTCGGGCACGTCGACCACGAACGACCAGGCGGTGCCGAGCACGAAGTCGTTCGCGACGGCGTCGGCGGCCTGGCTCGTCCGGTGGCGCGAGATCGGGGTGACGCCCTCGGCCGGCATGATCCCGTGGCCGAGCTCCGCGGTGTACCGCGTGGTGTCCGCGACCCCGGTCCAGCCGTCCGCGACCGGGCTCGTCGCCGTCCCGAGGTCGAACGAGAGCACGAGCGGCTCGTCGGCGGCTGTGGCTGCGCCCGTGGGGACGCCCACAGCGGCGAGCCCGAGCGCCGTCACCACGGCCACACCGCGCCGCGCGGCCCCCCAGCGAGCGGTGGCCCCGCGGGCGGTGGCGCTGTTGGCACCTGGGTGCACGCGCGCTCCGTGATCGATGGGACCGGGAGGGGCGGAGGTCATGGCACCACACCTTCTGTCTCGACGCTGAGAACCGGCCGACCCGACGCACGGACCGCCCGCGCCGTCCCACCCGAGCGAGCCGATGGCACGACGCCGCCGTCGTATGAATCGATTCAAGCACGCAGGGTGGTCCGACTGGTGGCCAGTCCTACCCCGCCCCTCCGCCCCAGGTCAACGCCCTGACCGCCCTGTGGGAAAGCGCTTGCCTGCGCGCTGCGCGCAGGCGCCCGATAGGAGCGCGCCCACTCAGCCCGCCCGGCGTCCCCTCAGCGCCACCCCGCACGCCGACCGGCGCGCCCAGGCAGCCACGCCCAGGCAGCCACGCCACCGAAGCGCGCCTTCCGCGGCGCGCCCAGGCAGCCACGCCAGGCAGCCACGACGCCGAAGCTCCCCGTCTGCGCTCCCGCGTTCGAACAACCGCACACCTGGACGTGGAGCCAACGCCTCCAGACGCACGCACGCTCGAACGCGAACATCCGGCCACCCCCGGGAGAGCCGTCGCCGCGCGCCGAGCCGCCGGCGGCCGGGCCCGCGGTCGGGCCGAGCCGGCGGCGGCCGGGCCCGCGGTCGCTACGGGAAGGGTTGCGCACGCCATGTGTGCGCAAGCCTTCCCCGGAGCCTGCGCGGTCCTCCGCGGAGCCGGGGGAGCCGGCGCAGCAGGGGCGGTGTGTCAGCGGCGGGGGCCGGGGTCGCGTGTCAGCGGCGGCGGGCAGGGGCGCGGGTCAGGGGCGGGGGGCCGGGGCCGTGGAGCCGCGGACGACGAGGTGGGTCGGCAGGGGTGGCGGCGGGGCGGCGTCGGTGGTGCGCGTGCCCTCGAGGCGGTTGAGCAGGAGGTCGGTCGCGAGGTACGCGGCCCGCTCGCTCGGCACGGCGACGGTCGTGAGCGCCGGCCGCACGAGGTCGGCGCCGAAGACGTCGTCGCACCCCACGACGCTGACCTCGTCCGGCACCACGACCCCCCGCTCGGCGAGCCGCGCCAGCACGCCGAACGCGAGCAGGTCGTTGAAGACGACGACGCCGCTCACCCCCGCGGTCACGACGGCGTCGGCCACGAGCGCGCCGCCCTCACGCCGCGGCACGTGCGAGCCCAGGTCGACGAGGTCGACGTCGAGCCGCCCGGCGGCCTCCGCGAGCGCGGCGCGACGGCGACCGTCCGACCACGACGTCGGCGGCCCTCCGGCGTAGCCGATGCGGCGGTGGCCGAGCGAGACGAGGTGCTGCAGCGCCTGCACGGCGCCGCCCGGGGTGTCGACGACGACGTGGTCGGTCGGCTGCGAGCGGTTGATCGTCACGATCGGCAGCTCGCGCGCCCAGTGCGCCAGGCGCTCGTCGTCGAGCCGGGCGCCGGCCAGCACGGCGCCGTCGACCGTCCCGCGCAGGTCGCGCAGCGCTCGCTCCTCGGCCGCGGGCGACTCCTCGGTGTCGACGAGGAGGTGCGCGAACCGGCCCTGGCGGAGCCGCGACTGCGTCCCGCGCACCGCCGAGAAGAAGAACGGGTTGGTCACGTCGGGGACGACGAGGGCGACGACGCCCGTCCGCCCCGAGAGCAGGGCACGCGCGGGCCCGCTCGGCGCGTAGCCGAGCTGCTCGGCCGCCGCCCGGACCCGGGCCTCCGTCTCACCGCTGACCCGGCCGGGCCGCGTCAGCGCGCGCGACGCCGTCGAGACGGCGACGCCGCTGAGCGCCGCGACGTCACGGAGCGTCGCGGGTCGAGGGCTCGCGCTGATGTCTCCTCCAGCCTGGGCCGGTCGCGAGGACCGCCGACGTCGTCCGACGCGTCGGCGGCCATCCTCGTGCCCGCGGCACCCGATGGCAACCATGCGGCAAACGTTTGCCACACGTCGAGGCCCGACCTACGCTCGTCGAGCCCGGACCCTCGCCCCAGGAGGCAGCATGACCGGCTCGACGACGAGCGGCGCAGCGGTCGCCGACGTGCACCCCGCATGGCTCCCGGACCGCGCCTTCGCCGGGATCGGCGGCCTCCGCGTCGCCGTCATCGGCGACGGCGACGTGGTGCAGACCGTGCGGGACGAGGTCGAGCGCGCGACGGCACGCTTCGGCGGTGCCCTGCTGCACGCGGCGGAGGGAGCCGACCTCGTGCTGGTCGCGGCAGCGCAGGCGCCCGGCCAGCTCGCGCCCGAGTCGTTCGACGTCGCCCTGGACGAGGACGTCGTGGTCGTGCGCGCCGCGGACGGCCCCGCCCTGCTCTACGGGCTGCACCACGTCGTGCGGCACACCGCGGCGCGCGACCTCGCGGCGGCCGTCGGGCGCACGGGGTTCCTCGGCGTGCACGCCCCCGCCGAGCCGATCCGCATGCTCGACCACTGGGACAACCTCACGGTCCACCCGGTCATGGGCCAGGTGGAGCGCGGGTACTCGGGCGACTCGATCTTCTGGCTCGACGGGAGGCTGCGCGACGACCTCGGGCGCGTCGAGGAGTACGCGCGGCTGCTCGGCTCGATGGCGATCAACCGGGTCGCGGTCAACAACGTCAACGTGCACGCCGTCGAGGCGCACCTGCTCACGGACGGCCTCGACGACGTCGCCACGCTCGCGGCCGCGTTCCGCCGGCACGGCATCCGCACGCACCTGTCCGTCTCCTTCGCGGCGCCCATGACGGTCGGCGGCCTCGCGACCTCGGACCCGCTCGACGACGACGTCCGCGCCTGGTGGACGCGCGCCGCCGCCGCCGTGTGGGCGCGCATCCCGGACTTCGGCGGCTTCGTGGTCAAGGCGGACTCCGAGGGGCAGCCCGGCCCGTTCGCGTACGGCCGCGACCACGCCGACGGCGCGAACCTCCTGGCCCGGGCGGTCGCACCGCACGGCGGGACCGTGTTCTGGCGCGCGTTCGTCTACAACCACACGCAGGACTGGCGCGACCGCTCGACGGACCGCGCCCGCGCGGCGTACGACCACTTCGCGCCGCTCGACGGACGGTTCGACGACAACGTCGTGCTCCAGGTCAAGTACGGCCCGATGGACTTCCAGACGCGCGAGCCCGTCTCGCCGGTCGTCGCGGCGATGCCGCGCACCCGGCTCGCGGTCGAGCTCCAGGTCACGCAGGAGTACACCGGCCAGCAGAAGCACGTGTGCTGGCTCGGGCCGCAGTGGTCAGAGCTGCTGGGCTTCCGGCCGTGGGGCGCGGGCACGACCGTCGCCGACGTCGCGGGCGGTCACGGCCCGGGCGGCCGCGCCGCCGGCCTGGTGGCCGTGTCCAACGTCGGCACGGACGAGTTCTGGACCGGCCACCCGCTCGCGCAGGCGAACCTCTACGCGTTCGGGCGGCTCGCGTGGGACCCGACCCTGCCCGCGACCGACGTGCTGGACGAGTGGGTCGACCTGACGTTCGGCGCCGACGACGACGTGCGCGACGCGCTGCACGACGTCATGGACGAGTCGTGGCACACCTACGAGGACTACACCGCCCCGCTCGGCGTCGGCTTCATGGTGCGCCCCGGCCACCACTACGGTCCCGACGTCGACGGGTACGAGTACACGCCCTGGGGCACCTACCACTTCGCGGACCGCGACGGCATCGGGGTCGACCGCACTCGTGCGACCGGGACGGGCTACACCGGCCAGTACCCGGAGCCGTGGCGGGACGTGTACGAGCGGCTCGAGACGTGCCCCGACGAGCTGCTGCTCTTCTTCCACCACGTCCCGTGGACGCACGTGCTGCACCGCGGCGTGAGCGTCGCCCAGCACGTCTACGACACGCACTTCCGCGGCGTCGACGCCGTCGACGCGATGGCCGAGCGCTGGGCGACCATGCAAGGACGCGTGCCCGACCCTTTCTTCGACCGCGTGGCCCAGCGCCTCACGGAGCAGCAGCGCGGCGCACGCGAGTGGCGGGACCAGCTGAACACGTACGTGCTGCGCAAGTCCGGCGTCCCGGACGCGCACGGCCGTCGCATCCACTGACGGCCCGCGCGGCGCCTCAGCCGACGCAGAACTCGTTCCCCCACGGGTCGAGCAGCGTGGTCCACGTCGACGGCCCCTGCCTGCCCTCGTGGTCGACGGTCGCGCCGCGCTCCACGAGGCGCGCGACGACGTCCTTCGCGTTCTCGCGGCCGGGCCTCACGTCGAGGTGCACGCGGTTCTTGACCGTCTTCCCCTCGGGCACGAGCTGGAAGAGGATGCGCCCGCCCGGCCCCGCGTCCGGGTCGGGGTGGCGGATCGCCGCACCCTCCTTCCAGACGAGGACGCCGCGGTGCGTCGTCGTGTCCTCGTCCGTCGCGTGGCCCTGGCTGATCATCGACCGGATGAAGTCCGGGTCGGAGGGCTCGACCTGCCAGCCGAGCGTCTCGGCCCACCAGTCGGCGAGCACGTGCGGCTCGCTGCAGTCCACCGTCACCTGGAAGCTCAGAGGAGTCGTCATGCCGCGACGCTAGACCCGCCCTCCGACACGCGACAGGCCGGACCCGCTCGCACGGGTCCGGCCTGCCCCTCGACGCACGCCCCCTCGGCGCACGCCCCCTCGGACGCGCCTCGGTGTCGTCAGCGGACGGGACGGAAGAACGCCCGGATGTCGTCGACGAGGACGTCCGGCACCTCGAGCGACGCGTAGTGGCCGCCGCGCTCGAACCGGCTCCAGTGCTCGATCCGGTCGTTGTCCCGCTCGGCGAGCGCGCGGATCGTCTGGAAGTCGTCGGCGAACACCGCGACGCCCATCCGACCGTGGTTGACCGCCGGCTCGCGCTCTAGCCGGGCGTCCTCGAAGTGGTACCGGCCCACGGACGCGGACGTGTTCGTGAGCCACTCGAGCGTCACCTCGGCGAGGATCGACTCGAGCGGGACGAGGCTAGTGCCGTTGCCGAAGCTGACGAAGAGCTCGTTCCACGCGAGCTGGCCGACGGGCGAGTCCGAGAGGCCCACGGCGACGGTCTGCGGCCGCGACGCGTTCATCGCGTTGTAGCCGCCCACGGACTGGAACCACTGCATGTGGGCGAGGCCCGCGTACTCCTCCGGCGTGAGGTCGGCGAGCTCGGCCGGGTCACCCGAGGGGAACGAGAACGCCTGGAGCACGTGCGAGCCCAGGAACCCGTCGGGCTCGAGGAGCCCGAGCTCACGACCGACGAGCGCGCCGAGGTCGCTGCCGTGCACCCCGTAGGTGTCGTAGCCCAGCCGGCGCATGAGCACGTCGAACGTCCGGGCGAGGCGCTCCGTCGTCCACCCGCGATCGACCACCGGGGTGCTCCAGCCGAAGCCCGGCGCCGACGGGACGACCACGTGGAACGCGTCCTCGGCGCGTCCGCCGTGCGCGACCGGGTCCCCGAGCGGCCCGATCATGTCGACGACGTCGAGGACGCTCCCCGGGTACGAGTGGACCAGCAGGAGCGGCGTCGCCTGCGGGTGCGGCGAGCGCACGTGGATGAGGTGGAGGGGCTGCCCGTCGACCTCCGTGCGGAAGTTCGGGAACGCGTCGAGCCGCCGTTCGACGTCGCGCCAGTCGAAGGCCTTCCACGCCTCGACGGCGTCGCGCAGCCACGAGTTCGGCGTGCCGTACAGCCAGTCGTCCTCGCCCGGGACCGGCGCGGGCAGCCGCGTGCGGTCGAGCCGCGAGCGCAGGTCGTCGAGGTCTGCCTGCGCGACCGCGATCGTGAACGGGACGACCTCCTCGCCCGTGGTGCCCATGCTGTCTGTGGTGCCGGTGCGGCTGGTGCTCGTGCTGTCCATCGTGCTCGTCCTCCCGGTCGTGGTGATCTCCATGACCACCACGGTAGGAGCGATACAGGAAGACTTGGTTCCTGTTGTGCGATGCTCTTTCCATGCTCGAGACCTCGGCCCGCCTCCTCGCCCTGCTCGGCCTGCTGCAGTCGCGACCGACGTGGACAGGCCCCGAGCTCGCGGAACGGCTGGGGGTCACGGGCCGGACGATCCGGACCGACATCGACCGCCTGCGCTCGCTCGGCTACCCCGTCGACGCGACGCGCGGGCGGACGGGCGCCTACCGGCTCGGCGCCGGCGGGCGCTTGCCGCCTCTCCTGCTCGACGACGACGAGGCGGTCGCGGTCGCCGTCGGCCTGCGCGCCGCGACCGGCGTGGCCGGCATCGAGGACGCGAGCCAGCGCGCGAGCACGAAGCTGCAGAAGGTCCTGCCGGCCCGCCTGCGCGGCCGCGTCGAGGCGCTGACCGCGAGCACCGGACGCGCACCGGAGAACACCGGAACCAACGCACCCGACCCGGAGGTCGAACCGGCCCTCCTCGCCGAGGTCGCCGAGGCCGTGCACCGGCACGAGCTGCTGCGCCTCGACCACCGGGAGGAGCCCATGCTGGTCGAGCCCTACCGGCTCGTCTCGTGGCAGCGCCGCTGGTACCTCGTGGCCCGCGACCCGGCGACCGGCAGGTGGCTCGCCCTGCGCGTCGACTGGATGCGGCTGCGCATGCGGACGGGGCGCCGGTTCACGCCCACGCCCCTGGCCGAGCCCGAGTACGCCGACCTCGTGGTCCGCGAGGTCGCGTCGAGCGGCTGGGCGGTGCACGCGCGGATCCTGGTGCCCGCTCCCGCGGCGGAGGTGCTCGCGCGGATCAACCCGGCCGTGGGCGTCGTCGAGCCGGTCGACGACGCGTCGTGCGTGCTCGTGACCGGCGCCGACAGCGTCGAGACGATCGCTGCCTACATCGGGATGCTCGGTCTGCCGTTCCGCGTCGACGGCCCGCCCGAGCTGGTCGAGGCGCTGCGCGTCCTCGGCGAGCGCTACGCCGCCGCCGTGCGCTGACGCGTCCGCTCAGCCCGCCTCGTCCTCCACGAAGCGCTCGCGGACGAGGTCGAGCACGGGCGCCTCGTTGCGCACGACGAGGAAGGTCAGCACCGACGCGAGCAGGACGGCGACCGCGTCGGACGCCACGGCGACGACGCCCCCGGTCAGGACCAGCAGCGACAGCAGCCCGAGCGTCCGCAGCGGCCGGGCGGTCAGCGTGAAGGCCGAGATCCGCGCGGCGTCGCGCCAGCGGAAGGCGAACGCCGACGTCACCCCGAGCATCCGGACCGTCCAGAGCATCAGCACCGCGGCGAGCCCGAGGAAGACGGTGGGCGGGAGGCCGCCGGCCACGTCGGACACGGCGTTCGTCGCGAGGACGGCCAGCAGCACCACGGAGGGCACCCACACCCGCAGCGCGTCGAGCGCGTTGAGGCGGTACCCGCGCCAGAAGTGCGGCGCGGGCGACGGGTCCCGCTCCCGCAGGAACACGCGCCAGGCGAAGAACGCCGCCGCGACCGCCGGCCCGAGCGGCGCGGCGCACAGCACGTACAGCGGCAGGCTGCCGAGGCCGGGCTCGAGGAAGAGCGACGCGACGAGGCCGGGGCCTGCGGTGAGCACCAGCAGGGCCTCGACGACGACGAACCAGTACACGACCGTCGCGGCGCGCCCGAGCGGCCCCTGCCGGACGTCCCCCGCGGTGCGACTCACGCGCTCGACCCTAGCCACGTCGGCCCCAGCCACCTCGAGCCCCGCCACGGCTCAGCCCACCTCGAGCACGACGACGTCCGTGGGCTCGAGCGCGATCACCTCGCCGCGCACGACGCGCCGACCGCTGAGCAGGTCCGTGCCGTCGGCGTGCGCGTCTACCTCGACGCGCACGTCGCCGTGGTGCAGCAGGAACTCGTAGCGCCGGCCGTCGACCTCGCGCACCGCGTGCTCGACGCCGGGCGCGTCGGCGTACGGCCCGACCAGCCCGTGCCGCGCGAGCACGTGCCGGAGCACCAGGTCGAGCCCGTCCTGCTCGAGGCACGTGCCGAGGTACCACGCCTCACCTCGGCCGAACCGGTTCCGCGTCACCGCGGCCGTGCCCGCGTAGAAGTCGGCGCCGTACGTCCCGACGACCTCGGCGCCCTGGGGCAGCACGAGGTCGAACACCGTGTGCGAGCCGGTCACGAGCTCGTCGTCGCCGACGACGAGCCGGACCGGGTTCCGCACCTCGGGCGCCTGCGCGTCGGTCTCGTCGACCCGGATCCCGAGCAGGCGCGCGAGCGGCCCCGGCACGTCGGCCAGGAAGGCGTTGTCGTCCTCGTCCACACGACCGGACAGCACGGTGGTCACGACCGTGCCGCCCCGCTCGGCGACCGCCTCGAGCCGCTCGGCCAGGTCGCCCTTGACCATGTGCAGGAGCGGCGCGACGACCACGTCGTACCGCGTCAGGTCCGCGGTCACCGGCACGACGTCGACCTGCGCACCCGCCTCCCACAGCGCGCGGTGGTGGTCGATCACCGTGCGCTGGTACCGGAGGTTCCGGTTCGGGCCGTCCGAGATCTCGAGCGCCCACCACGAGTCCCAGTCGAAGAGCACGGCCACGCGGGCCGGGGTCCGGGCCCCGAGCGTCCGGTCGCCGAGCGCCTCGAGCTCCGCACCCAGCGCCGCGACCTCCCGGAACGACCGCGTGTCCGTCCGGCCCGCGTGGTCCAGCACCGCGCCGTGGTACTTCTCGCACGCACCGCGCGACTGGCGCATCTGGAAGAACAGGACGGCGTCGGCGCCGTGGGCGACGGCCTGCCAGGACCACAGCCGCATGACGCCCGGCCGCTTGACCGGGTTGACGTCGCGGCTCGCCGTGACGGTCGGCGTCTGCTCCATGAGCCAGAACGGCTGACCGTCCTTGAGCCCGCGCATGAGGTCGTGGGTCAGCGCCATGCGCGACGCCGACCGGTCGTCGGGCGGGTAGTTGTCCCAGGACGCGAGGTCCAGGTGCTCGGCCCACCGGTGGTAGTCGATCGGCCGGTACATGCCCATGAAGTTCGTCGTCACGGGCAGGTCGGAGTGCTGCCGGATCGCGTCCTTCTCCTCGCGGAAGGTGCGGAGCAGGTTGTCCGAGGTGAAGCGCAGGTAGTCGAGCGTGATGCCCTGGAACGCCGTGTGGTCCGGCCCGCGCCAGTGCTCCGACAGCGCGTTCGGCGGCACGACCTCGGCCCAGTCCGTGAACCGGTGCGACCAGAAGACGGCGTTCCAGGCGTCGTTCAGCCGGTCGAGCGTCCCGTACCGCTCGCGCAGCCAGATCCGGAACTCGGCGGCGCACAGGTCGCAGTAGCACGCGCCCCCGTACTCGTTGTTGACGTGCCAGGCGATGACGGCGGGGTGGTCCGCGAAGCGCTCCGCGACCCGGCCCGCGAGCGCGGCGGCGAGCCGCCGGTACGCCGGCGAGCTGGGGCACGCGTTGTGACGCTGCCCGTAGACGTGGCGCCGGCCCTCGAAGTCGGTGCGGCACACCTCGGGGTAGCGGTGCGCCAGCCACGGGGGAACGGCGCCCGTGCCGGTCGCGAGGCACACCTGGCGCCCCTCGGCCTGCGCGCGGTCGAGGATGCGCTCGAGGACGGTGAGGTCGTAGACCTCCTCGGCCGGCTGGGTCAGCGACCACACGAAGACGCCGACGGTGAGGGTGTCGATGCGCGCGAGGTCGAAGGCGCGGTGGTCCTCGTCCCACACCGGGTCGGGCCACTGCTCGGGGTTGTAGTCGCCGCCGTACGGGATGCGGGCGGTGGTCGGCAGCGTCGTCGGGTCGGTCGTCATCGGGTCGGTCGTCATCGGGTCGGTCGTCATCGAGCCTCGCCTCCGTAGCCGGGGATGCGTGCGTCGTCGAGCCAGGGCGGCGTCTCGTCGCGGACCACCTCGAGCTCGACGAGCGTCACCTCGTGCCGCTCGAGCGTGAGGTCGAGCCGCACGCGGCCCCCGCGCACGGGCACCGCGCCGTGCTCGACGGCGGGTCGCGACGCCTCCTCGAGCAGGTCGAGCCGGCGCAGGCCCGGGCTCGCGGGGCGGCCCATCCGGTTCCAGGCCGTCCAGGCGTTGCCCGCCTCCTCGTGCACGCGGTGGCGCACGACGAACGCGTCGCCGTCGCCCGCACCGACCGGCACGTCGAGCGCGACCGTGTGCGTCGGGGCACCGGGCGCGGCGCCGTCGACCGGCTGCCACGCGAGGACCTGCACCCGGCCGTCGTCGTGCCGCGTGACGAGGTGGTCCTCCCCACGCGCGAGCACCGCGTCGCCCAGGCGCGCCATGAACGCGTAGAGGTGGAAGGTCGGCTTGCGCAGCCCGCGGTGCGTCAGCAGGCCGAAGCCGCCGTGGAAGAACGACGTCGGCACGTCCTGCTCCTCGAAGACGTCGCAGAACGTCCAGTAGGAGAAGGAGTCGACGAGGTCGCCGCCCGCCGCGAGCACGGGGGCCAGGTAGGCGGCGTTGTACGCCGTGTCGTGCACCGGGTTGTCCGGCCGGTACGACGTGTTGAACTCCGTGATGTGCACCGGCAGGCCCGCGAGCGCGGTGCCGGCGAGGTGCTCGCGCGGCGCCGCGAACTGCTCGAGCAGGTGCTGCGGCGGGCGCAGGTCCTGGTAGGTCCCGAACGGCACGTGCTGCGCGGGTCCCGACGTGTACGCGTGGCGGCTGACGAAGTCGCACGGCACGTCCCGCGCGGTCACGAAGTCCGCGAACGGCGCCCACCACTCGTCGGACCCGGGCGAGATCGCCGGGCCGCCGACCTGGAGCGACGCGTCGACGTCCTTGACGGCGTGCGCCGTGACCTCGTAGAGGCGCAGGTACTCGGCCTGGTCGGCACCCTGCCAGAAGACGTCGAGGTTGGGCTCGTTCCAGACCTCGACCGGCCAGCGCCGCACCTCCTCGAGGCCGTACCGGTCCACCAGGTGGCGCAGGGTCGCGCGCACCAGGTCCGCCCACTCGTCGTACGACGTCGGCGGGGTGACGTTGCCCTTCCACCAGAAGACGGTCTGCTCCCCGGACGCGAGGCCGTCCGGCATGAAGCCGAGCTCGACGAAGGGCCGGATCCCGTGCCGCAGGTAGGTGTCGACGACCTGGTCGGCGTACGCGAACGAGTGCCGCACGTGCCGGGCGCCGTCGAGCGTGTACGGGCGGTGGATGCCCATGTCGTCGCTCAGCAGGCCGTGACCGCGCACGTACCGGAACCCGATCTCGCGCTGCGCCAGGGCGAGCGACTCGACGTAGTCGTGCCGCAGCGCGAGGTTGAGCCGGCCGGTGCCGACGCACTGGCGCCAGGCGGTGGTCAGGGTGCCGACGGGCTCGTCGGGAACGAGGTGCATGCCGTCCTCTCTCGGGGGTGTCCTACGGGGAGTCCTACGACGGTCGCGCCCCGGTACGACGGCGGCTCCGCACCCTCGGGCACGGAGCCGCCGTCGCGCTGCTGGGCGATCAGCCGGTCAGCCGGCGTTCTCCTCGAAGCGCTGCTGCGCCTGGTTCACGACCTCGAGGTACTGGGTCGCGCCCATGCCCTCGAGCTCGGCGACGTACGCGTCCCACTCGCTCAGCGGGCGCTGACCGAGGATGAAGCGCGCGGTGTTCTGGTAGACGTGGTCGCGGAGCGACGTCTGCCACAGCGAGACCTGCTCGCGCTCCAGCTCGTCGAGCGGGTAGGGCGGCTGCAGCGGAAGCGGCTCCTTGTCCGACATGGACTGGACCCACTCGACGACCTCGGGACGGAGCATCGACAGGTCGAGCTCCTCCGTCGAGCCGTGCTCGAGCATCCAGACGCCGTTGTGGAAGCCGAAGTCGACGTTGAGCTGCTTCGGTGCGCCGGGGTTGAGCCCGTTGATGTCGACGTCCGGCGCGAGCGTGCGCGTGCCGTCCTCGGCCTTCTCGTACGTCACGCCCTCGACGCCCCACTTGGCGAACTCGAGGCCCTCGTCCGAGTAGTACAGCCAGTCGATGAACTGCAGCATCGCCTGGAAGTGATCGCTCTCGGCGGCGCTCGCCGAGATCATCAGACCGTTGACCAGGCGCCCACCGGGCGCGAGGTTGTCGCCGGCCGGACCCGCCGGGAGGCGGATGAGGCGGACGTCGGCGTCCGTGCCGAGCTCCTCGAACGTCGTCCGGTAGCGCAGGATCTCCTGGTCGTTGGCGAGCATGCCGAACGCCTGGCCGGACCCGAGCTTCTGCTGGGCCTGGTCGTCGTCCTGCGTGACGGACTCGGGGTCGAGGAGGCCGTCCTCGACGAGACCGGCGTAGTACTCGATGAGGTCCCGGTAGCCGTCGGTGGCGCCGGTGTAGACGTACTCACCGGCCTCCTCGTCCCACCAGACGCCCTCGCCGAAGCCCCAGCCCGCAGCGGTGCCGAAGTTGGGCGCGGCCGCGTTGAGGGTCGCCTCGAGCGGGCCGTTGGTCGACCACCGGTCGGTCAGCGGGTACACGTCCGGGTAGGCCGCCTTGACCTTCTCGAGGTCCTCGCGGAAGTCGTCGAACGTCTCGGGCTCGTAGCTCAGGCCGAGCTCGTCCCAGATGTCCGTGCGGACCGCGTAGGTGTACTGCGGCCGCGGCGCCTCGCGGAGGCCCGGCAGGAGGTAGAACTTCCCGTCCTCCTGCTTGAGCAGGTTGTCGATATGCTCCTGGAGGCCCCAGTCCTCGACCTTCTGCCGGAAGTTCGGCATGTACTCGAGGTAGTCGCTCACCGGCAGGATCGCGCCGCCGGCGATGAAGGGGACCTCCTGGCCCGGGTAGGTGACCGAGATGATCTCGGGTGCGTCGCCGGCGCCGATGAGCAGGCCCTTGCGCTGGTCCCAGTCGCTCAGGGGCGCGCTGACGATGTCGAAGGAGACGTTGTGCTCCTGCTCGAGCGTCTCGAGGAGGAGCCAGTCCTCCTTGAGCGGGTAGTTGGGGTGGTCGCGGTAGAGCAGCGAGAACTCGACCGGCTCGGACGCCACGAACGTCGTGCCGACGTCGTAGTCCTCCATCGCACCGGTGGTCCCGCCGACCTCGGGCGCCTCGCTCTCGCCCCCCTCGGCGTCACCCCCGCCGCCGCAGGCGGCCAGGACCAGGGCGAGCGCCGCGGCGGACGCCGTGGTCGCCGTGACCCTCCTCCTCGTGGACATCATGATTCTCCTTCCGGTGGAACTCCGTCGTCCCCGACCGAGCCGGTCTGTGCGGGCTTTCTCAGGACTTCGTCACTGCTTGACCGAGCCGAGCATCACGCCCGACACGAAGTACTTCTGCAGGAACGGGTAGAGGGCGATGATCGGCAGCACCGTGAGCACCATGGTCACGGCCTGCACGTTCGAGGCGATCTGCGTGAGGTCCCCGCCGCCGCCGCCCTGGATGGAGTCGGCCGACGTCGCCGCGGCGAGCAGGTTCCGCAGGTAGACGGTCACGGGGTACAGGTCGCGGTCGTCGAGGTAGAGGAACGCCGAGAACCAGGAGTTCCAGAACGACACGGCGTAGAAGAGGACCATCGTCGCGATGACGGCCTTGCTCAGCGGCAGCACGATCTTGAAGAACACGCCGAACGTGCTCAGCCCGTCGATCGACGCGGCCTCCTCGAGCTCCTCGGGGAAGTTCTCGAAGAACGACTTCATGACGAGGAGGTTGAACACGCTGATCGCGTTCGGCAGCACGATCGCCCAGATCGTGTTCGTCATGTTGAGCCCGTTGATGAGCACGTAGTTCGGGACCAGGCCGCCGTTGAAGAACATCGTGAACACGGCGATGCCGATGAAGACGTTGCGCCCCTTGAGCGCGCGCTTTGAGATGGCGTACGCGAACGACGTCGTGAGCACCATGGAGATCGCGGTCGCGACGACCGTGTAGACGACGGTGTTCTGGTAGTTGCGCCAGAACAGCCGGTCCTCCATGACCACCTGGAAGGTCGTCAGGTTGAACCCGCGCGGGACCAGGTTGACCTGCCCCGAGTTGATGTACGCCTCGGAGCTGAAGGCCTGGGCGACCAGGTTCACGAAGGGGTACAGCGTCACGAACATGATCACCACGAGGGCCGCGGCGTTGAGCCACCGGAACACGGTGTAGCCGCGCGAGTCCTTGACGGTCCTCGGGACGTTCGGGCGGACCAGCCGCTCGGGCAGGTCGGTCACAGGTGTGGTCACCACAGGCTCGTCCCCACCAGTCGGCGCGAGATCGCGTTGGCGGACAGGATCAGGGTGAGGCCGATGAGGGCCTCGAACAGGCCGATGGCCGTCGCGTAGGAGAAGTTGCTCGAGACGATCCCGACCCGGTACAGGTACGTCGAGACGACGTCGGCCGTCGGGTAGAGGATCGGGTTGTAGAGCAGAAGGATCTTCTCGAAGCCCACCGCCATGAACGTGCCGATGTTGAGGATGAGCAGCACGACCATGGTCGGCCGGATGCCCGGCAGCGTGACGTGCCAGGTCTGCCGCCAGCGGTTGGCGCCGTCGATCCGCGCGGCCTCGTAGAGCTGCGGGTCGATCGTCGTGAGCGCGGCGAGGTAGAGGATCGTCCCCCACCCGACGGTCTGCCAGATCTCGGAGCTCACGTAGATCGTGCGGAACCAGTCCGCCCGCTGCATGAACGGGACGACGTCGCCGCCGAAGGACTCGATCAGCTGGTTGATCGTGCCGTTGACGCTCGTGAGCTGGAAGACGAGGCCGGCGACGATGACGACGGACATGAAGTGCGGCAGGTAGGAGACGGTCTGGACCAGCCGCTTGAACATCCGCGACCGCAGCTCGTTGAGCATGAGCGCGAGGATGATCGGCAGCGGGAAGACGATGATCAGCGTCAGCGCGCCCAGGACGATGGTGTTGCGGAAGACGTTCCAGAACGTCGGGTCGCTGATGAACATCTGCACGTAGTGCAGACCCACCCACTCCTCGCCGAAGATGCTCCCGCCCGGCCGGAAGCGGCGGAACGCGATGACGTTCCCGGCCATCGGCAGGTACCGGAAGATGATGAAGAAGATCAGCGGCAGGACGACGAACGAGTACAGCTGCCAGTCGCGCCGCAGCGCCTGCGCCCAGCTGCGGCCTCCCCCGGTGCCCTTGCGGCGGCGGCGCGCCTCCCGGACCGCGACCGCGGCCTCGGGCGGGACCGTCGCCTGGCCCGACGTCGTCGCGCTCACGGGAGCACCTCCAGCTCGGTCCGGAACCGGCGGTCGTGGCCGACCTGCCGCTCGCCGCCGACGAGCTCGAACGGCAGCTCGGTGTGGACGTCGGCGCTCGACCGGGCGACGCGCAGCGTGACCGCGCCGGGCTCGACGACGCGCACGCCCGCGAGACCCGTGAACGACGCGAGGTCGGCGGGCACGGTGAGGCGCAGCCGCGCCGAGGCGCCCGGCTCGAGCTCGACCCGCGCGTAGCCGACGAGCCGCTGCACGGGCTGGACCACCTGCGCGGCGACGTCGTGCAGGTACACCTGGACGACGTCGGCCCCCGCCCGGTCCCCCGTGTTCGTCACGGTGAGCTCGACGACGGCGTCACCGTCGACGTCCCAGCGCGGGCCCGAGCCCGTCACGTCCGTCCACTCGAAGGTCGTGTAGCCGAGCCCGTGGCCGAAGCCGAAGAGCGGCGTCGGGTCGACGTTCGAGACGCCGCTCCGACGCGCGAGCGGTGCCGCGAGGTAGGTGCCCGGCTGACCGCCGGCGTCGCGCGGCATGCTCACGGGCAGCCGGCCCGACGGGTTCGTGGCGCCGGTGAGGACCTCGGCGACGGCCTGGCCGCCGCGCTGGCCGGGGAAGAAGGCCTGCACCACGGCCGCGGCGTCGTCGGCCAGGTCGCCGAGCGCGTACGGCCGGCCCGTGAGCAGCACGAGCACGACCGGCGTGCCGGTGTCGAGCACCGCGCGCACGAGGTCCGCCTGGACGCCCGGGAGCCTGAGGTCGGTGGCGTCGCAGCCCTCGCCGGAGGTCCCGCGGCCGAAGAGGCCGGCGCGGTCGCCGACGGCGACGACGCACACGTCGGCCGCGCGGGCCGCCTCGACCGCCGCCGCGAAGCCCGAGCGGTCGTCGCCCGTGATGTCGGCGCCGCGCACGTGCGCGACGTCGCCGTCGCGCCCGGTGCGCTGCCGGCGCTCCGTGAGGGCGGTGAGGACCGACGGGATGTCGATGCCCATCGCGTGGTCGGGGTGGCGCACGCCGACGTGGGCCGGGAACGAGTAGCAGCCGAGCATGCCCATCGGGTCGTCCGCGAGCGGGCCGACGACGGCGACGCGTGCGTCCGGCCGCAGCGGGAGCGTGCCGTCGTTCGTGAGCAGGACGACCGACCGACGCGCCAGCTCGAGCGCGGTCGCCCGGCGCTCGTCGTCGTCGAGGCGCACGTCCTCGAGGCCCTCGGGCAGCGGCTGCCAGTCGGCGTCGAGCAGGCCGAGCTCGCACTTCTGCGTGAGCACGCGGCGCAGCGCCCGGTCCACGAGCGCCTCGGGCACGTCACCCGAGCGGATCGCGGCGACCAGCGGGGCGCCGTAGGCGTGGATGCTCGGGAGCTCGACGTCGACGCCCGCCGTCAGGGCGAGCCGGGCCGCGGCGCCGAGGTCCGGCGCGACCGCGTGCAGCGTGTGGAGGAAGGCGATGCCGAAGTAGTCCGCGACGACCGTGCCGTCGAAGCCCCACGCGTCGCGGAGCACGTCCGTGAGGAGGCGGACGTCGGCCGCCGAGGGCACGCCGTCGACGTCGGCGTAGGAGTGCATGACGGACCGCGCGCCGCCCTCGCGCAGCGCCGCCTCGAACGGCGGGAGCACGACGTCGGCGAGCTCGCGCGGTCCCATCGGGACCGGGGCGAGGTTGCGGCCGGCGCGCGACGCCGAGTAGCCGGCGAAGTGCTTGAGGGTCGCGACGACCCCCGAGCGCTCGAGCCCGCGCACGTACGCGGCACCGACGGTGCCGACGAGGTACGGGTCCTCGCCGATCGTCTCCTCGGTGCGGCCCCAGCGGTAGTCGCGTGCGACGTCGAGGACGGGCGCGAGCCCCTGGTGGACGCCCACGGCGCGCATCGAGCGGCCGATCTGCTCGGCCATCTCCTCGACCAGGTCGGGGGAGAACGCGGCGCCCCACGAGAGCGGCACGGGGTACGCCGTCGCCTGCCAGGCGGCGAAGCCGGCGAGGCACTCCTCGTGGACCTGCGCCGGGATCCCGAAGCGGTTGGCGGCCGCGACCTGAGCCTGCGACCGCGCGAGGGACCGGGCGCCGAGTGCCGGGTCCACCGGCGCGGTGCCGAACGGGCGGGTCAGCTGGCCGAGGCCGTCGCGGATGATGTCGTCCCAGGCCGGGACGTCCGCCGTCATGTCGGACTGGTGGGGCGCCACGTCGCCGCCCGACGCGTCCGCGCCGACCCAGAGGCCGACGAGCTGCGAGAGCTTCTCCTCGAGGGTCATGGCGCGGACGAGGTGCTCGACCCGGTCGGCCACGGGGAGCGACGCGTCCTGCCACGGGCGGGCGTCCGAGGCGACCGGAGCTGCGCCCGACGGCTCCACGGGCTCCGGGCCGCCGTCGAGCAGCGGACCCGCCCCGCGTGCTGATCTCTCCATCGAGCAATCCCCCACTCACGTCTTCCGGCCACGACCTCGTGGTCCGAAATTTTCGACCTCGGCGTCGATATGAGCGAGACCGTAAGCAGTGGGTGTGACGAGCGTCAAGGAGTTCCCGCACATCGAGGGATGCGCTTTCCCCCGCACGGCCCGTTCGTGCGGGCGGCCGCGACAACTCATGGCAACCGGTCGACCCCTTTCGCGGCCCGTCGAAACGTTGCTACTTTCCGAGCAGAAACTTGCGCCGGACGACGTCGTCCCGCGCCGGCTCTCCCCGCGTCCTCCGCGGGTCGAGCCGCTCGACCACCGAGGGCGGGGCGATGACCGGCACGGGCACGACCGGGACGGGCACCACGAGCGCCCCGAGCACTCCCAGCACCTCGCGCGCGACGATCGCCGCGATCGCGGCCGAGCTCGGCGTCTCGGTGCCCACGGTCTCGAAGGTGCTCAACGGGCGCCCCGACGTCTCCCCCGCGACCCGCGCGCGGGTCGAGGAGAGCATCGCGCGGCACGGCTACCAGCGCCGACGCAGCGCGACCGGCACCACGTCACGGCCGCGCCTGCTCGACCTCGTGTTCCACGAGCACGGCGCCCCGTGGGCGGTCGAGATCATCAAGGGTGTCGAGGAGGTGGCGGGCCCGGCGCGCGTGGGCGTCGTGCTGTCCGAGCTCGGCGGCGCGCACCGGCCCCGGCAGGAGTGGCTCGACGACGTCCTCGCCCGCCGGCCGATCGGCATGATCTTCGTCCTGTCCGACCTGGACCCCGCGCAGCGGCAGCAGCTCGAGACGCGGTCGATCCCGTTCGCCGTCGTCGACACGGCCGGCGAGCCGCCCGCCGGCGTCCCGACCGTGGGCTCCGCGAACTGGAACGGCGGGCTGGCGGCGACGCGGCACCTCGTCGAGCTCGGCCACCGGCGCATCGCCGTGATCTCGGGGCCGGCGGACGTCCTGTGCAGCCGCGCGCGCATCGACGGGTACCGCAGCGCGCACGACGAGGCCGGCCTCGCCGTCGACCGTGCGCTCGTGCGGTACGGCAACTTCTTCGTCGACGGCGGCTACGAGCACGGCCTCGACCTGCTGCGCGGGCCGGACCGACCCACCGCCGTCTTCGCCGGGAGCGACTACCAGGCGCTCGGGGTGCTGCGAGCCGCGCGCGAGCTCGGGCTGCGGGTGCCCGAGGACCTGTCGGTCGTCGGCTACGACGACCTGCCCGTCACGCAGTGGATCGGCCCCGCCCTGACGACCGTGCGTCAGCCGTTGCGCGAGATGGCGAGCACCGCGACCCGCATGGTGCTCGACCTCGCCGAGGGCCGCCCGCCGACGAACCTGCAGATCGACCTCGCGACCGAGCTCGTCGTCCGCGAGAGCACCGCACCACCGCCCCGCTGATCCGCACGCCGCACACCGCACGCCGCACCAGCACGCAGCACGCCGCACGCCGCACTCCGCACGCAGCACGCCGCACGCAGCACGCCGCGCGCCGCACGCCGCAAGCCCCAAGCCGCAAGCCCCAAGCCGCAAGCCGCAAGCCGCACGCCGCACGCCGCGGACCCCACCGCCGCCCGTCGAACCCGCACACCGAGGACGTCCCGCCGCCCACCCACTCGCCGTGATCCCGCAGCCCGATCCCGCAGCTGATGCACGGTGCCGAGACCGCGACCACGACCACGACCCACCCGACGACCGGAGCCGCACAGCCATGGCCTTGTTCGACCTTCCTCTCCCCCAGCTCGAGACGTACCGACCGCCGATCGAGGAGCCCGAGGGGCTCGACGCCTTCTGGGCCGACCGCCTCACCGAGGCCCGGCGCACGGACGTGCTGGTCGACTGCCGGCCGGTCGACACCGGCCTCGCGACGGTGCGCACGTGGGACCTCACCTTCGCCGGGGCGCACGGGCATCCGATCCGCGCCTGGTACTCCCGCCCGGCCGCCGCCGACGTCGCGCTACCGGCCGTCGTGGAGTACCTCGGCTACGGCCGCGGGCGCGGCCTCCCCCAGGAACGCCTGACCTGGGCTTCCGCGGGCTACGCGCACCTGCTCATGGACTCGCGCGGCCAGGGGAGCCAGTACGGGTCCGGCGGCGACACGGCCGACCCCGTCGGCTCCGGCCCGGCCGTCCCCGGCGTCGTGACGCGCGGCATCGACGACCCCGCGGGCTACTACTACGTGCGGCTCCTCACGGACGCGGTCCGTGCCGTCGATGCCGTCAGGGCGCTCGAGGGAGTCGACAGCGACCGCGTCGCCGTCGTGGGCAACAGCCAGGGCGGCGGCCTGGCGCTCGGAGCCGCAGGACTGGTGCCGGACCTGACGGCGGCGCTCGTCAGCCAGCCGTTCCTGTGCCACGTCCGCCGCGCCGTCGGCCTGACGGACGCCGATCCGTACGCCGAGGTGGTGCGCTACCTCGCCGTCCACCGCGGCGCCGAGGAGCGGGTGCTGCGGACGCTCGACCACGTCGACGGCATGCACCTCGGGCGACGCGCGCGTGCGGCGACCCTGTTCTCCGTGGGTCTGCGCGACACCATCTGCCCGCCGTCGACCGTCTTCGCGGCCTACAACCACTACGGCGACCTGTCCGACGGCGCGCCCGAGCGCGAGATCGCCGTGTACCCCTTCAACCACCACGAGGGCGGCGAGGCCGCGCACGTCGACCGCCAGCTCCGCTGGCTCCGCCCTCGCATGCCCGCGACGACGTGACGAGCTGACGCGGCGGACCCCGCGAGCGTCGATGAGTCGTCCACGGGACGGTACGAGGTCGTCCCACTGGGCGCGGTCGCCACTGGACCTGCTGTACCGGAGCGAACCTGCTGTACCGGAGGCGCCGATCAGCGCACCGCCGACCGGTGCTGGCCCGCTCCGTCAGAAGGGTGGTGGTGGGTAGAGGTCGATGCTGATGCCCTCGGGTGGTGGTGGTGCCGGGGGCGGGATCGGTGGGTCGTGGGCGGGTGGTCGGTCGTGGCGCTGGCCGGTGGGTGAGGTCCAGCGGGTCGTGCCGTCCTCGCGGCGCTCGGGCGTCCATCCGGCGTGGGTCTTGGCGCGGTGGTGGTGGCGGCACAGCGCGTGGAGGTTGTCGATCCGCGTCTGGTGCGGGCCGCGTGCTTCGCCGCCGCCGCTTCCGTGCCCTCCGGGGCCATCGCCTTCCTCAGCCGCCTCGGCGCCCGGGCGGCGGGCCTCGACGTAGGGGTTGATGTGGTCGATATCGCAACGGGCCGCGGGGACGCGGCAGCCGGGGAAGGTGCAGGTGCGGTCGCGTGCGACGACCGCGTCGCGCAGCCCCTGGGTGGGGGCGTAGCGGCGGGTCGAGCGCGCGATCGGCTCGCCGGTCCAGGCGTCGGTGAGCAGGGGTTCCCAGGTCGAGCGGGCCGCGATCCGCCGCACCATGCCCGGCGGGATCGGCCCGTACCCCGCCAGGTCACCCGGCTCGTCGCTGAGTCCCAGCAGGGTCGCCGCAGACGCCGTCACCGCCAGGTGTGGGCGGCGCCATTGGCGCAGGGTCAGCGGGGTCCCGTCAGGGTGGGTGCCGGCGTCCAACCAGCGGGTCGTCACGTCCACCAGGGCGTCGGCGCGACGCTGATCCAGCGTCCGTTCGTCGCCGGGGGCGGCGTCACCGGCCAGGGCGGTCAGGCTGGTGTGGATCGCGACCGCGTCATCGGCCGGCAGGTAGGCACTGAGCCAGGCCATCGCATCGGGTGCCGGCGTCAGCTCCACGTGCCGCTCGGTGCACGCCCGCTCATGACGCACCCGGGCACCGTCCGGGTCACGCAGCAGCTCCATCCGCCGCAACCGCGCGCGCAGCTGCGGCGCCGTGCAGGTCGCCGCGACGGGCAGCACCGCCTCGACCACCCGCTCGGCGACGTCGTCGTCCAACCGGATCAGCTCATCGGCCAGCACCATCGCCTTACGCACATCAAGCTCACCACGGGCCAACGCGTCCGCCGCCGCCGGCACCCGGTCCAAGCTGATCGCCAGGCCGACCTTGCCCTCAGCCACCGCCCGCGTCGTGCCCAGGCGCACCGCGATCTCATCCGCGGCCGAGGACCCCGGCGCCCGACGCCGACCGGCCAGCTCTGCAACCGCCCGCGCCTGACCAGCGGCGACCCACGACGCCAGCCGCTCCCACGCACCCGCCGCCTCCACCAACGCGGCCTCATCCAGGTCCGCCGGCTCCAACGAAGCCAGCCGCGCCGCCAGCTCAGGCCCGGGACGCGCGTCCTCCAGCTCGGCCGCCACACGGTGACGCACCGACCACAACCACTGATCCCAGAAGTCCGCCACCGCCGCGCCCTCCAGCGCCGCGTCCTCGCGCACGGCGTCGTCGGACCCGGTGCCGGGGCCGACGTCGTACGCGGTGGTGGACATATCGGCACACTACGGGCGACCACTGACACGACTTGCGGCGAGGGCGGAGCGCTACCGGACGGCGTGGCCCGACTGCGTCGACGCACCGGGCATTGCGCACCGGGCGACCACGACCGCCGCCACAGGGGGCTCGACGTGCGAGCGCGCGCTGGACGGGGGCGCATGCCACGACGACCCACGCATGGGGCCGACCACGCTGCTCCACACCACGGGAGTCCACGGGTGACCACGCATCCGACCCCGCGACCGCCTCGACGACCCACGCACACGGCCGAGCCGGCCGCCGCCTCGCGACGAGCGCCGCGAGGAGCGCCACGGCTGACCGCGCGCGACGGCGAGAGCTTCGATCACTCATGCACCGCTACCGCTCCTCGCCGCGATCAGGCGGGCTCGAAGAACCTACGACCCCTCTCCACGGAGCGGCCGGCTTCGACCTCCCCGAGGGTCCATGGTCGCCCGGAGTAGTCGTCGAGGGCCACGCCTCCCCCGGCGAGGACCGCCCGCAGCAGCATGAGGACTTCGGCGTGACCAGGAACACGGCCGGACGCGTCCGCGATCACGGCCCACGTCGGCACCGCACCGGTCGCGGCGGCCAGCGCCATGACGTCGTCGTACAGCCAGTCCGCGTAGAGACCCTCGGCCTGGGTCTCGATGCGCGCCCAGAGGACGTCCTCGACGTGCCATGCACCGTCGGCCGCCCGCGCGCCGATGGCGTCGAGGGCCGCTTCGGCGTCAGCCCGCCGCCCGCTCGGGAACGCGAACACGCTCCTCATCCCTGCCTCCTGGACGTCGTCGCCGCTCGCGGCACCGTAGCGGTCCCCGCCCACGCCGCACGGGCGTCCACAAGGCCACCGGGACTGGCCGACCCGCCTTGCATCGCAGGCACCGCGATGCACGGCAGTCACCGCAATGCCCCCACGCGACGCGACCGCCCCCACGCACGACGACGCCCCGCCCGGTTCACCGGGCGGGGCGTCGCGTTCAGGCTGCAGCCGAGGTCAGGAGGCCTGGCCCTCGTCCGTCGTCGTGAGCGGCGGCATCGAGGAGACGGCGACGCCCACGGGCTCGACGTCGTCCTGGATCGCGCCCTTCTTGCCGATCCCGCGGAACTCGAACTCCCCGAGCAGGCCCTCGCCGTGGGCGTCCACGACGACCGTCTGACCGGCGCGCAGCTCCCCGAACAGGATCTTCTCGGACAGGACGTCCTCGATCTCGCGCTGGATCGCACGGCGCAGCGGCCGGGCACCGAGCACCGGGTCGTAGCCCTTCTCGGCGAGCAGCTGCTTGGCCGCGGGCGTGAGCTCGAGACCCATGTCCTTGTCGCGCAGCCGCTGCGCGAGCTTGGCGATCATCAGGTCGACGATCTGGATGATCTCCTCCTGCGACAGCTGCGGGAAGACGACCACGTCGTCGACGCGGTTGAGGAACTCGGGCCGGAAGTGCTGCTTGAGCTCGTCCCCGACCTTCGCCTTCATCCGCTCGTAGGACGTCGACAGGTCGCCGCCGGCCTGGAAGCCGGTCTGCAGACCCTTGGCGATGTCCCGCGTGCCGAGGTTCGTGGTCATGATGATCACGGTGTTCTTGAAGTCGACCACCCGGCCCTGCGAGTCGGTCAGGCGACCGTCCTCGAGGATCTGCAGCAGCGAGTTGAAGATGTCCGCGTGCGCCTTCTCGACCTCGTCGAAGAGGACCACGGAGAACGGCCGACGACGCACCTTCTCGGTGAGCTGGCCGCCCTCGTCGTACCCGACGTAGCCGGGGGGCGAGCCGAACAGCCGCGAGACCGTGTGCTTCTCGGAGAACTCGCTCATGTCGAGCTGGATGAGCGCGTCCTCGTCGCCGAACAGGAACTCGGCGAGCGTCTTGGCGAGCTCCGTCTTCCCGACGCCCGTGGGCCCCGCGAAGATGAACGACCCACCCGGGCGCTTCGGGTCCTTGAGGCCCGCACGCGTACGACGGATCGCCTGGGCGAGCGCCTTGACGGCCTCCTCCTGGCCGATGACCCGCTTGCCGAGCTCCTCCTCCATGTGGAGCAGCCGGCTCGACTCCTCCTCGGTGAGCTTGAAGACGGGGATGCCGGTCGCGAGCGCCAGCACCTCGGCGATGAGCTCCTCGTCGACCTCGGCGACCGTGTCGAGGTCGCCCGACTTCCAGGCCTTCTCCTTCTCGGCCCGCTGGAGCCCGAGCTGCTTCTCGACGTCGCGCAGGCGCGCGGCCTTCTCGAAGTCCTGCTCGTCGATCGCCGACTCCTTGTCGCGACGCGCCTCGGCGATCTTCTCGTCGAGGTCACGCAGCTCCGGCGGGGCCGTCATGCGACGGATCCGCAGGCGCGCGCCGGCCTCGTCGATCAGGTCGATCGCCTTGTCCGGCAGGAAGCGGTCGTTGACGTAGCGGTCGGCGAGCGTCGCCGCAGCCACGAGCGCGCTGTCGGTGATCGACACGCGGTGGTGCGCCTCGTACCGGTCGCGCAGACCCTTGAGGATCTCGATCGCGTGCTGGAGGTTCGGCTCCGCGACCTGGATCGGCTGGAACCGGCGCTCGAGCGCGGCGTCCTTCTCGACGTGCTTGCGGTACTCCTCGAGCGTCGTCGCGCCGATCGTCTGGAGCTCGCCGCGAGCGAGCATCGGCTTGAGGATGCTCGCCGCGTCGATCGCACCCTCGGCGGCACCCGCGCCGACGAGCGTGTGGATCTCGTCGATGAACAGGATGATGTCGCCGCGCGTGCGGATCTCCTTGAGGACCTTCTTCAGGCGCTCCTCGAAGTCACCGCGGTAGCGCGAGCCGGCCACGAGCGCGCCGAGGTCGAGCGTGTAGAGCTGCTTGTCCTTGAGCGTCTCGGGGACGTCGCCGCGCACGATGTCCTGGGCGAGGCCCTCGACGACGGCCGTCTTGCCGACGCCCGGCTCGCCGATGAGCACCGGGTTGTTCTTGGTGCGGCGGGACAGCACCTGCATGACCCGCTCGATCTCCTTGTCGCGACCGATGACCGGGTCGAGCTTGCCCTCGCGCGCCGCCTGCGTGAGGTTGCGGCCGAACTGGTCCAGCACCGCGGAGCCCGAGGGCTGCCCCTCCTGGGGACCGCCGGCCGAGACCGGCTCCTTGCCCTGGTAGCCCGAGAGCAGCTGGATGACCTGCTGGCGCACGCGGTTGAGGTCGGCGCCGAGCTTGTTCAGCACCTGGGCGGCGACGCCCTCGCCCTCGCGGATGAGGCCGAGGAGGATGTGCTCGGTGCCGATGTAGTTGTGGCCGAGCTGGAGCGCCTCGCGCAGCGACAGCTCGAGCACCTTCTTGGCACGCGGCGTGAAGGGGATGTGGCCCGACGGCGCCTGCTGACCCTCGCCGATGATCTCCTGCACCTGCTGACGCACCGCGTCGAGCGAGATGCCGAGCGACTCGAGCGCCTTGGCGGCGACGCCCTCACCCTCGTGGATGAGGCCGAGCAGGATGTGCTCGGTCCCGATGTAGTTGTGGTTGAGCATCCGCGCCTCTTCCTGGGCGAGGACGACAACACGGCGGGCTCGGTCCGTGAATCTCTCGAACATCTGGCACTCCTTGCGACGGCGTCCTGCAAGGCTAACCGCGCGCCTCCCGCCCGGCTCCCGTGTTCGCCGCAGGCGTGACGACGGCGCCGACGCCGGCCCCCCGACCCGCTCCCCGACCGGCACCGACCACCTGCTCGAGGAACACCTCGACGCCGTCGACCACCGCCTCGAACCGGAACGAGCGCAGCAGGTCGAACCCGTGCTGGGCGCCGGGGAGCTCCGCCAGCACGACGGGTGCGCGGGACACGGCACGCAGGCGCTCGACGAACCGTCGCTGGTCGGCCGCCACCACGAGCGTGTCGCGCGCGCCGTGCGCGACGAAGAACGGCGGCGCGCCGGGCGCGACGGCGTCCGTGGGCGACCAGGTGCGCCCGCCCCCCGACACGGGGCCCGGGTAGCCGTACAGGGAGACGACGGCCGCCACGGACGTGTCCGCGTGCTCGAAGCCCGGCTGGAGCGCGGCGTCGCCCGCCGTGAGCGCCGCGAGCGCCGCGAGGTGCCCGCCCGCGGAGCTGCCCGCGAGCACGACGCGCGCCCCGTCGGCACCGTGCTCGTCCGCGTGCTCGCGTGCCCACGCGACGACGCGCTTGGTGTCGACCAGCGGGTCCGGGAACGCCGCACCGGGCGCGAGCCGGTAGCTCGCGCTGATGCAGAGCCAGCCGCGCGCGGCCATGCGGTGCAGGAGCGCGCGGGCCTCGCGGCTGCGACCGCCGCTGAAGAAGCCCCCGCCGTGCAGGTGGACCAGCACGGGGCCCGACGCACCCGCGCGCAGCCGGTAGAGGTCCATCCGGTTGCGGCGGCCGCCGTCCCCGTAGGCGACCCCACGGATGCGCCGCACGCTCCACGGCCGCACGGGCAGCGGTGCGACCCAGCGCAGCCACGACGGCCGCGACGGCGTCCGGCCTCCGGCCCCGAGGCCCTCCTCGAGGGCGCGCGCGACGACGTCGGGTGCTCGGCTCGCGCCGACGGTCAGGACTCCCAGTCCGACGCACGTCAGAGCGGCGAGCCCGACGCCGAGCCCGCCGACCGGGGTGGTCAGCCCGCCCTCGGTCGCCGCGAGCGCCGTCGCCGCGGCGAGCCACAGGGCTGCGAGCACGGGGACCTCGGCCACGACGACGGAGAGCAGGTAGCTGAGCCGCACCGGTGACGAGCGCGACGGGAGCGGGAGCGCCACCGCGGCGCCGGTCGCCACGGCGACGGCGGCGACGGTGAGCAGGTAGCCGAACGGGTCGTCCATGGGGTCCTCCTCGAAAGGGTCGGTCGGAAGCGGGGTCGGTCGGATGTGGGGTCGGTCGGACCCCGGGTCGGTCCCGCAGCGCGCCGCGGCTGCGATGGGCGCCCGCCGGTCGATCCCCACGGTCCCCTCGGCGCGACGCGTCGGGCATCGGCCGGACGACGAGCGCCCTGCGACCTCCGTCGCGGTCGCGCGCGACCTCCGTCGCGGTCACCTCCGACCTTCGTCGCGGTCGGGCCCGACCTTCGTCGGTACGAGCGCGGACGGGCTCTGCCTACGCTGGGCCGGGTGACAGAGCCGAGGCGGACGGCGCACGCGCCACGCCCGACGACGCCCCGCCGACGCACGTGGTCGCCGGCTGCGCCGGGAGGACGCTGGGGTCTCGCCACGGCGGCCGGGACCGCGATCACGGTGGCGGGGCTCGCGGTGCTCAGCGCGCTCGCGCTCCTCGGCGAGCTCGCGGCGGGGCCGCCCGGCCGCACGGTCGCGGCCGACGTCGTCGTCGCCCTCGCCTGCCTCGTCGTCGTCCCGCTGCTCCGCCGACGCCCCACGGCCGTGACCGTCGCCCTGACCCTCGCGGCGGCCGCGTCGCCGCTCGCCACGCCTGCCGCCACGTTCGCCGTGCTCCACGCCGCGCGGACAGGGCCGTTCGGCCGCGCGGCCGCCCTCGCCGCCCTCGGCGCCGCCGCGCACGTCGTGCGCGGGCTCTGGCGTCCGATGCCGGGTCTGCCGCTCGGGTGGTGGGTTGTGCTCGTCGTCCTGACCCACGCCGCGCTGCTCGGCTGGGGTGCCCTCGCGCAGGCGCGCGAGGAGGTGCTGCGCCAGCTGGCCGACCGCGCACGCCGGGCAGAGGCGGACAGGGACCGGGTGGTCCGCGACGCACGCGCCGAGGAGCGGGCGCGGATCGCGCGGGAGATGCACGACTCGCTCGCGCACCGCCTGTCGCTCGTCGCGACGTACGCCGGGGCCCTCGAGCAGCGGCCTGACGCCACGCCCCAGGAGCGCGCGACGGCCGCCGGCGTCGTGCGCGCGGGCGTGCGCCAGGCGCTCGACGAGCTGCGCGAGGTGGTGGGCGTGCTGCGCGCGGACC
>NZ_JACVQL010000219.1 GCF_019733465.1 Actinotalea ferrariae | reverse complement strand
GAACGGCACGGTCCACGCCGGCACGACGGCCGTCCGCCCGCCGTCGACGATCGTGCGCTCGCGCCACTCGGCGAGCGAGCGCGGGCCGCGCGGCGGCTCGAGGTAGGCGACGCGCGCGTGCGCGGCGAGCGCGGTCGCGAGACGCTGCTCGTAGAGGCGGTGGCCGCGGTAGGGGACGCTCGCCACGAGTCCGATGCGCGTCATGCGGGCCCGACGGCGGCCGCAGGGGCCGGCGGGTAGCCGTCGCGCCACTGCGCGCGCCGCGCCCACGCGTGCACCCAGCCGACGTCGCGCCGTCCGAGGAGCCGGAAGCCGGTCGCGCGCAGGGCGACGCCGGCGAGGACGAGGCCCTGCATGACCTGCCTGAGCGGCGGACGCGCGTGCTTGCGCACGTAGGTCATGCGCCCCTTGAGGACCATGACGGACTTGGTCGCGGAGGTCGACGACGCCCCGACCGCGTGGAGGGCGACGGCGTCGGGCGTGATCCAGACGCGGCGGCCACGCTCGTGGACGCGGCGGCACAGGTCCGCGTCCTCGCCGTACATGAAGTAGTCCGGGTCGAAGCCGCCCAGCTCGAGCCACAGGTCCCGGGGCGCCAGCAGCAGGCAGCCGGTGACGATGTCGACGTCGCGCTCGCTGTCGCGCTCCCAGCGACCGAGCGACTCGGGGTCGAAGAGCCGCGAGCCGGAGAAGACGGTGCTCAGCCCGAGCGCGAAGCACACGGTGCTCCACAGCGTCGGCGCGCCCCAGCACGAGCGCGGGTCCAGCTCGCCCGCGGGCGTCACGGTGCGCCCGCCGACGACACCCGTGCGCGGCTCGGCGTCGGCGGCTCGCACGAGGGTCGCGATCGCGCCGGGGCGGACCTCGGCGTCCGGGTTGAGCAGCAGCACGTACCGTCCGCGGGCCCGGCGGGCGCCCTCGTTGCAGGCGCGCCCGAAGCCGACGTTCTCCGCGAGCTCGACGACGTGGTCGTCGTCGAGGTACTCGCGCAGCAGCGGACCGAGCGGGGGCGACGAGGCGTTGTCGAGGGCGATGACCTCGTAGGTGACGTCCGGCCCGGCACCCGCCTCGATCGACTCGAGGCACGCGCGCACGAGGTCGCCCGCGTTGTACGTGACCACCACGACGGAGACGTCGACGGTGCGGTCCGCGTGCTCGTCGAGGCTCGCCGCGCCGGCCGGCGCGGTGCGCGCGGCGTCCGGTCGCGGGCCCCCCTGCTCCGTGTCCACGCTGCCCATCATGCACGTCCCATGTTTCCGTGTGGATACCCCCGTGCGACGGGAGCGTGGCCGGATGAATCGGGACGAACCGTACCTGGCCGTCCCGACGGCCGCGGAGACGACCGCGGGCCGGACGCCGGTTGGTCGCACCGTGCGACCGGTGCCACAGTGACGCCGTGCCACGCCCCGCCACACCGGTTCCCGCCTTCGTCGCGACGACCGGCGGCCACCTCGTCCAGATGTCCCTGCTGGCGCCGCTCCTCGAGCCGCAGCGCCACCGCGACGCCCTGTGGATCACCCACCGCACGCCGCAGAGCGAGAGCATGCTCGCCGGTCGCCGGGTGCACTTCGTCCCGCCGGTCGAGGCGCGCGACTGGGTCACCGTCCTGCGCCGCACGCCGTCGGTGGTCGGTGCGCTGCGGCGCCACGGCGTCGACAAGGTCTACAGCACGGGCGCGGCGCTCGCGCTCGTGGCCCTGCCGGCGGCGCCCCTGGCCGGCGCCCGTCCCACTTTCGTCGAGAGCCTCGCGCGGTCGAACGGGCCGTCGCTCTCGGGCAAGGTGCTCGCGCGCGTGCCGTGGGTCGGGTGCTTCACGCAGTACCCCGCCAACGCCGACGACCGGTGGCGGTACGAGCGCAGCCTGCTCGACTCCTTCGCGGTCGACGACGCCCGGCAGGCGACCCTCTCGCGCGTCTTCGTGACGCTCGGGACGGCGCGGCCGTGGCAGTTCCGGCGCCTCGTGGAGCGCGTGCTCGCGATCGTCCCGGACGGCTGCCAGGTGGTGTGGCAGACGGGCGTCACCGACGTCGCCGACCTGGCGCTCGCCGACGCGCGGGCCGTCATGCCCGACGCGGAGTTCCAGGAGGAGATCCAGCGCGCCGACGTCGTCGTCTCGCACGCGGGCGTCGGGTCCTTCATCCGCTGCCTGCAGGCGGGCAAGGTCCCGGTGCTCGTGCCGCGCCGCGCGGCGCACGACGAGCACGTGGACGACCACCAGGAGCAGATCGCCCGGGTCGCGTCGGAGCGGGGGCTCGCCCTCATGCGCGAGGCGGACGAGCTGACGCTCGACGACCTGCTCCAGGCGGCGCGCCGTCGGGCGGTCGCCCGGGTCTGACGGACCGGGTCGTCCGACCGGCTGCGGGGGCCCGGGTGCGGCGGCGCCTCGGGTGCGTCAGTCGTCGCGCGTGTCGACCGGCGCAGGCTCGCTGGACCCCTCGAGCACGTTGCCCTCGTCGATGGGCACGTCGCTCCGCGTGAGGATCGGCCCGTAGCGCGCGTTCGAGCCGAAGACGTTGTCACGCACGACGACGTCCTCCGCGGTGATCGAGCTCGAGATGTTGATCGTGTAGTTGCCGCCGTCGAGGAAGTTGTTCTCGATGAGCACGCCGCGGCTGAGCTTCGTCCCGGTCTCGCTGCCGAGCATGATGGCG